>JBNASL010000041.1:0-10778 GCA_049717905.1 Candidatus Bathyarchaeales archaeon | reverse complement strand
CTTTTAAGCGGATACTTTTACTGCGGGAAATAGAGCAGGAGATGGAAAGCGGAAGATACACGAGTGACCGTGTCTACGCTCACATATATCGCCTAGCAAAGGCATCCAGCAACGTAGTCTATAAAATCCTCGGTTTCGTCGTTTTCAAGGCTGAACTGAAAAATTGCTTCAGCCCAATTTTCAGCTAACTCCAAAAGGATTTCATCTAACTCTCTGGTCACGTAGACGAGAACACATTTAGCTTTAGGGTTCCAATGTTTTAGCATTGTAAAAGAGGCTAGTGCGGTTTTTAACCTTGCAGAATCAAGCTCCACTTTGGCATCAAACACCACGACGGGCTCCACAAAGCCTTCGACTTTTCTTCCAATAGAAATATCAAACTCTATGGCGTAGCTCTCTCCATTTATACTCCAAACTGGGCATTTCTCCCCCCAGAACAACTCCAGAGGCTTTTTAATGCAAACTCTTTCCTTGAGCAAACGGTAAACGTATTCTTCAAAAGCGTAAGCGCGGAACTTTCCGCAAAATTGGATAGCGCCTATTTCAGTTTTATTCTTCATCACGAGATCGTTGAAATATAGAAAGTCCTTCAAGGAAAGAGTTTTTGTCCATTTCTCATACTTCAAAAGCAAAAGGTTTCCAAGTGCACGCCGCGTCTCTTTCTTACTTAAGCGTAAACCATTTATGTAGTTTATAGCTTTTTTCACCCTTGTCAAATGGGCACCTCTACAAAAATGTGAACAAAACAGATTTATTGCTTTCATGCTAAAGTAAGGGGGAGGGTTAAAAATGAAGGTTAAGCTCATTTGCTATACGCCAGACCCGGAAAGAGTGTGTGCAGCTGCAGCTCTAACTTCGCCTGGAAGTGGAGGTACATCTGAAATTTTTGAAAGCCTTGACCTGGAAAAGGCTCGGAAAACGCTTAAGCGAATTATGGGCTATGGGCATGTATCTGTCATAGAACATGCGAACTTCACTTTCAGTCTTGAAGAAGTGTCAAGAGCGCTGACCCATCAGCTGGTGAGACACCGCATTGCCTCTTACACACAGCAAAGCCAACGCTACGTCACCTACGACACTCTGAAAGAATATGTGACTCCGCCGAGCATAGCGGACAAACCTGAAGCAAGAAAGATATTCGACGAAACCTTGGAGAATATTTCCGCTGCTTATCAGAAGCTTTTATACTTGGGGGTTCATAAAGAAGATGCCCGGTATATCCTGCCAAACGCGGCTAAAACAAACATAATTGTAACAATGAACGCCCGAGAACTCCGCCACTTCTTCAACCTCAGATGCTGCGCACGCACCCAGTGGGAACTGAGGGAAATTGCCACAGAAATGCTTAGGCAAGTAAAAAAGGTTGCTCCCTCGCTTTTCGAAAACGCTGGGCCCAATTGTGTGGAGCTTGGATTCTGTCCAGAGGGGAAACTGAAGCCTACGGAATGCAACATTGAAGAGATTAAGACTAGATTTAAAAACCTCTAAGCGCCTCGCAAATTTTCTGCAAACGCGATTTGAATGTCTAAATATAAGGCATGTGCCATCACCACGAGATACTGGCGCCCAGGCGAGGAGTATCTAAAAGAAATAATTGCAAGTTTAAAAGGAAAAATTCTGGACGGCGACTTTGTAGTTATATCTGAAAAAGCAATTTCAACAGCGCTTAACAATATTGTTGATGAAAGTGTCGTCAAGCCGAGTTTAAGCGCAAAAATAATCGCTAAATTGTGGATGCCCATAATCTGGGGTTACATCCTTGGCCCTGTATGCCATATGCGGAATGAACTTATCCAAAGACTTCGCCAATACCCTTTTGAGATGGGAAGCCGCCATAAACAAGTTGCATTGCACCATGCGAATTTGCTGCAAGCCTTAATGTTCGGCTCCGAAGGCGGCATCGATGGAAGCAACTTACCCCACTCCTATGTGAGCTTACCATTAAAAAATGCCGATCTTATAGCTGAGAAAATTCGTAGGCAAATCTTTTTACATTTGGGGCGGAAAGTTTCCGTTGTAATTGTTGACACTGACAAAACTTTTTCCTTCAGAAACCTTCATTTCACTCCTCGTCCTAAACCCGTTAAAGGCATTTACTCTTTTGGCGGTTTTCTAACCTACGTGGTTGGGAGGATGTTTAAGCTAAAAAGAAGGGCAACACCCTTAGCAGTGGCAGGATGCAGAATTTCAGCTGAAGAAGCTCTAACAATCGCCGAGTTTGCAAACCGTGTTAGAGGCTTCGGCGCGGGCAGAACAGTTTGGGATATGGCTGAAACCTTTAAAGTAAACTTGGCTGATGTAAGTTGGGAAATGCTTGAAACAGTAAAACATAAACCCATAGTTATTGTCAGAGCAAAGAGGTGAAAAAAATGAAAAGTTCAATTAAACAACTTGACGTCTTTTTTAATCCTAAATCTGTTGCTGTTGTTGGAGCAACAAAAAAGATTAACAAGGCCGGGCATGTGATACTCAAAAATTTTGTTCAAAACAGAGAAAGAGGCGTTTTCAAAGGAGAACTCTACCCTGTTAACCCTAATGAAGAATCCATACTTGGCTTTCCATGTCATCCAAAATTAACCGCAATTCCAGGAGAACTTGAACTGGTTGTAATTGTTGTTCCAGCGGACACGGTTCCAGAAGTAATGGAAGACGCGGCAGCTAAAAAAGTCAAGGCTGTTGCCATCATAAGTTCAGGCTTCAGCGAGATTGGAAAACGCGAACTTGAAGAGAAAATTGTAGCCATAGCGAAAAAAGCTGGAATAAGAATACTGGGGCCTAACTGTCTGGGAGTTTACGATTCAAAAACAGGTGTGGATATGCTGTTTTTGCCTGAAACAAAAGTTTTGACAACTGGAGAAGAGGTAGTTGCCACTCCCCGCCCTATGAAAGGCAACATAGCCATGGTGACCCAAAGCGGAGCCTTTGGGGTGGCAGTTCTCGACTATATGACTGGCCGCCAGATTGGCCTAAGCAAATTCGTAAGTTTCGGAAACAAGTGCGACATAAACGAGGCGGAAATCCTTCATTACTTGCTTTATGATGAAGAAACTAGGGTTATACTAATGTACATCGAGGATGTGAAGAATGGAAGGGCATTTATGGAAGTTGCCTCAGAAGTCACTAAGAAAAAGCCCTTAATAGCTATAAAATCAGGCAGAACGCAAGCTGGCGCCAGAGCAGCTTCCTCCCACACTGGAGCCATGGTTGGTTCAGACCAAATCTACACTGCTGTATTTACGCAAACTGGAATTCTAAGGGCAAGGGACATGGAGGAATTCCTTGATATGGCAAAGGCGTTGTCTATGCAGCCTCCTGCTTCAGGGAAAGACGTTGCCATAATAACCGATGCTGGCGGAGCAGGTGTGATGACTGCGGATGAATGTGAATCCAGAGGACTAATAGTTAAACAGTTCTCGGAGGAAACGCTTCAAAAATTTGAGAAACTTAAGGCGGAGGGAAAACTTCCCAAGTTTGCAACAAACTTCAACCCGGTGGATATAACGGGTTCCGCAACTTCAGAAATGTTCGAGTATGTAACGGAAATAGCTTTTCAAGATCCGGAGATTCATGGTATAATACTCTTAGGGTTGCATCATGTGCCAGCGCTGCAGGAAGACTACATAGACCGTGTGGCGAGGGTTGCAAGCAATCACTACAAACCCATTGTTGCATGTGACATAGGCGAAACAGAGATGGCATTATACACGCGTTCAAGATTTGACAAGTTGGGGATTCCGGCTTATGCTTCTCCAGAAGACGCCGCAAGAGCAATGAGCGCCCTTGTGAAATATGGGCTGTACCTAAAAAAGAATAATTGTCTACAGGAGTACTTGCAGAGTTTTTTCAGAGAAAAACGTGAAAATAGTCTTGTTAAGGCGCGACTATAACCTCTATTGTGTCACCGTCCTTAAGTTGTAATTTTTCCCTCAGATTTACTGGCGCTATAACCTCTATAACGTCTTCTGGATAGTCTCTAACCTCTGGCAAAACAATGGCGCATTCTAAACCGTTAACTAAATGCGCTCTAAAACATTTTCCAAGACAATAACCCTTAACTGGCAGAATTTCTATGGACTTTGCCCTTTTCAACAAGTTTTTAAGTTTAACATCACCTTTTAATAGCTTTATGTTTAATGTTCCAAGATATGGGACGAACCCGAGTTTTTCTTCCATTTGCCTTTTCACCCATGGAAGTTCTGTGAATTTGGCGCCTTCTCCGGTTCCAGAAAAAACTTTTCCCTTTAGGCAAATTGGGAATGCATCATTTTTCATGTTTTGCTTTTTCATGCACTCACGTTTTATGCAAAAAGTGCTAAAGTTAGGTTTGCTTTTGTTCTTTCAGCCAGTTTGCAACCTTTCTGAACATGGGGTTTGAAGACATGTCTATTACTGGAACCATTATTTTCTCTTTTGTTTCAATTAGCGGCTGGTATTTTGGCATTAGAGAGTATCCAACAAAGGTCCAGTATACTCTTTTTTCTTCCACAAGTGCCTTGGCTGCTGTTTCTGTTGTTGCTGGAAGGGGGAAGTAGAGGAAGACGACGCCTTCAGCCCAGTATAAGCCTGCAGCTTTCCCCCCTGCAATTATGGAGGCAAACCTTGCTATGTCGTCTGGGGTTGAGAAGAAGTTTCTTTCCATTATAACAATTTCCTTGAAGGGCTCAAACTTTATGTCCACTGCGCCTTCATCCATTAGCGTTCACCTTTCTAAGTATGTCTGTTGAAGTTCCCTTTTAACCTTGTCATAAATCTTAGAAAAGGTTATAGATTAGACAAGTCTAATCCCTTCAACAACTGCGTAAAAGGGGAATTCCGCTTGACAGAAATTCGTGTAGCAATAGTTGGCGTGGGCAACTGTGCCTCAGCTCTAGTTCAAGGAGTAGAATATTATAAGGATGCACGCGAAGATGAAACTGTTCCAGGACTTATGCACGTGAATTTCGGCGGATACCATATAAGAGACGTAAAATTTGTTGCAGCCTTCGAAGTGGATAAACGCAAGATTGGGAAAGACTTGGCTGAAGCCATATTCGCTAAGCCTAACTGCTGCGCCAAGTTCGCTGATGTTCCCCCTCTAGGCGTGAAAGTTTCGCCTGGGCCCATTCTTGACGGAGCAGCCGAGCACATGAGGGAGCCTTTTAGTGTTTACGATGAAAATAAGGTTAAGTCCGTAGATGTTGTGAAGGTTTTAAAAGACGCTAAAGCAGAGGTTCTTCTCAACTATTTGCCAGTGGGAAGCTATCACGCTACGCGCTTTTATGCCCAAGCAGCGTTGGATGCTGGATGTGCCTTTGTAAACTGCATACCAGAGTTTATAGCCTCAGACAAGGTTTGGAGTAAAAAATTCGAAGAGTGGGGGCTTCCAGTGGCAGGCGACGACGTTAAAAGCCAGCTTGGCGCAACAATTCTTCACCGAAGCCTTGTTAAGCTCTGCATTGACCGAGGTGTTATAATTGATGAGACATATCAACTAAACCTTGGCGGAAACACGGACTTTCTGAACATGACTGTCGAAGAGAGACTTAAAACCAAGCGAATAAGCAAAACAGAAGCCGTCACAAGCCTTGTGCCCTACGATTTGCCCACACGAATAGGGCCCTCAGATTATGTGCCTTTTCTAGGCGACAGAAAAATATGTTATATAACGCTTAGGGGCAGAAAGTTTGGCAATCTGCCAGTGACAATTTCGGCGAAACTTGAGGTTGAGGATTCACCTAACAGCGCCGGAGTAGTGATCGACGTTATAAGGGCGGTGAAACTGGCATTAGATCGCAAAATAGCCGGTCCATTGATAAGTATATCTTCTTATGCCTTTAAGCATCCGCCAGTTCAGGTTCCAGATTCAACAGCGAAAGAGTGGGTTGAAGACTACATAAAAGGGAAAAGGGAACGTTAAACCCCTTATTAAAGGCGCATTTACGTTAACTTTGCAAATATACCTAAATTCTTAGGTAGCACATGTCAAATGTTCTAAAGTCTGAAGTAATGTTGTGCAGGCGGAAATCCATCTTAAGTAGGCGTTTAGGGCTGCCCGCAACGCCACAGTGTCCTTGGCTTCAACACTCAAAACCAAAAAATCATCATCAATTTTTAAGCTTGCCCTTGAACGGGTTGTGGCTGGTTTCTCCATTTCTGGCATCAAAGCTCTATAAACTATTTCCAAACTCCATTTTGACGGAAACTTTAAGCGTAAAACAGCCTTAGCCTTCATGGTCAACTTCCCATATTAAATGAGATATCCCTATGCGGGGGCCAACCTCCACTCTTTCAGGAATAAGCCTAAACGTAACAGTTAAAAAACCCTGCTGCCCAAGTATAATCTGCATTAAGGCGTCATAGCCTCTCATAGTCTCCTCATAAGAAATAATCGGGATACCAAAAAATTTTGACAACGCATCTTCAAGCTTTTTAACTTCCACGGAAAGGCTTTGCGAGGCTGCAAGCGCAAGGGACTTTATCCTTCTTCCCTTAGGCTTTGCTTCTTGAAACTCCCTTTGAAGTTTCACTCTCTTCAAGTAGATTAAAGGCGGGATAAGCCTTAAACCTTTCCCGCTTAAATCAAAAAACTGTATTTTTCCCGGACCTCCCTTCCACCTTTCAACAATCAAAACTTTTTCAGCATTAACTTCTAAGGCTTTTTCCGCTATGCCTTCTAGGCTTAGTTTTCCCCGGTTTATCCGCAGTGTGTTAGGAATCGTATGCAATAAGTCTCTACAAAACGTCCTAATGGCTTTTGTAGGTCTCCGCGAAGTGGTTAACAATATCAAATTTTCAGCCTATCACTCTTCCGAGGTTTCAACTTCTTCTACTGGCATCCCTTTAGCAACGCGTTTAGCCACAACTCCAAGTTTCGTTGTTGGAGTGTAGGCCCCACCAGTAAACGTGAAGCCACATTTGCTGCACTTCCAAACGCCGACGCTTACTCTTTTAACTCTTGGAAGACCACACTGAGGACACTTATGATCTCTCTTCATTTCAGTGATTATTTTTATGTATCGTTTTCTGACAGTGGCTCCGTAGCGGGAACCCAACCCTCTTGTAGGACCAACTTTCTTAGTTCTCTTTCCCATAGCCTTCTTCACCATCCTAATTTCTTTCTTAATTCATCAGCTTTTTCTCTAGCAATCTGAACTGCTTCAAGCACTTGTTTTGGCGTGAAATATCCGCTTCCCCCTTTCTGAAGTGCACATATGTTTCCATCGTCGTCCACTGTTATGGTAATTCTAGCATCCATTATTTGCTCTTCTTCAAGCCATGGATCCACAACAAGATTATCATTTATCTTTGCCATAGTAACTGCTATAGGATGTTTTCGCAGCGGAAGGGAAGTATAGCCAGGCTTAATTTTAATTTCGCCCTCTTCAATCTCATAGTTGAACATTTTCGTGTTTAGCAGTGCAGCCAATGCAGCTAAGGCTGAAGCATCAATCAAGTTTCCATCGTGGTTAAGCACGTAAATGTCGACAAAAATCACGAAAACTTTTTTGCCTGGATTTATGCACAATTTCTCTACGTCGATGGCTTTTGACTCCCTTATTCCTCTATCGACAACTCTTGCAAGTTCAATAGAATTTTCGTCTGGTGGGCCAGGCTCGAATGTTGGCGATGCTAAAGGTACAAGCTCCGCGTTTACTGTTAAAACTCCCTCATTGGGCGTGTCTGGGAAAGGTTCTCCAGTTTCAATTTTCACTCCAACCATAACTTCTGTTTTTCCGAGAAGAACCCTCGCCGAACCCTCTGCCTTTTCAATTATTCCCTGCTCAACCTTTATTTCACGGTAGTCTCGCAATCCTCTGCCGTCTAGGCGTTTTCCTTTAGCAATTAGCTGGGCGATTTGTTTCTGCTTTACACGGACAACCATTGACATTTTTACTCTTCAACCTCCTTAATGCTTACGTATTTGGCTCTTAAGGCTTCCTTCTGCAAGGCGTAAATTTTTCTGCAGCCCTCAATGGCTAGGTTAACGGCTTTTTCAAATTCTTCAGAGGTTAAGATTCCATCCATCTGCAGCAATGTTATTACTCCAAGATTTGGCATAAAAGCCACTGGAACATCGGCAGATCCAATTTTATCCTCAGTGTCCATCAAATCCAAAACAATGGTATCATCAACTTTTCCAGCTGAACATGCTGCTACCAAGTCCCGCATTGGTATGCCTGCATCTGCCAAAGCCAGCGAAGCGGCTGTTATGCTTGCGCATCTTGTGCTTCCATCAGCCTGCAAAACTTCAACGAAGACATCTATAGCTGTTCGCGGGTAATATTCCATGAAAATGGCTGGTTCCACGGCTTCCCTAATAACCTTTGACAGCTCTATTTCTCTTCGCGAAGGAGCCGGGGATTTTCGTTCTTGAACGGAGAATGGTGCCATGTGATATCGGCATCTTAAAACCATGCGGTCTGGTAGGGCCATATGCTTCGGATGCACTTCCTTCGGACCGTAAACAGCTGCTAAAATTTTGTTTTTCCCCTGTTCAATGTAGGCTGACCCGTCAGCATTTGACAGAGCGCCTACCTCAATTTTTATGGGTCTCAGCTCGTCTGGTTTTCTTCCATCAAGCCTTAAACCCTTTTTATCAATTAATTTTTCAGTTTTTTGGCTCATCTTGATTCCCTCCCTTTTTCTCCTTTTCTTTTTTAATAAGTTGTGATATGCGATCCGTTAATCCTGTTGTGTGGGATTCTTCGTCGATCTTTCGGATGGCCATCATGGCCAGTTCTTCATCTTCTAGGCTTTTTCCAGTTATCAGTATGACTCCGTTATGCCCAAGAATTATGTGGCAGCCCGTTTCCTGCTTTATTAAAGATATCATAGAGCCTTTCTTCCCTATTACTCGAGGAATCTTCGTAGGGGTTATTTTCACTATCTGTCCACGGGTTATTTTTCCTAATCCAGGCTCGTTCACGCTTAGCTGCGGATCATGTGTTCTATCGTAGGCAACTATTTTTGCCACAACCAAGTCTCCAACATCAAGAACCTCGGTAAGGTCATTTTTCTGCGGTTTAAACGTTCTGCTGAGAACCTCTGTGGCTCTTAGAATTGCCATATATGGCGAGTTTATGTCAACAGTCCATCCGCTGAAGCCGACTTCAACCACTGTTCCTATGACTGTGTCTCCTACTTTTGGAATATAGAAGGCTCTTAAGGCGACAACGCTGACCCTCTTTTCTTCATATTCGACAAGTCCTGTTCTCGCAGCGTAAATCTTATTGTCCTCTTTATACGTGTTTTCGCCGGCTATGTAATCGCCTTCAGCCAGTAAATCGCCGGGTGTTACAAGCTGCCTTTTCTCAAAAAATGTTGGCATAATAAACACATCCAAACCATGAATAACTAAATTTTAGGATATTATCTTCGCTTCCGCATTTCCCTTTGTAATTTCTCCGATTTTCTCAAGGAATGGTGCATATACGCCGGCTGGCATTTCCAAGATTCCATGCCAAGAGCCGTCTGCCCGCCACTCTTCACGTTTTATTGTTCCAAGAGCTTTTAGAGTTCCGTAGGCTCTGGCTGCGTATTGCGCTGGTATGTGGACGCTAACGGAAACTTGCTCCATTTTTAGCGGGAGAATCTGCCTAAGCAGCTTGATTATTTCCCTTGCTTGTTCTTCTGTTGCCTTAAAGGGGTCTATTGAGTAGTGGATTTGCTCCATAGCTTGTTCAATGCGTGAAGGTGGATGGGGAAGGTTTGTTCTAGGGTCTACACAATTTTTTGATATGAAGGCTATTATTTGCCTCCTCTTATCCTCAATCATTTTTCTCCGCTGTTCTGTTGTCAGCTGCAGTGTTCCCTTTTTTAGAATTATGTCTGCGATCTTAAGCTGGTCAGTTGTTCCAAAGGCTTTGCGGAGAGCCTCTTCGGAAACTCTTGTTCCCTTGTTTGCATCTGAAAATATGGTATCAGTAATTAAAACTTCTGATATTGAAGATATTTTTCCCAAACGATAGTCTAGGGCTTTCTCTGGTTTTACGAGAACCTCAAAATGTTCATTGTCTTTTGTGATACGCGCGATTGTATGCTTTTCTCCCATGTCGGTTTCACTTGCTTGCGCCTAAGTTCTTCACGTACTCTTCAACTTTCTCTTCACTGAGCATTTCCATTTTCTTTGTTGCAGAAGGAATGACGGCTATTTTTATTCTTGGCGGAAGCTGTCTCGCTTCTAAAGCTTTTACAAGACATTTTACTCCAAGTTTAACGGCGTCTTCAAGGCTTATGTTTTCACGATATTCTTCCTTCAAAATGCTCATCACAGTTTCCCTTCCAGCGCCCACGGCTGTAGCCTTATGTCCCTTATAGGTTCCGCTTGGATGGGTTATGAACAGGCGGTTTCCAGTTTTATCAACTCCACCGAAGATTAGCGAAACCCCAAACGGTCTAACACCTGCATGCTGCGTATAAAGCTGCTGTATATCACATATGCGTTTAGTTGCAACTTCAACGTCTATTGGTTCGTCGTAAGTTAACCTGTTACTTTGGGCATAAATTCGCGCTTGGTCTATCAAAACCCTTGCATCTGAACTTAAACCAACTATAGCCGTTCCTATATGATCGTCAATTTTGAAAATCTTCCATGAAGACTCGGATTCCTCAAGGGGCTCAACTGTTTCTTCAGCTCCCAAAACAACACCTTCAGGACACTTTATTCCCAAAATTGTTGCTCCCCGGTTAACTAACTCCATTGCATATTCAACTTGAAACAGCCTTCCGTCTGGTGAGAAAACGGTTATGGCGCGGTCATACGCTCCTGGAGCTGCAAATACAGACATCAAACATCAACC
>JBNASL010000040.1:0-10960 GCA_049717905.1 Candidatus Bathyarchaeales archaeon | reverse complement strand
TATTTTACGCAGTTCTTTGCTGAATTCGCCATAATCTCGGTTTGAAAGGCTTTCAATGCACTTTTCTGGAGACAAGCCAGTCTTCCTAACCTCAGTTAAGTCTCTTAGAAAGCTGTTAATTCCCTGCTCCATGCTGTTTCTTTTGCTACTAACCCTTTGGTAGACCACGGCGGCTGGGGCTGTTGCAACGAATAGGGCTATGGCGATAGCTACTGGTAAGTCAATTACTGTTTGAAGTTGACTGAAGAAGGGAATCTCTATGTATCCGAAAAAGCTTGTTAGTAAAAGCAGCAATAATATGCCGACTATGCTGCAGAGCCCGAAAACCTTGTAGGGGCGCATTTCCACAACCGGAGTTTTTGGCTGCATGCTATGTGCCAAATAAATGAACATTAATGAAAGCATTGGCGTGAACAGGTAGGTGTAGAGAATTATGCCTGAATACATGGAGATTCCAACACTGTATATGGATTCTACACTGAAGAGGATGTAGAAGCAAAGCGACATCAAAACCATGACAATTATGAAAGTTTCTAGAAGCATTCCAAGTCTTTCAGCAGCAGCCTTCACCCGCAAAGCCCTTGTTTTGAAAATATCCTCAGCTTTTCTTTCAAGGAAATGTCCAATGTCTCCACCGATTATAACGGTTGAGGCGTAACCAGCGAGGAAATCCTTGAAGATGTCTAAGGGATTTCTTTTTGCTGCGTTTTCTATGGCTGTTAGGGGGTCTATTCCGAAGATTTCCACGTCTTTTATGATTTCTCTTGCCTCGCTTCGCATTGCGGGCATAAGCTCAACTTCTGCTAACCGCTTAAAACTCGTGTAAGGCGCTATGCCGCCAGAAGCCATAACGCTGATGTAGGCTGCTGCAAAGGGCATTTCCCTTTCCAGATTGCTTGCTCTCTCACCAGCCCTCGACAAAGGTATTAACAGAAAACCTATCATCACGTAAATTGGAAGCGGCACCAAGAAAATCATTGGAATGAAAGCGTAAAAGTACACTATAAGTATGGAGATTATAGTCACGGGAATAGTCAACACTGCAATGAAAAGCATTAAAGAAACGTAAGTTTCTGGGTAAATTTTGATTTTAGCCCTTTCCAAATAGTCTCTGAACGCGACTACATGTTTTAAGAAGGATGGGGCCACTCGCCCAAATATACGAAAGGACCATGCTTCAAGGGCTTCTAGAAACGGCAACTGCCTTCACCTCCTCTCCTTCAAGAATCTTCTCGTAGATTTGTTTCGGCCTTGCATAGTATTCAGCGATAATGGCGGCTACGTCCTTGTAACTTCTTATGTTACGTTCACGCATCCAGCGTAAGATTTCCTTGCGTCTTTCTATCTCCGTGAGGAGCTCTTTTTTGCTGACACCTAAGCGTTCAGAAATCCCAGAGAGCATAATGCTTTTATTTAATACTGGCAAATGCTCGTCTTTTGTTGGGTGCCACTTGAAAACATTTCTGTAATCCTCGTAATCCGCAATTTCATTGACGTTCATCACCCGCCTGTAAGCTTTTTTCTCTCCAGCTTTCTGCAAGTGTACCCGTTGAACAGACAAAACAATGTTCATCAGTGGAATATAGGCTGGTGCAATGTCCATGGGCTTCTGCGTTAGACGTTTAATAGCTGAGTCCAAGTTTTCGGCGTGCATTGTGCAGAGGCCACCGTGGCCTGTTGCTAGGGCTTGGAAAAGCACGTAGGCTTCTTGTCCTCTAACCTCACCTACAATGAGCACGTCTGGGCGGTGTCTCATAGAGGTCTTTACAAGGTCGAAGAGGGTTACTTCGCCGACGCTGCTTCCGCCTAGACCGTAGCTCTGCCTTGCAATTAGGGAAACCCAGTTTTCATGGGGGAGGTTAAGCTCCGCCGTTTCTTCTATGGTTATTATTTTGCTTCCAGGCTTAATCAAACATGCCAAAGCGTTCAGCGCGGTTGTTTTGCCGGCAGCTGTTCCACCTAAAACCATAACTGAAGCTCTGTTTTCAAGACACATCCAGAAGTAAGCTGCCATCTCTTCAGAAAATGTGCCCAAGTTTATTAGGTCTATTATGGAGTAGGGGTCTTCTCTGAACTTTCTAATTGTGAAAGCAGTGCCGAAGGGTGTGACTTCTCGACGGTAACAGACTGCAAGCCTATGCTTGCCTGGAAGGGAGGCATCCACTATTGGAAAGGCTGAGCTTACATGCTTCCCAGCCATGTGCACAAGTTTGACAACCATGTTATCCAGTTCTTCGTCGTTTTCAAATTCAAGGTTAGTCTCAATACTTTCGTAGTTTCTATGCCAAACGTAAACAGGCTTGTTTACTCCGTCGCATGAAATGTCTTCAATGTTGGGATCTCGCATTAAGGGGTCGATTCTACCGAATCCCACGAGGTCTCTTTCAGCGTGATAGAGAATTTTGTACCAGGAAACGTCTGGAAGCCAGCCTAGACTTATTCTGTATTTGTCGACAATTTTCTTTGCTTCTTCTGCGAAGAATTTTCTAGGATCTAATATTTCCTCTTTTGGCGACTCTATTTCCGCCAGAAGAATTTCTAAAATGCGGTTGTAAACGCTTCTTTCAAGGGGGTCGAGCTGCAACTCGTCTAATACGTATTTGTATTCGCCAGTCTTTGGGTTTTGCACTATGGCGACGTGTGCGAACGGTTCATAAAGCGGGTATCTGTCAACCACTTTGAAGCCTTTTGGAACAGGTTTTGGCGGAGGCGGTGGAATAGCCACCTGTTTAGGTTTTCCGAGGTTGATTCGTATCCTTATTTTTTTGATTTTGCCTAGTTTTTCTTTGAGTCGAAGTTTGGCCATGGCTTTTTCTCCTGTACTTATGTAATATATGTATACAGATAGACTATTAAATATTGCGTCTTATGAAACACTACTCGCTTTCCTCTCCACCTGAAATGGAAATAACATTCAGCTTAATCAAGACAAGCACCACAACCGCCAGCAACACTGGAATAGCAATTAAAAGTATCGTCGTTAATGGCAACCCTCCTCCAGCTTCAGGAACAACATTGAGCGTTGCCTCCGCGGTTGCGCTTGCAAACCCATACTTTTCTACGTTCACTGTAATCGCAATACCCGTTTGTGTTTTAACTCTTGGCGCTATAATAGAAAATGTACAATAACCATTTTCGTCAGTTACACTTGATGTCACTGGTAACGCTCCAGCAGCTGCAGCTATGGTGACTGTAGCATTTGCTAAAGGCTTTTCGCCACTCTTAACATAGACTTTTATTTCAGCGTTCTTTTCGGATTCAACAATGGATGGGCTTACCTCAACGCTTATTGTGATATTTGCAGGCTCAGCTATCAGAACTATTGTGCCACTGCTTGCAGCGTAACCGGCCTTTATGGCGGTTGCCGTGATTGTTATATTTGTCTTTTCTGGGACAAGAGGCGTTTTAAAAGTGAAGGTTGCATTTCCATCAGCGTCTGTGAATGCTGACATAGATAAATTGCCTATATCTGATGATATTGTGACGTTTGCCCCTTCAATAGAGGTTTCCGAATATTCCACATGGACTGTTATGCCTATTTCTTCTTCAGATGTTACATTGTTTTTTTCGGCAGTAACTTGGACATCAAGAATCTTTGGCACAACTTTCACAGCTACTTGCCCAACGCCACTCATATAGCCGCTTTTCACTGCATTTACACTAATGGTTGCCGTTAAATTAGTGGAAGTGAGGGGAGCGGTGAACTCAAAATTAGCTATTCCATTCTGGTCTGTAATTCCTGTAATGGCCGACAAATTGCCGCAATCCGTGGATAGTGCGATAGAGGCATTTGCAACTGGTCTTTCAAGGATTCCCGTTACATAAGTGGTTATGGTTGTCTTTTCGCCCGAAAGGACTGTTTGCGGTTCGGCGCTCACATGAACTGTTAGGGGCGGGATAACCTTCAAATATTTGTGGTCGGAACCATCCGCGAAATCGCTTTTTGATGCTCTTGCAATGATTCTTACATTGGTTATGTCCCTAACGTTTGGCGCCTTAAATTTTGCTGTGAAAATGCCTGCGGAATTGGTTAAACCCGAAGAAGGCGTGAAACTTCCACCTTTCACTGCGAACAGCGTTACATTCGCGTTTGCTACTGGACTGCCGCCTGATAAGACATAGGCTGTAACTGAGATTTCTTCGTTGTAGCCCACTGTGTAGTTGCTGAGGGATAATGTCACTCCTAAGGGCGTAAGGTTCACCACATTTATCGGCGTTGATGCAAATTCGCTTATGGTGCCGAAGTCATCCATAACTCTTAGGTGTGCAATATAACTTCCTGTTGAGGTGTAGTTGTGGAAGAAAATTGACAGCGTGGTCCAACCGCTACTTTTTCCGTCTCCGAAATCGAAAAAGTACTGGTCTACGCGTCCTTCATCAAAAGAGTCTGTGCCTATAAACGCGACGGCTTGGTTAGGCGCGACAATAGCCTTATCTGCCCATAGAACTGCTGTTGGCGGAGTATTCGGGTGGTCTATTGAAGCTGTTAGGAAGAATATGAAATCGAGGTTAACTCCACCTCCGCCTACAGGGTTCCCCTTTCCATAGGGATTCAACGATTCGTGATATGGGCCGCTTCTATCTCCCCAATAATTATACTCCGCATTTACAGTGGCGTCAGAAGCGACATCCATGCCTAAACCGTTATCGTAGATGTCGTTGAAGTGGGCTTCGTGGTTTCCTTCTGCATAAAAAATTCCTATTGCATTGTTAAGTATGTAGTTGCGGGTTATTAGGGTGCTTGTACTGGATGAGACGTAAAATCCGTGCTGATTATCTATGAGAGTGTTATTTTGAATTAAGGGGTTTCCGTATGCTTCTGCCTCTAATAGTATGCCGCTATGGGTGTTTAATGATATTTGGTTTTGTTTTATGGTTATTGTTGATGATGCTAGGTTTCCTGTGAGGGTTATGCCGTCCCCGTTAGATTTTATAATGTTGTTTTGTATGGTTGTTTGGCTGTTTCCTTCTATGTGGATGCCACTGGCACTGTTGTTAGCTATTAAGGTATTTTCTACAAGTGCCGAGCCGTCCAATAGCGTGATGCCGTTTGTTCCGTATTCTATTATGCAGTACTTTAATGATGAAAGTTGACTGGTTCCGTTAATAAGAATTGTTCCCCAGTCTCCGGCTTCTGGCGTTATTTTATTTGAGGTAAATTTTATGGGTTTTTCTTGGGTTCCAACGGCTACAAGTTTGCCATTAACTATTAGTGAGAAGTTTCCTCCGAACCTTACTTCTACTTCGGGTTCTATAGTTAAAGTGACGCCATTAAGCACCGTAACGTCTTTAGATAACACAAAGGGACTGTCTACGAGGGTCCAAACCGTGTTTGTGGTGATTTCGCCTTCAATATATGTTGCTTTTACGGCTGGAAATAAATGGGTTAATGGGAAAAGCATCATGCTAAAAATTACAGTAACTAGGATGGCGAATAGTTTTGTTTTCTGCCTCATAGAGACGCATCCGTTTCGCATATCGTAAGATATCATTTTGTAAAATATCAACCTTTCTCTTTAAACGTTATGAATCCGAAATAAAACTTGAAAATACAACGTCCAATTCTTTACAGATAAATGAAAAGGAAACTGTTTTTAGATTAAAATGGTGCCCTATGAAAACTTTTACAGCCAATGTAACAGGAATGGATTACTTTGTTTTTCCTCTTCAATAGTTGTTGTTGGACCATGCCCTGGATAAACTTTGAAGTGATTGGGTAGGCTTGCCAGCTTTTTTAAAGAGTGTTGCATGGCGATTTCTGAGCTTTGCGGAAGGTCTACTCTCCCAATGGAGCCTGCGAAAAGCGTGTCTCCTGTGAAAACTTCTTTTTCGCCTATGAGGCATATGCTTCCTAGACTGTGCCCTGGGGTATGCATGACTTTTAGAGTTATTCCGCCAAATTTCACTGTGTCTCCATCATGGAGCAGCATGTCTGCTGGCGGCGTGTTAATGTTAAAGCCGAAGGTTTTTGCAAATCTTCTGCCTGGTTCTTCAAGCATAGGAGAATCGCTTTCATGGATTAGGATAGCTATGGCGAATTTTTCTTTAACTATTCCATTTCCGCATATGTGGTCCGGATGACCATGGGTGTTTACGATGAATCTTGGTTTTAGGGTGTTTTCGCTTATATACTTAAATATTTGCTGGGCTTCGCTGTGGCTATCGAATCCAGGGTCGACTATTATGGCTTCTAGGGTTTTTGGGCATGCTGCAACGTAGCAATTTGTGAGAAGCTTGCCCACCATAAACATTTTGATTATCATTTTTGTCAGCGTTTAGGAATGGTTTATGGTTTTTAATAAACTTTGTTAGGCTCTTTTTGACAGAAACTCATAAATTTTGGGTTTGTGGATGTTTTGGGTGGGGGAGGCTTTGAGGCTGGAGGATATGGAAGCTTTAGCAAGTCGTTTTAATGTTTGTCCAAAATGCAGTTCTAGGGAGGGGTTTTGGCTTGGAGTTAAACGTGATCGTGCTTATGTTCAGTGTAAGGGTTGTGGAGCCCGTTTTGCGCTTTTTGAGGCCTTTTCTTTCGGAGAAAAACGTGATGCTTCAAGACGGTTAAGGTTCTTTAGGATGTTGTTATGTAGTTTGGAGAGTTTTCTTGGGATAAAATGAAATGGAAACCATAGGTTATTGCTGTTACAAGACCAGCCTTATTTGGCCTAGTTAACAAGTAATATTCCAGTATTCTTTTTGCAGTTTCCTGACGATTTTTCCAGTTCCATCAGGGCTTGAGTCATCAATAACTATTATTTTAGATTTGATTCCCAAATTTTCGATGGTATGTATTAGGTTTTCAATGTTATCTGCTTCACAGTAGGTTGGCAAAATTATAGCCGCGTAAGAATCGATATTTCCATCTGCCTTGTTTTTCCTCAAGTTTAGTTCGCCCTTTTGGAACAGTAATTTATTTTTGTCTTCTGGAAGCGTCTGTCTCCAGTCCGTTATTTAAAAGTTTTTAGCGGTTCGGAATCTGAATAAAAACAAGAATAAATCCAATAAACCTTTTCTATCACAACGCATTTTAATAAGGCAATCCTAAAATGAAGGGCTTAAAGTCATGAACGAAATGCCAAGCGGATTGCCAGAACAAACCCAGCAAACTGATTTCGAAAAATTGACCATGTTGGTTTCTGAACATTTTCGGATAGAAGAAGCCCTACTCGAACATAACATCCCCACATTCTACCTTAAACAACCACAGGAAACAAAACAAGCATTTCTAAAACTGCTTAAAAAACTTGAAGAGCTAAACTTGATAGCCTTTTTGCGGAGAATCGACGGAAGGCTTGTTCTGAAAATTTTTCCAAAGCCAATTTCAAAACCAAGCAATGTTGGGATTAACTGGATACTACTCCTTATAACAATTGGAACAACTTTCGCTACAGGATACATTCTGTCAAGAAACTTAGTAACTATAGGCGGAGCAATAGATCCAATTCTCGGAGGCATAATGTTTACAATTGCCATTATGGCGATTCTAGGCTTACATGAAATGGGACATAAGCTGACTGCAAATAAAAATAGAATAGAAGCTACACCACCTTATTTTATTCCAGGGCCTCCACCAACTTTCGGCGGAATTGGAACATTTGGTGCTGTTATAGTGCAGAAGTCTCTTCCACCTAACAAAGACGCCTTATTTGACATAGGATTGAGCGGGCCCATTGTAAGCTTCGTTTTAGCGGTTGTTGTAACTGCCATCGGATCAGCTATGGCCATACCTGCTCAACCAATTGAAGGAGCTGCAACTCTGCCGACACCTTTAATCACGGTCTTTATTTGGATGTTACTAAGCTATTTCAGGCTAACTCCATCACCTACTCAAGGACAGATTCTCTACATGCACCCAGTGGAATTTGCAGGATGGGTGGGGCTGCTTATTACGGTGCTTAATCTTTTACCTGCAGCAATGCTTGACGGAGGGCATATAGCCAGATCGTTAGTGGGTGATAAAGCAAGGATGCTTTTGACTGCAGCATCAATTTTGTTGCTGATCTTAGGTGGCTTCTGGTTAATGGCGTTATTTGTTCTCTTCTTATCTTCGCAGAGACACCCCGGGCCACTTGATGATGTATCAAGTCTCTCTAAGGGAAGAAAAATTTTGGCGGTTGCTCTGGTGGCAATTTTTGTGCTTGCTTTTCCAATTTTCTAATTTAAATTTTGTATTTATGTTCAACATTTAAACGGAAATGTTTATTAAATATTAATCTTTCATAAAGTTTTGAATTAAACATAAAATACAACTTAGGACTTAAAAAAACATGAGGGGAATATGGATCCTAATAGTTTTCTTTTCAATTTTCTTAGCTGCTTCTCTTCTGATTCCCTCGCCGATGTTTCCTGGAAACATTATTTGCGTTTTGATTGGAGGACTTGCAAGCGAATATTCCAAATATTTGAGTGCAGTTTTTAACGGCGTTTTTTACGCTGTCATCTTATGGCTTATTTTTGTTGTTATAAGTCGAAGATTGGAGGAAGAAAAGTAAGTTCAATAAAATTTGAAGCATCTACTCAACTTAAAGTTCCAGCAAGAAGCCTACAAGTCTTATGGTGCTTCCGCACTTGTTGCACAATATAGTTAACTCTGCTAGGCTGTCTCCCTCAACCTTTGTGTCTACGATTTGGTAGATTTCTTCTGTTTCATCGTCTGGAGATATTATTGCCCCGCATTTTGGACACGGAAAAGCTCCATCTCCGTCAATTTTTGTCAAGTCAACAGTGTACAGCACATCTTTTTTAACTGAGGCTTTTTTCATCACGTTGATACGCCTTCTTTTGCTTTCACGTTTTTCCACAGTTGGCTGGAAATATAATTAACGATTATGAATTGCAGATATGTATGCATAATTCACCTTTAAAGTTCGTAAACAATTCCCGGTATCTTGGGGAAAGGTTGTACCTCTCCAACATGTTTTGCACCAACTAACCACTGAATCAGCCTCTCAATTCCTATGCCTGCTCCAGCTGAAGGCTTAAGCCTTCCTTCCTTTGCAAGCTTAAGAAACAGTCGATAGTTCTCTTTCCTTATGCCATCTCTATCCATCTTTTTAACTATCTTTCTATATTCCCATTCCCTTCTGGAACCGGACAAGACTTCTCCGTATCCGGGAAGCATAAGATCATAGTTATCCCACTGGCCGCCTTCGAAATCTTCAAAGTCGTAGAATTCTCTTGGAATATTTGTTATCCATACTGGTTTACTTGAGCTGCTTATAATTTTGTTTTCCCAGCTATCACCGTACTTTTTCAAAAGTTCCGTCCTATCATAAACTTCAAAAGGTGTTTCAATTTTTCTGAGGGCTTGGTATCTTCCAAGAGCCACAAATTCTTCCCGCAAGTCTTTCTTTAAGCTTTCCATTAGTTCGCTTAATATTTTTTCAACGAGGCTTCTGATGTCTTGTGCGGATGCATACCTTATCTCAAAATCTAGCTGAGTGAACTCGTAGGCGTGTATTCCAGTGTACGCTCTTTCCCTTCTTTCAATTCTAATGTTAGGCGAGAAAGTGAACAGTTTTGGATGCACCAAGGAACATGCAACCATTTTATGAACAATCATGCTTGATGTTGTTTTGACAGTTTCTCCGTAAATTTCAAATTCAACTTTTTTATCGATAGAAGCCCCAGGATCCGGCCATAAAGGATCAGTTGACTTGGAAAAAACAATAGGGAGAAGCCACTCGAAACCATTATCAACGAATTTGTTTGAAAGGTACTTCAGCACATAAGTGGTGACTCGGCCAATCAATTTTTTGTTTTCAATTTCAACGCCGGAAAGTTCGTCTAACGGCTTTGGCAAGTTTTCTACATTACGCTTATCAAAGGCTAAGCTTTCCAAAGGCTTCAAAGGGTTTCACCGTTCAGAGTTTTATTTCGCTATTGACTGTGTAGCGTTATTCATAAAGCAAACGCAGTTATAAATTTTTTATAAAAATTTTTGTATTTTATCTGGAAAAGCAAAGTTTTTAAGATAGAAAATTGTTAATTTTACAATATGAATCCGAAACTTGACGAAAAAGACATGGCAATTTTGTTCCTACTGCAAAAGGACTGCAAACTAACCGCCAGAGAGATCGCCAAAAAAATCGATGCACCCATAACAACAGTCTTTGCAAAAATAAAAAGAATGGAACAACAGGAAGTAATAAAAGAGTATAGGGCTATTTTGGATCCTAAAAAGCTAAATTTTGGAGTTACAGCCTTCATTCTTGCCTCCTTCTCTTACAGAACAGGGAAAAATGAGGAGGCTCTCTCCCAGAGGTTTATAGCTGAGCAGATAGCAAAATTCCCAGAGGTTCAAGAGGTTCACATAATATCCGGCGATTGGGATATTCTGATTAAGGTTAAGGAAAGAGATGTGGACAGCGTCGGAAAATTTGTTGTCGATAAACTCAGGACCGTTAAGGGCATAGAAAAAACATTAACATGCATGGTGTTCGACACCCCGAAAGAAACAACCATTTTGGCTCTGCCCATAAAAAAGCAAACAAAAGAGGCTATCTAGCCTTAAATGTTTAGAGGCCAATTTAAAGCGAAGCTAAGCCGCTTAAATAGTAAAGTAGGGGTAACGCCATAAGTACAGTGTTTTTACCCTTCGCCGTAAGAGCATATTCTACCCTTAGAGGCGGCCCAGTTTTCACCACTCTCTCAACGTATCCATGGTTTTTTAGGTTCTTCAGCTTATCTGACAAAGTGCGTGAGTTGACGTCCAAAATTTTCTTTAACCCGCTAAAAGTAACCGTATTCTTTAGGAAAAGCGTATAAATTATTTGCAAGTTCCATTTTTGAGATAATAGGTTGAAGCTTTCTTCAAGGCTTTCTAGGTCTCCTTTCAAGTCTTCAAAGGTTACGCTCTGATTTTCAAGCACGTTTCGAAGAGTGTCTTCTACCCCTCTAAGAGTACGTTCTATCCGTGCCTCTATGAGTTTGCGAAGTTCGTTACTTAAGATTAATTGGTGAT
>JBNASL010000039.1:0-11150 GCA_049717905.1 Candidatus Bathyarchaeales archaeon | reverse complement strand
AACGGCTTCTGGCTAAATTGGGCGTTGACCCTGATAACATGCTCATTATTATGCATCAGAACATGGTTGAAGAATTCACGGTGCTTTCTCCACAGGAAAAACTGCGAATGGTTGAGGCGGCTGTTGGCCTCGAACCTTACAGGGAAAACGTTCTTCAAGCCCAGAAAAAGCTTACACGCATATTAAGCCAAGAAGAATCGATAAACAAGCTTTTGGAGTCAGCCGAACAGACGCTTAACTATTGGCGAGAACAGTACAACAGATTCCAAGAGAAGAAGCAGCTTATAACAAAAAGGCGGTTCTTAGAACGGGAGCTGGCGTGGGCAGAAGTAAACCGCAGAGAAAGCCTAGTCAAAGATTTGGAGGCGAACCGTGAAAAAGAGTTAGCCATCCTAAGGCAGATTGAGGAAGAAACCAAAACAGCAACGGAAGAACTTAAGATTCAGCAAAGCCAGCTTGAAAAGCTGAGGGATGAGTGGAAAAAGGGCTTTGAGGAACGCATAGCCTTGGAACGGGAAAAAGCTGGAAGTCAAACAACAATCGCGTTTTGCGAACAGTTGCTTATGGAAGCAGCCATAATAGAAAGTGAAATTCAAAATAGTAAAAATCAGTTTAAGCTTCTGAAAGTCGGAAGCCTAAAAGAACTCATGGAAAACTCCAGGCAAAAACTCTCCAAGTTAGATGAAGGAATAAGCGAGAATCAAGCTAAGACGAAAATTTTCGAAGAAGAGATTGAGAAAGCTGGAAGTCAAGTTCTGGACACACGTATAAAATTGGCTTTGCTGCAGTACCGCATGGAAAACGCGAAAGAAAACATTGAAAATCTTGAAAAGGAGTTGAAAGACGCAAAAGCCTACTTGAAAATGGCGGAGAAAAAGGCAGAAGAAACAGGACCTAGAATCGCGGTTATAAAAAGTGCCGGAGAAATCCTTGAAGAAATCCGCGTCACTGATGGGCATTTAGCCGCTTTATCCGCCGTTTCAGAAGACGTGGAACGCATGTATGAATCATATTCAAAGCTTTACTTAGAACTCAAAGAGAAGGCACAGTTGGTTGCTGAAAACCGTGAAAAGGCTTTGGAAGAGATTAAAACGCGGATGCAGGCTTGGCGAACAGTAATTCAAAGCCTCTTAGACCGGGTAAACCTTGAATATCAGAAGATTCTGGCTCAATCCCAGGCGGTTGGAGAAGTTGGCCTCGTGAACGGACATGACATAGAGGCTGCTGGACTTGAAATTCTCGTAGGCTTCAAAGGTGGAAAACCAGTTCCGCTGAATGCCTACACGCAAAGCGGCGGCGAAAGAACAACAGCAACCATGAGCTTTCTATTGGCTTTACAGCAGCATGTACGCTCGCCTTTTCGCGCCGTGGACGAGTATGATGTCCACATGGACCCGAAAAACCGCGAAATAATAGCGCAAACACTAATTTCAACAGTGAAAAATGCGAACGCCCAGTACGTGGTAATTACTCCAAGCCAAGTGACTTTTACAAAAGATGAAGTTAACATAATTACTGTTCAAAACGTTGAAGGAAAATCCATAATCAAAGAGGTTGCCTAATGCAGACTAACAAAAAAAAACGCGTTAAAATTGGAAGGGAAAGACTTCAACATATAATTGAAATGTGCAGGTCTGTTGAGGAGCGCTCTCTAGACCCTTTTCTCGTAAATGTTGATGAAATCATAAAAATTGTGAGAGAATATTTTCCAGAGTGGGAGCAACCCGAAGACTTATGTTTGGACGCTGAAACAATCCATCGCCTAGCCTCAGTGATTAAGCTTCAAAGCGAGTGGGTTAAACACCGTTCCACATCCCTATACACAGATCCTTTCCTCCTAGAGGAGAAGATTAGACGCGTAAAGAAGGAGGAAATGGTTACAGTCTTTCTTCAAACTTGGCATCCCATAGTAGAAATGGAGCAGATTTCCCTCCACAGCCTAGCAGAGGCTCTCCGCTACTGGGAAAGTCTTCTGCCGTTAAATGAAAGATGGAAGGAATTCCCGCAACCAGAAGCCGAGGCAGGTTCTGCCACGCGGGAAGAACTCATAAAGCAGCGAATTCTAAGAGATAAAGCCTTTACAGAAGAGCTTGAGAACTTCTGGAAAGAGCTTAAGGAGCAAGTGGAGGCTAAGGGTGTTGATGGAAAGATTCGCTACTGGGATTTTGTAGGTGCGGAAACCTATGAAGAAACAGTGCAGAGAGCCTTTATGGCAAGTTTTCTAGTTACATACGGCTACGCAACCCTTGAAATTCGTCCACTTGAAGAGGAAATCTACGTTAGACCGTATGAGAAACAGGTGAAATTAGCAACCAAAAAACAGTTGGTTTCAGTTCCCATAGCCATAACAATTGAAGACTGGAAAAAATGGAAAAGAGGCGAAACCCCATGAGCAAACGCAAAGCCTACTATGCAAGCAAATTAAAGCGGGCAGTTCACATGCTCTTCTACAAGCGACATAAAAAGCCTGGAGTGAAAGGCTGGGAGCTTCGCAAGGTCTTAGGCTCAGACTATCCAAAGGTCTTAAGCATCTTAGACGATTATTTGAAAGCCCTAGACTTGCAGGTTAAAACCGTTTTTGAAGAGGAAAAGCCCCTTGAAAAACCAACCTTGGAACAGTTGGACAGAGCGAGATTTTACATAACCCTTAGAGGCGATTTGACACCTAAAGAGGCCAAGATGATCGGCTGGCGCATAGACGACTTGGCAGGGCTAGCCATAGCCATAGCCTACATAATATCAAAGAAGGGGAAGGCGCCCCGCAAAGAAGTGGAGGAACTGCTGCACGACAAGCTACCAGGATGGAAGGTTGGGCTAAACGTGGACCGTTACATACGTTACGGATACTTAACACAGGACGAAAACGAACAGTTGTACTTGGACTGGAGAACCCGCGCAGAAGTGGATCAAAAAGCCCTTATAGACCTACTTTTAGGCGCTGAAACCCAGACAAAATCATCTTCTTAATTTGCGGTAGAGAAACACTATAATGTCGATTACGATTATTATGGTGAGAATTATAAGGGGACTGCCTAAAAACTGGTTTTGGAAAGACCCATTTTCTGCATAAACACTGCCAACCAAAGGAAACAGCAGAAAAAGTGCGTATAATGTTAGCAGCGTTTTTTTCCGCATGATGCTCCTTCTTTAACAGTTAAACTATGCTTACGTTTTGAATTTGAAAATAACGCTTCATTAGAAAGCGGAGGCGTTCAGCGTTTCTCCCGTTTTTACCTATGGCAACGCCCTTATCCTTGGGGTGGACGGTTACAACAGCTATTGTTTTGCCGTCTGGTCTCTCGGTTATTCGAACTTCTTTAACCACTGCGGGTTTTAGAGTGTTCTTAATAAACTGGACGGGGTCTTCTGAATGTTCAATTATCTCGTGTTTTTTGCCAGTCATTCTCTCTAAAAGTCTTATGTTTCTTCCACCTTTGCCTATGGCTGCGCCTATGTCGCCTTCTTTAACAACGAAGATTACGCGTCCCTGTTCTTCGTCAACTATGCAGTCTTTGACGTTTGCTCCGCTTATGCTTTCAAAAAGCGCTATGTACTTCATTTCTGTGCCTGTGAATTTTATGCCGCTGCTCATTCGCTTCCTCCGTATGCCTCTTCAGTTTGCTCTTTCTCTGCTAATTTAAGAATTTCTGAGTCGCCGGGCTCTCTTATAGTTAACGCTGAGAGAAGGAAGGGTTTACCGCAAACCGCGGCTAAATCCGTTGATGATCCCTTATAGACGATTAAGGGAATGTTTGAAAGCTTACAGTAATATTCTATGTCTTCGCGAATTTCCGCTGGGCAGTTGGAAGCTAAAACTATCATTTTGGCTTTTCCAGTCCTCGCGCTTTGTATGGCTGAATTAGCTCCGAAAGAAACTTTACCTGTTTTCACCGCTGTCGCTATTGCCTTGGCTACGTCTATCATTTGTTCTCCCTCTTTAACTCGGATGTGGACATGAACAGTTCCACGAGTCCAGTGCCTACGGGTATGGATTGGCCAACTATAACGTTTTCAGTTACGCCTTCCAATGGGTCGCTTTCCCCTTTAATGGCTGCGTCAACAATGTTTGGCACCGTGATTTCAAAGGCTGCCCGAGCCAAAACACTTGATTTTTTGCCGCTTATGCCGTGTCTTCCAATTTGCTGCACTTCGCCGGTGGCGGTCATCATATCTGCAACAAGCATGACGTGGCGCATGTCAACATCTAACCCCTGCTCTTCCAACACGCTTTTTGCTTCCTGTATTAGAACGTTTCTTGCAGCTTCTATTCCCAAGGTTTTGGCTATTTCATGAACGTTGTTTGTTGTTGTCCGAGACGTGTCCACACCGTAAACTTCCAATACTTTGGGGAGATTTGAACCGTCTGTTCTTATAACCCATTCACCGTGCTCTTCAGTAACCAAAACCCGTTTTATTCCAGAGACGCCTTTAATATAGAATGAGGGTACCTTGTCTAGGAGTTTTTTGAGGACTTCAGCCTTTTTAGGCTTTATGTGCACACGGTTTCCGCTTATTTTAACCGTGCAATTAGCTATTTTTAACCTATCCTTAAGCTCTTCAAGGGTGACTCCTCTGTCCTCCATCATTGCCTTGTTCAACTCCACAACTATTTCCTCGCGTATAGGATCTTGATAAATTGCTTGAGCTAGGTTTTCCATGGTTGTGTAGAGTATGTTTCGAGCGATTTTAACTGCGGCTTCCCTGCTTTTCCTATGCTTCTCATCTAAGTAAATGACCATTATGGGCGTTGATGGAACCCTTCGAGCGTCAACAATCTCTATAAGCCTAGGCAAACCGAGGGTTACGTTTTGCTCTCTAACTCCAGCGTAGTGGAAGGTTCTAAGGGTCATCTGCGTGCCAGGTTCACCTATGGACTGGGCTGAAACAATGCCAACAGCCTCGCCTGGTTCCATTAAAGCCCGCTTATAATGTTCAACGGTTAACTCTACAGCTTTGTCAACGCCTTCCTTGCTGAGTTTCGCTTCTGCCAAGCCCTGTTTAAGTTCGCCTATAAGTAATGGAGTAAGTTGACCTTCAACTTCTTTCAGTTTACTCTTGATGTATTCGGTAGATGCTGGCTTGCCTTTCTCCATTCCAATTCTTATTTGCTCTATTAGACGGCTTACGTTGACAGCTTTTCCATGGTCGCTTTTAGCTGGGTCAACGCCGTCCTCTCCATATTTAAATTGAATTATGTCTCCGGCTGAGTTTCTAACTGTTCCATCATATTCTAAGCGAAGGTGCTCAAGCGCGTTTATCAGTCGCCTCTGCATGTAACCGCTCTGCTGCGTCCTAACAGCTGTGTCCACTAGACCTTCTCTTCCTCCCATGGCATGGAAAAAGAATTCAATAGAATCCAGTCCTTTCTGATATGAGGAGTAAACGAAGCCTCTGGCCTTTGGAGTTGGATCGCCGAACTTAAAGTGAGGTAAAGCACGGCCCAAGTATCCACGCATTATTCGTTTTCCACGCACCGCTTGCTGTCCTACACATGCGCTCATTTGTCCAATATTGAGGCTTGAGCCTCTGGCACCTGTACGCGTCATTATTATGCCAGAATTCTCAAGGGTGAAGTCTTCATCAGCTATTTTTCCAGATTCGTCTCTGGCTTTGGCTAATTCGTTCATGACGTAAATTTCAAAGGAATCCTCAAGGGTCTGTCCAGGAAGTCTTGGCAAGGTTCCCTTACGGTAACTTTCTATGAGTTCCTCTATTTTTTTCTCAACCTTTTCCATAACTCTTCTTATTTTAGCTTCGGCCTGTGGAGAAAGCATTAGCTCCTCATAGGAATAGGAGAAACCCCTCATGGTTATGAAAAGCTTCAACAAACGAGTAATTTTGTTTATAAAAGTGCGTCCAGCTTCCGTTCCATAATCCTTGATTATTCTGTGAAGGAGGCTTTCAGACTGTTCAGCTCCTATGGAACGCCTATCGATTACGCCGCTTATGAGTTCGCCGTTTTTAACAACAACATAAGCGTCGTAGGGGCATTCCTCTTTTAGGCATTTGGCGCATCCTCTGCAAGTGTTTGCCTTCAAAACATAGTTAAAGTCTTTTGGCAGGAAAAGACTGAAAATCTGCTTACCACTCCATAATGGCTGGGGTTCTTTAATTTGGGGTTCGGGTAAAGGTCCGTCGTATCCTGCGGTTATTAGGAGCCTACTGACCTCGCCATTTGTTAAGTAGTTAGATTTTCTGGTGAAAAGGTACGCAGCTGTTATGAAGTCTCGAATTGCCCCTATTATTGGGCCGCCAAACCTTGGAGAAAGTATTTGGTCTTGAACCTGCATTAGTAGGCGGGCTTCTGTTTGGGCTTCCTCGCTTTGGGGTATGTGAAGGTTCATTTCATCTCCGTCGAAGTCCGCGTTGTAAGGTGGGCAAACACACAAGTGAAGCCTGAAAGTTTTGTATGGAAGAACCCTCACGGAATGCGCCATTATTGACATTCTATGGAGGGATGGTTGACGGTTAAATACGGCTATGTCTCCATTTTTAAGGTGTCTTTCAACTATGAAACCGGGTTCTAAGGCTTCAGCGATTTTTTCCCTATCTGTTACAAACTCAAGTCTTATGCGTTTTCCATCTGGGCGGATAATGTAAAGGGCTCCTGGATATTTTTCAGGACCGTTTACAACTAGTTTTCGCATTTCCTCTATGTTCCATGGGGTTACTTTTTCAGGCACTGAAAGCCTCATGGCAACTTCAAGGGGGACGCCAACCTCGTTAATGTCGAGATTGGGATCCGGAGATATAACCGTGCGCGCTGAAAAGTCAACTCTTTTCCCTGAAAGGTTACTTCGGAATCTTCCCTCTTTTCCCTTAAGCCTTTGCGAAAGCGTCTTTAGGGCTCTGCCTGAGCGGTGCCTTGCTGGAGGTATCCCTGAAGCCTCATTGTTGAAATATGTGGTCACATGGTATTGGAGAAGCTCTGACAAGTCTTGAATTATAAGTGTTGGAGCCCCAGCATCCATGTTCTCTTTAAGCCTCTGGTTTATGCGAATTATGTCCACAAGTTTATGTGTCAAGTCGTCTTCTGAGCGTATTCCAGACTCCAAGGTGATGGATGGACGCACATATACGGGTGGAACAGGTAAGACTTGCAGAACCATCCATTCTGGACGTGCAGTTTCAGGGTCGAAACCTAACAGCCTTATATCTTCATTTGATATGCGCTCAAGCCTTTCCCGAATCATGCTTGGCGTTAAAGGTTGAGAACCGCTCTCTGGAATTTCCTCACTGAACTTTGTTGGCTTTTCAAAAGTTATCTTATACTGCGGGGTGTTGCAGTGGGGGCACGTTTTAGCCTTCGTTTCTTGAACTATTCTCTTAAAGATTTCATCTGGAACTGTGCCCAAAAGTTGACGTGTCCTATCAATTCTAGCTCGTAACTTCTTTATGGATTCTTCCGGTAGTAAAATTCGCCCACAGTTTTTACATGTTACCCTCAAAAGGTCGTAGATTATTCTTGCAAATTCTATGTGAATTATGGGCACTGCAAGTTCTATGTGGCCGAAATGTCCTGGACAGCGAGTCGCCGTGTTTCCACAGGTTCTACATCTTTGCCGTGGTTCAAGGGTTCCAAGTCTTCCATCCATCAGTCCCGAGGTTATTGGTGCGCCATCCTCGTCATAGGTGTCTGGCGTCTGAATTTCAACAACTGAAAGTTTACGGATTTCCTGTGGTGAGAACAAGCCGAAACGGATTTCGTCAACAACTTCATGGGCAACTTCTTCAACTGCCATGGCTACGCTCTCTCCTTAAGCTTCAGTTTCGGCGCTATACAAAGGCTCATCAATTCCTGTAAAAGAAGTTTGAAAGCGTATGACACTGTAACCGGCGAGATTCTCGCCTTGTCTTCACATATTCTGCAAATGTATTTTCTCTGTTTCATGTCGTAGTAGGCTATGTAGCCGCAGTTTTTACAAATATACAATGTGTACTTGTCTGATTCTTCAAGTAATCTGTCGTGAAGAAGCATGGCTGCTCCATGCCCAATCAAACAGTCTCTTTCCATTTCGCCGAATCTTAAGCCGCCGCCTCTGGCTCTTCCTTCTGTCGGTTGCCTCGTAAGCATCTGCACTTGTCCCCTGGCTCTTGCATGGATTTTATCTGCAACCATGTGATGCAGCTTCTGATAATATACAACTCCAACAAAAATGTCTGCAACAAATTTTTCTCCGGTTACACCGTTATAGAAAACTTCTCGGCCACTTTTGCTAAAACCAAGTTTTATTAAAGCCTTTTTCAAATCTTCTGATTTCTCGCTTGAGAAAGGTGTTCCCTCAACGGGTTTTCCTCTCAAGGCTGCAACTTTACCTGCTAATGACTCAATGAACTGTCCGATGGTCATTCTTGATGGAATGGCGTGGGGGTTTATTATTATGTCTGGGACAATACCGTCTTCTGTGAATGGCATATCCTCCTGCGGAACAATTATCCCTATAACGCCTTTTTGGCCGTGGCGGGATGCGAACTTGTCTCCAAGCTCTGGAATCCTTTGGTCTCGAACGCGGACTTTGACGAGTTTGCTTCCCTCGCCGGATTCCGTTATGAAAACTGCGTCAATTATGCCTGTTTCTGAGGGACGCATATCTACCGAAGTATCGCGCACTGATGGCCCTCTAACTTCAAATTCCTTGTATTCTTCGAGGAACCTCGGCGGGCTTGTTCTTCCTATTAAAACGTCTCCGCCTGCCACCTGTGCTTCAAGGCTGATTATTCCGTCAGGTTCAAGCAGCCTATAATATTGTTCCCCTCTGAATCCCCGTGTTCCAGGTTCAGGTATAACAAATTTATCTTTTAATCCGCCCATGTACTGGCGGCATTCAGCCTCATATATGCGGTAAAAGGTTGAGCGGGCTAAGCCTCTCTCTATGGAAGCCTTGTTGAATATGAGGGCGTCTTCCATGTTGTAGCCTTCAAAGGAAAGAACCGCTACCACGCAGTTCTGGCCTGATGGGCGCAGTTTATAGCCTATGGTCTCCATTAATGCGGTTTCAACGAGGGGGGCTTGGGGATAATGGAGTATGTGGGCTCTTGAGTCTACCCGCAGTGGAAAGTTTGTGGCGAAAATTCCCAAGGCTTGTTTTGCCATTGCCGCTTGATAGGAGTTGCGCGGCGACTGATTGTGCTCTGCGTATGGTATTGTTGAGGCACAAATCCCTAGGATGGTGTGGGTTGCAATTTCTAGATGAGTGTGTTCTGGAGTTACTTCTTCTGGGCTTAGGGCAACGTAAGCGTTCTCCTCCTCCTCTGCGTCTAAATATTCGATTATGCCGTTTTTAACCAGTTCTTCCCAAGTCCATTCTCCGCGGGCGAGTTTTTCTATGTGTTCTGGTTTAAGTTTTGGAAAGCCTTTTTCAATTATTATGAGGGGGCGTCTAACTCTTCCCTCGTCGCAGTTGACATAAATCTCTTCTCTTTCTCCGTGGACTTTTGAGAAGTAGGCTATGTTCACTTCTGTTGAAATTTCTCCTGTTCTTCTTTTCTGCCTAAAATCTTCGGTGATTTTTTCAGGCGAAGTGCAGTATCCAATGATGTTTCCGTCAACGAAAACTTTAGTTCCGAAACGTTTCAAGGTTTCATTTGCCTCATATACGGGCGTAACTCCCATGCTGAAAAGTACCTGTTTAATTTTCTCAGAGTTTACGCCTACGGAAATGCATGTGGATAAGGCTAGGTTCTTAACTAGGCCACAGTTTGAACCTTCAGGGGTTTCGTTTGGACATAGGCGCCCCCAATGTGTTGGATGTAAGTCTCTGGCTTCGAAGTTTGGCTGGCTTCTGCTAAGTGGAGACTGCAGCCTCCGCAGGTGGCTTAGAGTTGAAAGGTAATTTGTCCTATCTAAAAGCTGGGTTACTCCAACGCGGCCTCTACCCCAGTTTCCAGTTGCCAGCGCATGCTGAAGCCTTTCAGTTATTATTCCGGGACGGACAGCTGCTGAAACCGTTATTATTGGGCCTTTAACGCCTATTCTTTCAAGCTGGTACTTTATGTCTCTGACGAGGTTTCTGAAGGCTACACGGAACAAGTCTGCCAGAAGCGGCCCTGCAAGCCTTAAACGCTTGTTTTTGAAGTGGTCTTTGTCGTCTGGTTGTCTTCTTCCAAGTTTAAGCTCAATGACTCTGCAAGCCATTTCGCCCAAGAATAAGGCTTTGTCCCTTCGGCTTTGGCTTGTTCTGCCTATGTGGGGTAGAAAGTTTTTGTCTATGGCTGTTTCAGCCTTTTGTATTCGGTACTCTTCAACTTGGCCGTGAGCTACACGGTTTCCAATAAAGAGAATGGCATCTTTAACCGTGTCAACACCTAAAGCCTTTTCAAATGAAGGCTCCAGCTCAGCTTGGATTTCGCTTTCCAGCGAGACTGCCTCAGCTATTTCCTTGTCAGATTCTAATCCTAAAGCACGCATTATTATGACGAAGGGGATTTCTGTGGGCACTCCAGGAATAGAAACGTATATGGCTCCGTCGGATTTCATTTTCAACTCTATTCTGGCTCTAAAACCAACAGTTGTGGAGAATAGTTTCGCTTGATAGACGGGTGTTGCACCCTTCTCGTCTATGTCCACAATAATTCTGTTGGGAGCCAAGTCTTCCATGGCCACTATTACACGTTCAGAACCGTTAACAATAAAGTAGCCTCCTGGATCGTCTGGATCTTCCCCGCATGCGATGAGCTCTTCACGGGAAAGCTGCGACAGAAAGCAAAGTTTAGACTTTAACATTACTGGAATGTTTCCAATGTATACGAGTTCCGTGTCCTGTTCTCTTCCATCCACCACTGGGGTCATTTCAAGGGCTATGGGTGCAGCATAGGTTAGGTTGCGGAGCCTAGCTTCTATGGGGTAAATTTCATGTTTTGTTCCGTCAACTTCAGTTACGTAGGGACCGCTTATCCGCGTCTGCGGGTCTATTATCCAAATCTGCCCAAGCTTTACTTTGTATGGATACTCTGGGACTTCTATTGGAATTTCGCCAACCTCGTCTATGACTTCCTGCAAGCCGTGGTCTATGAACTCGTTGTAGGAGTCGAGATGCTGGCGGACTAAACCTTTCTCTCTAAAAAACGCCTTAAGCAGCATATTAGTATCTTCTTTTGGAGATTCAACCAATTTTAACCAGCCTCGCAGTTCTTGCTCTTAATTAAGAGCA
>JBNASL010000038.1:0-11183 GCA_049717905.1 Candidatus Bathyarchaeales archaeon | reverse complement strand
AACATCGCTTTAAACTCGCTTAAAAATATCGGGCGGGCAGGATTTGAACCTGCGACACTCCGGTCTCTGCACTACGCCTGTACGCTTGGTAGGCTGAGCGGCACCCACCATGGGTGGGCGTCTACAGCGTCTCCGCCGCCTAGACTTGCTAGGAGGCTCGGAAGCTCTACCAAGCTGAGCTACCGCCCGAACAACTTTTAATATAGGAAATAAAAATTTATGCATTTCGTAGTGCTTTCCAATTTTTACTATGCTAAAAAGATCCTGCTTTAAAAGCCTAAAATTATTTATACACAAGTAATCTAATTCATAAGGGGTGAAATGGGTGAAAGGAGCTAAGGCTATTAGTAGAATGGCTATTGTGGCCATATTGATTATAGTAATTGTGATAGCGGCTGTTGTAGGCTACTATTTTCTGCGGCCAACTGAAAACATATTGGTCATGGGGACAACGGACTCTGTTGAATCTTGCTTAGATCCTGCACGGGCATATGACTACTTTGGATGGGAGATAATCCAATCCTTAGGCTCAGGTTTAGTGGAATATCGTCCAGGCGCCACTGGTGCAGCTGAGGACATTGTTCCTGCATTAGCGACTTCTTGGAGTGTTTCTGAAGATGGAAAAGTTTGGACATTCAACCTTAGGCAAGGCGTTAAATATGAGGACGGCACCGAGTTTAACGCCACCCACGTTAAATACACATTTGATAGAGGCATTGGTATAGCAGATCCGGACGGGCCTTTCGTGGGTATCGGTTACAGCGACATCATCGAAAACGTGACCGTGGTCAGCAAGTATGTGGTAAAATTCAACCTTAAAATTCCATTCTCCGCATTCCTCTCGCTTTTAGCCTGCCAAGCATCATACATAGTTGATCCAAAATATGCTCCCATGGACGCAGTTGTTGAATACAAAGGTGGAGATGCTCGAGGCAGCCATCCCATGGGCTTGGGCCCATATGTATTGGCAAAGTGGACTAGAGAGGCGGGAAAAGATACAGAGATGATCCTTGAGGCTAACCCCAACTACTGGAACGCAGCTGAAGGCTACCCGAAAACTAAAAAAATAGTGATCAAGTTCTACGCAGACTCCGCGGGACTTGCCTTGGCAATAGACTCTGGAGAAATCGACATCGCTTTTAGGCAACTCTCAGCGACAGACATAAACAATCTTAAGACAAAGACACATCTGAAAGTTTGGGAAGGGACAGGAGCATTCATCCAATATCTGGTTCTGCAAACAAAACGTGCGCCATTCAATAATCCGAAAATTAGGCAAGCGGTTGCTGCCGCCATCAATAGGACAACAGTTGTCAACACGGTGTTTCTTGGGCAAGTTCAAAAATTGTATAGCATGATACCTGTCGGCATGTTTGGCCACAAAGAATCCTTCCTAACACTTGGCGATCCAAACTATACCCGTACAAGGGAGCTGCTTAGTCAACTAGGGTACAACGAGAATAACAAGTTGACATTCAAACTGTGGTATGAGACTTCTGGGCATTATCCGCAAAGCCCGCAGCTTGCGCAAGTACTCAAATCTTCTCTGGAGGCAAGCGGAGTAATATCGGTAACGCTTGAAGGGCGGGACTGGGCAGCATATAGGACATCAAGAATAAACGAAGAGATGGATGCCTACATTTTAGGATGGTATCCAGACTACATAGACCCAGACGATTACATTTACCCGTTCCTCCATTCCTCAGGCGGATCGTGGCTGCACCACAATTATGACAACCCGCAGATGGATCGGCTTATCGAATGGGCAAGGGGCAATACAACCGAATCCGCAAGAGAAAACCTTTATGGGCAAATCCAAAATCTCATGGTAGAAGACTGCCCAATAATACCAATCTATCAAGGGTCAGCTTGGGCTGTTACAAAGCTAAACATAAAGGGAGTTTACCTTGACATAACCCAGTCCTGGCGACACTGGCTAGTTTACGCAGAATGATAAACCAAAACAAACTTTAACTTCCTCCTTTCTTTTTATGCTTCACTGAGCGGGGAATAAAGGTGACGCTACGTTCCTACATAATCTCAAGAATACTGCTCACAATACCTATGATATTTATACTTCTGACAATGGTGTTTGTTATAGTTCGAGTTTTGCCAGGAGACCCTGTTCTACTTCATTTTGAAAAAATGGAGAATCCCCAAGCGATAGAAGAGATGCGGGTAAAATTAGGACTTAACAAGCCTATATGGGTACAATATTTTGATTATTTGTCTGGTCTTCTAAGAGGCGACCTTGGTAAGTCAATGCAAGATTTCTCCTCCGTGTCCGAGCAAATTTTCTCTGCGTTTCCCGCAACGTTAGAACTTGCAATTTTCTCCATGATCATCGCGGTTTCCATCGGCATATTCTTGGGAGTAGAAGCTTCAAAATCCTATAATAAACCTAAAGACCATGCAATAAGAGTTTTCGGGATAGTCACTTACGCTATTCCAGTTTTCTTTTTGGGCATGATATTCCAAATAATTTTCGGAGTGACTTTACGTTGGCTGCCCGTGGGAGGACGAACCTACCCCACCATGGAACCAGTTGGACTCAAGATACCGCTAACTCAACCTCCTGGAGGGTTCGCCGCTCATCTTCTTCTCTCATGCATAGCTGGTTTAGTGCCAGCGGCACTAGGCTTTATTCTGCTTAAACTGAAAGGCAAAAAAATTACACGAAAAATTTTAGGATTCTTAATCCTCATTTTCTCAGCCACATGGATTCTTTGGGCTGGGCTTGGATGGCGCTACATTTCCATGGGCGAATTACGCATTGCTACAGGCTTGTACACTGTGGACAGTCTCCTTGAAGGAAACCTTTACAAATTCGCAGAAGCCCTCAGATATCTGTTTCTACCATCTTTAACATTAGGCCTAGTCCTTTCAGGGGTCTTTGTTAGGTTAACAAGAAGCAACATGTTTGAAACCCTTAGACTTGACTTTGTTACAGCAGCCAAAGCAAGAGGATTGAAGGAGACAACGGTAATTTACGGCTATGCTTTTAGAAATGCTTTTCTCCCGATCCTTACCATGATGGGACTGCAATTTGCAGCGTTACTCGCTGGGGCTATACTGACTGAAACCACATTTTCATGGCCTGGCCTTGGAAGATACATTGTTGACCGCATCAATTTCAGAGATTACACGGCCATTCAAGGAGCTGTTGTGTTCTTTGGCATTCTCGTGTCTTTGGTAAGCTTAGTTGTGGATCTGCTTTATGCTTATCTTGATCCAAGAATTCGATTGTAGGAGAGATGCAATGAATAAATTAGGCGTAAAGCGAAGTATGCTCGCAAGAATTGTGCCTGGCATGTCTTCCTTAACGAAAAGAGGGTTAGCTGGATGGCTAGTAATATTTGGCGCCGCCATAGTGACGTTAATAATTGTTATGACTTTAATCTCTCCTTGGATTTCCCCTTACGATCCATCAACTAAGGGTATAAATGCTGGGAAGCCTTTAACTCCGCCGAATTCCCAGTTTCCTTTCGGAACAAACGACTTGGGCCAAGACATGTTGAGCAGGGTGATATCCGGAGGCGGCATAATGCTCCAAGTTGCCCTCTTGTCCGTCGTGATATGCTTGATAATAGGTGTTCCTTTGGGGCTGTTCTCATCTTATATCGGCGGAGTGCTTGACAGAGCCATTTGCCTTGTAATGGACAGCATTTACGCGTTTCCAGGCTTGATTCTTGCGATAGCAATAGCGGCCATGCTGGGAAGAGGCGTCACAAACATGGCTCTGTCAATAGCAGCAGTATATGTTCCATCCTACTTCAGGGTGATCCGGAGCCAAGTGTTAAGCATAAAGGAGATGCCTTACATTGAGGCAGTTCAATCAATAGGCGCGAAAAGCCGCACAATACTCTTCAACTACATTTTGCCAAACGTTGTTCCATCCGTAGTTGTAGTTGCCACCGTGAATTTTGCAGACGCCATCCTTACAGCTGCAGGTTTAACTTTCATTGGGTTAGGCGTCGAAGTTGACATCCCTGACTGGGGTTGGGACTTAACTAACGGACGGAGACTTCTCCCAAGCGGAGTTTGGTGGGTAATAACTTTCCCTGGAATATTCATAATTCTCTTGGCTTTAGGATTCACATTAATGGGAGAGGGACTAAGCGAACTCCTAAACCCAAAACTTGGAGAATAAAGGGAAACCCATGCAAAAGCAACTGTTGACGGTAGAAAATTTAACCGTTGAATATTGGGCGAGAAGAGGAAAAGTTAGGGCAGTGGATAATGTTTCATTCTCTTTAGGTAAAACTGAAACACTAGGCGTAGTTGGCGAGTCAGGCTCTGGAAAATCCACTCTAGGCCTATCTTTAATCCGCCTCGTTCCTCCGCCTGGAAGAATAGTTAATGGGCATGTATGGCTTGAAGGCATAGACCTTTTGAAACTTCGAGAAGACGAGATGCGAAAAGTGAGGGGGAGAAAAATATCTTTCATCTTCCAAGACCCTATGACTTCTCTAAACCCCGTCAAGAAAATAGGTGAACATTTTGTAGAACTAATCCGAACCCACGAACCAAAAACAAGTGATGAAGAGGCTATTCAACGCGCAGAAAAGCTTCTAGAGGATGTTGGTATACAACCCGAACGAATAAACGATTATCCCCATCAGCTAAGCGGTGGGATGCGACAGCGCGTAATGATCGCTTTAGCCATAGTTCTCAACCCATGCATAGTTGTTGCTGATGAACCCACAACAGCTCTGGATGTCATTGTGCAAGCAAAAATACTTGACCTGCTGAAAGATGTTCAAAACAAATATGCAATGACGCTCATTCTCATCACGCACGATTTGAGCATAGCGATGGAAAGATGCGACAAAATCCTTGTTATGTATGCTGGACACATGGTAGAGCATGCCTACATAAAAGACATCTATCAAAACCCTCAACACCCATATACACAAGGACTTTTAAGATCAATCCCAAACATCGAGTTAGCCGAACAAAAACTCGAAGCCATACCAGGATCTCCGCCAGATCTCCTCAACCTCCCGAAAGGTTGCAGATTTTGGCCACGCTGTTCGAGTGCGATGGAAATATGTAGAAAAACTGAACCAAAACTGATAGAAACTGAACCAGGCCACTTTGTTCGATGCTTTTTGTATGGAGATGCCAAAAAATGAGCCAAACGGAAATCGTAAGGGTTGAAAATTTAAAAAAGTATTTTCCAGTTGAGAAAAGTTTTCTTGAGAAACTGCTGACCCGCAACAGAAGCTTTGTTCGAGCAGTTGACGGCGTAACTTTCTCTGTGCGTAAAGGTGAAGTTTTCACCCTTGCAGGTGAAAGTGGATGCGGAAAAACAACCACTGGAAAACTCGTGTTAAAACTTATTCCGCCAACATCTGGAAAAGTGTTTTTCAAAGACCAAGAAATAACAAAACTCGGACCAGAAGAAATAAGGCTTCTGAGGAGAAAGATGCAGATAATATTCCAAGATCCCTACGCCTCATTTAACCCTCGAATGAGAATTGGAGATGCAGTAGGGCATCCCCTTGAGATTCACGGATTAGCTTCAGGCGCAGAGAAAAGAAAGAGAGTGCTGGCAATGCTTGAACGCGTGGGTTTAACACCTCCAGAAAAGTTTATAGAATTATATCCTCACCAACTGAGCGGAGGACAAAGACAAAGGGCAGCAATGGCAAGATCGCTCATTCTAGAACCAGAATTCATCGTAGCAGATGAACCAGTTTCCATGATAGATGTTTCGCTTAGAACAACGATAATTGATTTAATGTTAGACCTCAAAAGGGAACTGCAGCTAACCTATCTATTCATAACACATGATTTGGCTGTTGCTAAATATATTTCAGACAGAATCGCAGTGATGTATCTCGGAAAAATCGTGGAGATGGGCGACAAAGAAGAAATTTTCTCAAATCCAATGCATCCCTACACCCAGGCATTGCTTTCAGCCATACCAGTTCCAAATCCCCAACGCAAGAGAGAGCCCATAAAGCTTGGAGGTGAAGTGCCTTCGGCCATAAAAATTCCCACTGGTTGCCGTTTTCACCCCCGATGCCCATTTAAAAAAGAAATATGCACCGAAGAGGAGCCTGAACTAATACCTACAGCAGCAGATCATTTTGTAGCTTGTCATCTAATTAAATAAAAAGTGAATAATTGCATAGTCCATCGGAACATATTTGCGGCATGCTTGAACGTTTTAAGCGGCTTCCCATCAGCTTTTCTTATGTGCTTTAAGCCAGAGGGCTCCCCAAATTATGGTTAAGACTATTGTAATCCAAAAAATTAGTATAAGAATTTTAGCAGCGCTTAAAGCAATCTCCTCGAACATGGCAGCCTTCTCGTTAATGCTTTCTCTTTCTGAAGCCTAAAAGCTAAGTTTCCATGCTTGAAATAATAGCTGGAATTGGCATATTTTATAGGGGGATATATGCCAAACGGGACAGTAAGCATTTTATAATCATTAAGACATTAGGAGTATTCGGCCGAAGAAGCGAAAGGAGAAGGCTTCCATCATTCTTTTAATTCCCATTTTTGGCAATTATCTCATTAATTGACTGTATTTATAAGGAAGTTCGCACTATAATGAGCATTAACGTTCTGCTGTGGAAGGACAAGGAAACACAGCGGCGTTACAAACTGCAATAAACTTAAAGGGGATGATGTGAAATGGCTGAAAAATCAGGAGTTGTCTTCATTGGAAGGAAACCGGCAATGAGCTATGTTCTAGCGATTATAACAAGCCTATCAACATCTAACGCTAAGGAAATAATATTGAAAGCCCGAGGACGAGCAATAACAACAGCTGTTGACGTGGCTGAAATAACCAGAAGCCGCTTCCTAAAAGATCTAAAAATAGGCAAAATCACCATAGGAACAGAGGAGCTGCCGCCGAGAGAAGGCGAAAACAGGACAAGGATGGTTTCAACAATGGAGATAACGCTTACAAAAGAGTAGGAAAACCTTGCGAAACAAAGTATCCGTTGGCGAATACCTCGCCTTTCTTTCAATAAAATACGAGGTTGATCCAGATACCCTTTTTTATGCATTAATTTCTGCAGGAGAAAACCGCGAGTCCACATGCGGCGACCTTTCAATAAAATGCCGCAGCAAAATACAAGACAAAACAGTGCTCTTAATAACAAAGGGCCCGAAAGTTGTCGCCCAATTTCCACTACCTAAAAGCTTTCTCTTGGAACGAAGCAACCCGATCCGAAACTTCAGAAAAACAGAAATGCTGCGCAGATATTTAACTAAGAAAAATAACGGACCAATTCGCATCAAAGATTTACGAAATGGAATGAAACAAGTTAATCTGAAGGCTAAAGTTTTGGAAGTTGCAAAGCCAGTGCTTGTCTTCACAAGGTTTGGGAACTATGCCAGCGTAGCCAATGCTTTGTTAGCTGACGAAACTGGAACAATCAAGCTTTGTTTATGGAACCAACAAATGAGCTCTATCTTTGTAGGAGCTACTGTCCAAATTGAGAATGCCCGCGTTTCCACATTTAGAGGAGAAAAACAGTTAAGAATTGGAAAAAACGGGAAATTAAGCATAATAAAAGAATAATTTCGTGTGCAGTTATTTTTTGTGTCGCTTATTTCTTTCTCGTCTCTGCATTTCACTTCGCCATTCGCGTTTTCTCTGGGTTTTTACAAAAGTTACGCCGTAACGCTGCTGAAAAACTTCTCCCGGCCTATATTGATTTATGTTTTTGTAAAACGTCGAATAGTCTATCTTATTTTGTTGAAGAGCCATCATGTTCTGGTTTAGTTGCTTTCTGGTTTCAGAACTGGTTGTTTTGTCATAGATATCGGAGTAAGCAAGATAAGCAGCGTGAAACCGAAAGTCTGATGGGTTGTCGATTAAGAGCTTTTCCGGCGAAGGTAATTTATCATTGTCAGACTCTTTAATCATGGTTTTCCAAGCTTTTATGACAGTTTAGAATAGTAAGCTTAACCTTTTATAGATAGCGCCTATTCCTTACACAACACAGCAAAAGCTAAGCCTTATTTCCTCGATTCAACCCCAGTCTTAAATTCACCACGTAAAAATGCTTCAGACAAAGATGCAAAATTGATTTAAACCAACTTCTACTATTATTTTATGTTAGCTTCAATAAAATTGATTAAGTGAGCATATGCGAAAGCGAGAAAAGATGTGTGTGGCAATAGGCGGTTTTCTCATAATGATGGGTACAATTTTGACAGGAGCAACACTGTTAATCTTATTCAACCTTGTGGATGTAGCCGTCTTTGAATATGAAACACATACGTCTCTGCTAATGCTAACGTTCCTTTTAATCGGGCTATTAGACTTTATAGCTGGAATAATTCTCTTACGAAGGTAAACGCCTATGAGAGCTGTAAGAATCATTTCAAAAACAGTTGGTTTGTTGCAAGCCATTATTGGTGGCATGTCATTAATTTTTGCTTTTCTTTTATTCTACGACTTCTTCAATGTTCAAGCTGCCTTTGGTCTTTCCGGAGATAGCATAGAACTTTACATGCTAGTTTTTGTAGTATTTGGCTTATTTTCAGTCATAAGCGGTTTGTTACTCTTTTATGAATGATGAAAGGAGAAAACGGCGATTATGGGTGAACCTCACCTAAAACGGGAGTTGGGTCTCCTACGTGCAACAATGCTTGGGATTGGAGGCACCCTAAGCGCGGGCAACTTTGTCATAATAGGCTACGCTGCAAGTTTAGCGGGCTACGCGATTGTTCCCGTGGTCTTTATCTGCGGCATCATAAGCCTGTTAACAATGTTTAGTTACTGCGAATTAGGAACCGCTATTCCTAAGGCTGGAGGAGAATACACCTTTGTAAAAGTAGCCTATGGAGGCTTCATCAGCTTCATCACCGGATGGTTCGAATGGCTAAGCAACATGTTCTATGCGGCGCTATCTTCCATAGGCTTTGCATATGTTATCGCCTATATTTTTCCTCAAATCAATATACCGTTAACCGCAATACTCATTGTAATTGTTTTCACAGTTATCAATATAAGAGGCGTTAAAGAAACTGGAACAGCTGAAACCTTGATAACCGCTTTAGTGCTTGCCATATTAGGAATCTACATTTTAAGCGGCTGGCCATATACGCAACGGGCACAAGCACCCATCACGTCCTTCCCAGCTGGTTTTCTGGGAATATTTGCGGCTACTGCTTACCTTTTTGAGCTTTATCTTGGGGCGGAGGCTGTTGCCGCGGCTCAGGCTGAAATAAAAAATCCTGGGAAAAACATTCCACGTGCAATAATATTGTCAGCCATCGTGCTTATTATACTCTACACAAGCGTGGTTTATGTCGCCGTAAGCGTCGTCTCTCCCGAGATTCTTAGCAAGCAATCTTCGCCAATTGCTTTTGTTGCAGAGCAGGTGATGGGCCCAGTTGGAGGCATCTCGGTGACAGTTGGTTTGGCGATTGCTGGGTTGGCTGCGACAAATGAGGCTATTATGGCTCAATCGAGGGTTCTATATGCCATGAGCAGAGACGGCTACTTTCCTCAAAAAGTTTCGAAAATTCACAGGCGCTTCGGCACACCCTATATTGCAGTGATAATAAGCGCTGTTTTCACCCTAATTTTTGCAGCCACGGGGCTTGTAAATTTCGTAGTCTACGCGGTTAATTTCGGCTTTATCGTCGGCTTTTCAATTGTCAACTTATCACTAATAAAGCTTCGAAAGGATAAACCCTACATGGAGAGACCGTTTAAAGCACCTCTTTACCCTCTAACGCCTATCGCAGGGTTAGTTGCCTCATTTTTCCTCATAGCCTTCATTGAGCCTACAGTCTTAATTTTGGGCTTAGAACTCAGCATTATGGCCCTGCTTGTTTATTACATTAAAATGGTAGGCTATCACCGTCTACGCATCGCTTTTGGAGGAATGAGTCTAGGCCTAGGAGGATTCATTTCCTTCCTAGCTTACTTAATAGGGACAAGCCAAATCAAACTAAACGGCATATCGCCAGAAGCAGCAACCGCAGTCTTTTATATACTGATTTTCGTAAGCGCTATACAAATTTTAGCCGGAATTTTGAATATAACCACCACATCAGATTAGAGAAATTGAAAAGCCAGCAATGCTTAATAAACCCGTAAAACACCCTATTCTAAGGAATCCTATGCCTCGAAAACGTAGGAAAATTTACACTCATCCACACGTGTCAATTTCCAGCAACCCAGACGACCTAATAATAGACACCACAGGCGAAGAGCGTTTTCACATATTCGAAGTTTGCACCCGCATATGCAAATACACGGTTGCTTTACTCATGGCCAGCGCAGCCCTTTCCACTTTTATGCTCTTGCAGTGCTTTATGGGTGTTCAAATGCTTTCTATACCTCAACTGAAACCTTTCACCATAATTGCCATAGGCTTCATAGGAATAATTAATCTAGTTTGCGGATTACTACTGCTAGCCACAGAATAACTCTCCAGAACTAAGACGACATGTGATTACATGAATTTGCGAGCCAGGTGGGATTTAAACCCAAATGGGTTCGAGTCTAAAATCAAATGCGCCCCATGTTCTGGTGTTTTTGGGGAATTCAACCGCAACAATAATAAATTAACCAGAAGAATTTCAAACCAATGGAAAGGTTGCAGTTCATGAAATATACAAAGCATGCGAAAATCAGGGTTGCCGAGAGAGGCATAACAGATAAAATGATTTTGGAGGCAATATCACGGCCTTCCCAAACATATTACGATCTAAGCACTGGAACGACGATTGTTTTCAAGAAGTTGAATAAGAAGCATCTTTTGGTGGCGTACTCTAAAGAAGACAGTGAAATCAAAATCGTAACAACATTTATAACATCAGATGCTCAAGAAATAATTAGCAGAAAACTAGAAGGCAAAACATGGGTGAAAATTAGGTGAAAGTCGAATATGACAGAGAATCAGACATACTCTACATAAAATTCAAAGACGCTGAAATAGTAGACACCCAAATGTTAAGTGAAGACGCCTACATAGACCTAGACAAAGATGGAAACCTCGTTGGTATAGAAATATGGAAAGCATCCCAAAACGCCATACTCCCAATATCAAAGGACATAGCCGAAAAACTAAAGCTAATTTTAGAAAGCCCAGCCTAAAGTCGATATTCTTTCATTCACTTTTTAATAGAATTTTTCATTTGATTGAAGCACTTATATAGTATTTCAATTTTATGAACCGGCTGAAAACTAAAATTATGTT
>JBNASL010000037.1:0-11366 GCA_049717905.1 Candidatus Bathyarchaeales archaeon | reverse complement strand
ATTTTGCTTTCCTCAGATTCAAATGTGAATTTACCGCTTTCCTGAGGGGCTCCGAGTAGATCAGATGGGTAAGTTACGTCGTTACTTACCAGCGTTGCATTGTATCTTGTAATATCAAGCCCAACTACATCGGTTAAGAATAACAGCACTCTGTCGGGTGCAGAGGATTCAGTGGAATGTGCAGTTGATGTGTACAAAAGAATAGACGGTAAAACTAATATAAGAACCAAAAACCCTTGAAACTTTTTCGCTAAGGGTCTCATTTAACCTTCACTCCTTTAATGGGGTAAATGGTTGTTCCCATTGCCGTATACGCGCATCCTTCCAGACCACCATCCAAGTCCAGGAAGATATCGGGTATATCCGTTATAAAGCTCAGTATCTTCGAAAGTTTTGTCTTGTCCCAACACATATGCTGAGGCTGCATCAAGGGCTTGATTTATTGAGTAGCCTTGTCGTAAAGTGTAATAGTAAAATTGTTTGACGAAGTCGCCGTAGTTTTTGTCTCCATTGTCTGACACATTTTCGCTTAGGGGTATTCCGAAACCTTCAAAGCCTATGAAGCAGTAGGAGCCGCTGTCTGGGCTGGCATAGCCGTCGCTGCTCATTTGCGTGTAATCCCTAAGAGTCCAGGCAAGGGGCATTCCAGCGGCTCCTGATCCCTAATAGAAATAGTAAGGATAATAGATCCAATAGCTATAATGGTAGCTTTCTATCTCGTTTGCCTGCACACATGTCCATAGGAAAACAAAGTGTATGGTGGTACCTTCATATTGGTGTCTAGTGGTTTCTCCGATTTCAAAGTCTCTGATTGGTGCATCATAAGTGTCATAAAATTGGTAGTGGGTTACAGGAATATAGTAAAGCGGATAGCCATACATTCCTCCCTCGACGTAGTAGATCACATCATAAAACGTACAGTTAACCCCATTTGCAAAGATGAAAAACGTGGCGTAGTCAAAATCGCTGGCATCCTCAATCAAGGTTAGTATGATATCTTTTGTTACCATTCCATCATTGTAGTAATCGCAAAGTTCATAAACGGACGGGGGAAAAAGCCCATGAACACGGAGGGCCACATCAAGGGAAACATCATCTTCATTTGGCCATCCACTCTGCTCAAACCATCAAAGGCCACCTGTAGAACGGAAAACTGCCGCAGCCTCCCCAGAAGCCTTAACCACCTTCACAGCAATAAGCTGTGATGCCAAGGAAACAAGCAGAATCAACAACGCTAAAATTGCCGAAGTAATTATCCTATTCATTCGCCCCCCAGCACAATCATAATGCAAAATAAAAAATAAAGTTTTCGGTGCAAAAACCATGTTGTCAGCGAATTCAATTATAGGAACAGCTGGGTTCACCGGCAATCTTCCATGCTCCAACGTTTAGGAGCACTGATTTAAGCAACACTTTAAAACTTATGAATGTATGGAGCCAATTGCCATGCGTTTTGAAACTTTTCAGAAAGCTCTAGGGTGAGGTATGCCCCGTAAAGGTTATGATATGGCGGGCCTTTCCTGGAAAAAAGGGTTAAAACTTTCCCATTATGGTTTATTTTGAAGCCCTCTTCGCATGGCTCATGTCCCCTTATAAGAATTTCAACATTAAACCGTTTCAACACCTCTTCGGTTATGTTTTCGCCGAAAAGTTTTCCAGCACCTCTAGAAGATGCACACACGCCTTCAATCATTTCATTTGGGTCACTCCAGAGCATATCTTCAAGAAGATCTTCTTTAGGATGTCTAGAATGGGCGTATGCCAGATCCTCCAGTGTTTTCGCTTGTGGAGGCAGACCTCCATGAATCATCAAATAGCGTTCTTCAACAAGCACCGCATTGTATAAACATTCAAATAGCTCGCGGATTTTATCGTAAGCTGTTCTCCATTCCTCGCCGAACCTCATTTGAAACTGAAAAGGCAAATCGTGGGGATACGCCAAAAGGTCTTTCGGGCCTTCATGGTTTCCCCGCATTAGAATTATTTGCTCTGGAAAAAGCAGTTTAAGCCTTAAAATCGTATAGTAGACTTCCACAGAACGGCTGCCTCTATCCCCATAATCGCCGAGAAAAATTATGACTGCACTACGATTTTGGTGCATTTTCTGCAGAAAACCGTTTCTGTTTAAAATCTCAATTAAGCTTTCTAAATTGCCATGTAAATCCCCAATTATCAAGGCTTCGCCTGAAGGCATAAGCCTTACAAGTCTTCCAAAAACTTCGAAGTTTACAGCTTTATCCTTTTCATTGCAGATAAGCCTCGCAGCCTCTTCAATAATGTTTTTGAACTTTGTGCATTGAACTTCTAGGGCTTCCTTAACTATTTGCTGGAGGCTTGATTGCAAGGTTCAACCCTTTTCTGCTATTCAATTTTAACCTTTTTCCCAGTGAAATCAAAGATGTTCTTTTCTATTTGGCTTTTGTAATTTTGGATTTTGCCTAAGGTTTCTTTATAGCTTCGCTCTATCATATTTCCTTCAGCTTCTAAGGCTTCTCTCTTTTTCTTAAGCCTTTCAAAATGTTCCTGAAGCTTTGACAATTCTGTTCTAGTTTCCATAAGCGCAGCCGATGTGGAAAGTTGATTTTTTCGCAGTCTTACAGCAACGCACCGCCTATGAAGACTTGCAAGGGAATCCCCCTCTAAAATTTCTTCTATGGCCTGTTTTGCCTTCCGCTCCTTGTCTTGTTTAAGCTTTAACTTTCCATCAGACATTAAGCCTAAAACTTTTCTAAGAATCTGCCTCAAAATAGGGTAGTCAGCATCCTCATTTGAGAAAGCCTCAAAAGGGTCTGCCAGGTACTGGTTAAGTCTTTTAAGCTCTTCTGGAGTTAGGTTGCTTCCTTCGCCGTGAAGCGCCAGCGACTGAAGTTTTACGAAGGGTTTTTGGAGATGTCTTAGGCTGGATTCCACTTCTCTCCTTAAATTTTCCAGTTCCAAATCTATCTCGTTTAGCTGGCTAAATTCCGTCTTACCTTTAAGTTCAGCCATTTTTTGCTGAATTTCAAACGTTTCCCTTTCAAATTTTATTTTTTCATCCTCAACCTTTCTTATTTGAGCATTCATGGCGGTTAATTGGGTCTCCAGTGCTTCAACATCCTCTATAAGCCTAAAAGTGTCTTCTAGAATCCTAGTTTTTACATATTCTTTTATTAGGAAATCGTTAAGTTCTTTCAGCGATTCCTTTGCCTTTTCGAAAACTCTTACAAATTTTCCTCTGTCAAGAATGAAGAAGGGGGAAATTCTTGGAAACCAGTTTCTAACATCAATATCGGTTACTCCAAAAGCTTCTCGCGCGTCTTTAACAAACGCTTCAAATTCTCTGTAAGAAGGCTTCTCGGGAACTTTAATTTGCTGAAACCTTTCAAGAAAGAGCTTCGCCAGCTTATTCAATGCTTTAGCTCTTCCGAAGGTTCGCATGTTCCTTTTTTCAATTTCTTTTCGGCTATTATCCAAAAGCATTCTAGAGGCATCAACTAAATCGCCAAGCGCTTTGCTCATTTCATTAAGGAGTTTTTGAGCCTTTAAATGAACAGGAGTGAGAACTGAGCCTGTTTCAGTTTCAAGCCATGCCTTAACTTCGCTGAAGGAAATTTTTGAATCGTATGACAACAGCTTACCCGCTAAAATATACGCTTTAGCCATATTTATTTTTCAAGGGTGCACGCTTCCAAAAATACTCTTTTTTGAGTAGCTACTCTTAAATAATAAGAACACTGATTAAAGCGAAAGTTAAGAAAACACGCATCAAAAGTAAAGGAGGGCTAACAATCAAAAAAGTTAAATTTGACACTAAAACAGTAGCTCTTGTGGTCACTTTTTCGGCGCTAACGATAGTTCTCAATATTTCGCCAGCAAAAATTCCAGCACCTTACGCACCATACTTAATATATCAGATATGGGAGATACCGATAGTTGCAGCCTTCTTATTATACGGCCTTGCAGCTGGCACTTTTATAGCGGTAATAAACACCCTTGTTTTGCTCGCAGTATTTCCAGGTATGCTCATCACTGGCCCCATCTATAACTTCGCTGCAGTCATGAGTATGCTCTTCGGACTTTTTATATCAGAAATTGCCAAGAAAAATCCTCAAAAATATACAAAGTCAGCAGTAGCCATTTTCACAACTTTCGGGGTAATCTTCAGAGTAGGAATTATGACTCTTGTAAACTGGACTTGTTTAAGGTTTCCACCACCAGTGGGATTTGGGCTTCCAGAGGAAGCAGTTGTTGCTTCTCTTCCATTTATTGCGTTTTTTAACGCCACTTTAGCCTTTTACACAATTCCTCTAGGTTATTTAATAGCTAAAGCCATAAAGTCACGAGTAAAACTGTAACAAAACCTTTTAGGCTAGTTTTTAATCAAAAACCTAAAGATTCCATCAAAGTTTTGACGTTAAGTTCTCCAGCTTTAAACACTTTGCCCGTTTTTACGTTGTTAACTATCACGACTGCCGGAGAGAATATATTCGGGTCTATCTTGTAGAAATTGTATTCCGCCGCCTTGAAGATTTCAAAGAAGGGTCTCCCGTAATTTTCTGAGGCTTTTGAGGGCGTCTTCTCCACAATCTTGGCCAGTTCTTCGTCATCTTCAAACTCAACGGTGTAGTAGCTTACTCCCCCGTAGAGTACGACGTCGTTGGTTCTACCCATTGCCTTCACAAACTTTGGATGAACAGGTGGTATGGGAGCACATCCCCAAGCATACAAAACCAGTTTAGGGTCTAGGCCCACCCTATCAAGCTTGTGAATTCCTGTTTCCACTATTCTCCCCGCAACCTGCGTAGCCCCGGCAAGACTGGCCGTGGGGGTTAAAATAAACGCCAAATCTTCACAGAAAACACTGCAATCTTCAGCTACGCGTTTCATCAGTTTTTCAGGTGGCCGTTTGTCGGTTTCTAAAACAACAATCGCCTTGCCAAAATCATCTCTGTAACCGATTTTCTCGTAGATTTCCTTGGGCTTTAAGGCTAGGGCTCTTGCAGGCCCTGAGCCTATTGCAGAATAATCCTCTTCCTTTATGTTCCAGCCTGCAAACTGTGAGCCTAGGGCGGCTATAGCAGGGTGATCCGTGTAAACGAATATTACTGGAAGTTCCACTTCGCCGTATTTTCTACTAGTTATTTCTGCTTTCCCCAAGCCGCCCATGCAGATTTCAGTAATTATTCTACCAGCCTGCAAGCCGCCTCTGGTGCTTATCCCAGCATCAACAATTGTGGAGCCGCACTCTGCCTTTTCAACTTTAACGCGGTAAAAGTCTGAATTCCAGCAAAGTTCTTCTAGAAGTTTCCATGCCAACTGGTTTACGCTTAATCCGCCTTTCAAGGGAAACGCTTCCCCTTTAGAGAAGTTTTTCATAATGGCTTAGTTGAGGGTTCTTCGCCTTAGCCAAGTAAAGTTTTCCCCTTCCATTTTCAGCCAAATCTCCAAGGAAAAGGTAGAAGGGCGTTTCAACAACTTCGCCTTCTTCAATTTTAACCTTCTTTTTAACGCCTTCAAACGTGAAAGTGGGCAGAACAGAGTCCATGAATCCGCCTATGGCGATTGTGCCGTCCTTCATGCATGAGCCAGCTCTTCCTTCACAGTCGTTTTGCACGTAGATTATTCCATCATGCATTCTGAAACCTACAAACTGGCCTGCACTTCCGTAAATTTTTATTAACCCTTTTTTCATATGGGCTCCAGCATCAACTCCCACGTTCCCATAAACTATTATTTTTCCTCCACTAATGCCTTGGGTGCTTCCGCGGTATGGGGCGCCTAAGTAGTCTCCGACGTTCCCGTGGATTTCGATGATTCCTCCCTTCATCATGGAGCCAGCCCATCCTCCGACATTTCCGTAAACAGTTATTTTGCCACCCTTCATTTCCTCGCCTAGGTGCATACCTACATCTCCCTTAATCACAATTTCTCCACTTGTCATGCCAGCGCCTATTCTCCGAACTCTACTTATGTCTCCATGTATGGTTAACAAGTTTTCCGTGGGAACTCCTTCTTTTTCAGCCTTTTCAACCTTAAACAGTTCTCCAAGTTTTTTCTCTTTGTTGCCTTCCCAGATTTTCAGCTGCTCTATTTCTGCAACCGTTTTTCCTTGAAAAATATCTGGGCTTATACAGTTGGCTATTACTGGAAACTTAAGATCTTTTAAAGGATACAGGTTTATCATCACACATCAGCCTTCACAGTTATTGGACGGGAAATTGCAAGATAATCTTCTTTAACTGGGTAGTTTTCATATTCAACAGTCCAGTATTCCCGGAACCGCCTCTTCATCTCTTCATTCACTTCTATTTCGCATGGCTCGCATGTTTTCACATTCAGCCACATAGTGGATCCTTCTTTATGCATTAAAACTTCGCCGTTTTTAACCACTACCTCTCCGCCTTTAATGGTATAAGCAGCATTCTTGAAGGCTTCACTTATGGCCTCATAATCACTTGAAGGATCTAATGTCTCCGGGTTAAGATTGTAAATGGCTATGTCTGCGTCCGCTCCTATTCCTAAATGACCTTTATCCTTAAGCCCCAACGCTTTGGCTTGGCCAGCTCTAGTCACTATGGCTATCTCGTAGAAGTTTAACTCGCGGTCTATTGATGGGAGGAGGCTTCTGCTCATCGCCTTTGGATTAAGCTTTTTAAGGGTTGCCTCTCTGGCTTTTTTGCTCATAAGCCAAGCGACAATCATGGGATAAGCAGTGAAAGGTCCGGCGTTAGGGTGATCCGTAGTCATTAAAATTTTCCACGGATCTTTAATTAGCATGGCAAGCTCAAGGCCTATGGACCATTGGGTCGCGTGGACAGCGCTTTTTGGGCGGTAATGGAAGGGCACTATTCCAGAGCTTGTTTCGGTTTCAACATCGTGGTTTACCCATTTGTTTCCGCTTAGCATGTAGAGCGTGTACTGGAAGGGACCGTCAGCAGTCATGGTTGTTGTGTCTGTGAATATTACTTGTCCCATGTCTAAGGTTACGTGAGAATGAGTGTTAACGTATCTTGCTATTTCCTCTGCTCCAGACTCTAAAGTTCTCCAGTCATCTCCTTTAAAGGCGCAGAATTGGCAATGGGTTATGTGCAGCACTGGCTTGTCACCGTCGGCTAAATCCTCAACGCATTTCATTGTTTCCAGCGCAGTAACATAGTTTCCAGGCTGGCCGAGATTGTTCGTGTGAACGTGAATTGTGTGAGGCAAATTGAGAAGTTTATTGACTTTGCATAGGCCTCGGATAATTTCGCGTGGGGTTATCCCGAAATGGGGAACTTGGTCGTCTATACTGCATACGTTGCGTCCAAAACCCCAAGCCTCAAGTCCGCCAGGGTTTACAAGCTTTATTGCGTAACCCTTTGTGGCGGTCATCATCCAAGCTACATGCCGTGCGCATTCCTCAATTTTCCCATCTCTCAAATACTCAAGAACAAACCACCAATCGCCAATCAGAGGGTAGCTTGCCTTATCAATTATAGGTGTGTCACTTAGCTCCTCATGAGTGTGTTTCGCTTCCAACGGAGGCATAGCTGGATCCATAACCGTTGTATAGCCCATCCTCGCATAGCGGTAGCCAGTCGTGAAAGTTGAGGGAATAGAGTATCCCACGCCAGACCTTGTTATGGGCGTTTTCTTCTCAAAGTCTTTAAAATGGTCTTCCGGTCTAAGCAACCTTCCAGAGTTCACTTTTCCGCCAGCAATGTGGCTGTGAATGTCAACTCCGCCTGGCATGACAACCATTCCGGATGCGTCAATTATCTTAGCCCTACGCTCATCGACTTTCTCAACAATTTTTCCATCTTTAACTGCAATGTCCATTTTTTCGCCATTAACCTCGTTTAAAGGGTCGTAAACGAAGCCGTTCCTTATCAAAATTTCCATTATGGAGCCTCCTGCTTCTTCTTTAGCTTCCTAACTCTTGAGAGGATTCTCCTCAAGATTTCTTCGTCTGATAGCAAGCCCCTCGGAGGGTCAACAACTTTTTTCAACGGAATTGGCACATGGTCCATGCGATAGGCGGTTCCTTCCACTTCGATGCCTACGAATGCCGATGGAATAACAACGTCAGCCACTTGAGATGTCACGTTCATGTGGGGGTCAATCACTATTAACGGGTTTTTAACAAGGTGTTCAGCTGCCTTTCTCGGGAAGTTTGAAATAGGATCCGAAGCCACTATTAGGGAGGCGTCTGACTCCTTTCGAAGAAGAACATCCACTACTGAGGTTTCGCCTGGATTATATCTTGGATAGCCCAGGGAAAAGTCCACTGCATATGGATAGCCTGTCTGCCAAGTGAAAACCATGTTGGCGCCCGTAACATTGAAGTGACCCCGCATAGGCATTATGACAAATTTTGTTCTCATGTTTAAGTCGCGTACTAAAGAAAGCGCGGCGTCGATGTTTTTTAGCTTACCACTGCTCATGGTTAGTCCAAGCCCGAAGAAAAGCGCACCAAAGTCGCAGCTAACCATTACATCAGCAACTTCCTCCAAATATTCCACAGGGACGCCGGCAACTTTATCAACTTCAAGCTCTTGGTCGCGAATCAAAGCCCTGAAAGCTTGAAGCAATTCATAGTCCTTGTTAGGTTCAACTTGAACGAAATAGTCAGCTATATCAGCGGACCTTGTTCGTCTAACATCAATAACTATTAGTTTTCTCCCTTCTTTAAGAATTGAAGGATAGGGCTTCTTTTCAAAGTATGAGGGAACAGCAGGTTCCTTCTTAAGCAATGCTCGTTTAAAGGCGCTTTTAAACTTTTTAAGCCCTATTAAAGCCCTGGTTTTTGATATGTAGCCTCTCCAAGCGCTTTTCTCGAATCTTCCCTCGGAGAAAGTTGTGTATCTTTCCATATGCCTCGGGTGGGCGCTCCACGGATTGCTTCCCCAATAGACTATGAGGTCTGCCCTATGCCTAATCTGCCCAAGGGTACACGATGAAATTCCAATCTCTTGAATGCTTAACTGTGATGGACCATGGCATACAACTGATGTATTATCAATTACACCTCCAACCTCTTCAGCTAATTCAATGCCCACGCTTATAGCTTCGCAGCTTGTGTTACTCCAACCATATAACACGGGATAGTTTGCTTCCGCCAAGATTTGAGCAGCCTTCTCTATAGCCTCTTTAAGGGAGACCTTCACAAGCTCTCCATTCTTTCTTATCATCGGCCTTAACACTCTGTGCTCGCAGCAGTAGCCTAAAAACTTGGCTTCACACATGGCACAACCGTTCTTAACCTTAACTATCCTTCCATTTTCGATGGTTAACTCTATGTCATCGCATAGGCAACCGCAAACGGGACACGTTACAGCCTTAACGACGGACATATTAACTCTCCCTAAACTGTTTTTTAAGAAGCTTCTTTAAGCTTAATATAGGCTTGTCTGGGGCAGGTTCCACTTCTGCTGGAATGCCTTTAAAAGAGGGCATCCCGATACTGTGGGTTTCTGGGTCAACCACAACGTTTGCCCATGGACCATAAGGAATAAAGACTATTCCAGGATGGGGAATCCTCATAGATTTTACTGCTTTAACAACTACAGAGCCGAACTCTGTTGAAACAAGGATATTGGTTTTTTCTTTTATCCCAAGCTTCTTCATGTCTTCAGGGTCCATGTAGCAGACTGAAACGCTTTCCACATATTCTTCTGAGGATTTGCCATGCTCCTTTCCTACGCCTTGCTCTATTGTACGCCCTGTGATCAGTGTAACTTTAAGCTTTGAAGGCTTTTCCATAGGTTAAACCTCAGATTTTAATCTTCACGCTGATTTTTATCTGTTATTAACACGTATCTTGAAAGCTTGTAACATTTTAATCTTACTAATCACCATGCCGAGAAAAGCACGTTAAGGTCTGAATCCGCTGAGGATTTTTAGCGCTATTGCAGCCGCAATTATATCGGCGGTTGTTCCGGGATTTAAGAGGCTATCTGACTTTCTAAGCGTTGAATCAAATTCGCGGAGTTTCTCCCTGCCCATTGAAGTGTTAAGGCCTCCCAGCTTCATGACTTCTTCAGCCATAAATGAGACTTCACGGGCTTTTCCAATGCCAACCTTCCGCACAATGAAAGTGTCTAGGTGTTTCGCCAAAACTTTCAGGAAAGTATGGATTATAGCCACTGTTAGATTCTCGTTTTTCTCAATTTCTTCCATTAAGGTTGGATATGCAAAATCGAAGGTTACCGGGTAGTTGTTTACCCATTCAGAACAAACCAAGTCATAGCCTGAGGCTATTTGAAAAACTTGGTATAGGGAAACCCTTTCCCTAATAATACGGTTTATTGAGTCTGGATTGTTTACGTCGAGGTCTGGAGCTTTTCCAAGCCCGCTTGGATTAGCAATTTTTATCGCTTCGTAAACTGCGACAGCATCTTCAGGTGTTGTTGATTCCACAACAAACTTCAGGTTTCCCCTAAGCTCTGAAAGTTCAAAGGAATGGCCCTCACCAACCGAGGTCATTCCCGCAGCAACCGCAATCGGAGAGAAAAGGATTATGGTGCCGAGTAAAGTATTGCCACCGCTTTGCCACGCTTTAATATCTGCAACACAATCCCTAATAATGCGCCCAAGACCAACATCCGCAACAGCGATTTCACCATTTGAAACAGCTATCCCCCGCTCGGCAGCAAACCTAAAATGCGGCACCGCAGCCACAGCCGACGCCAGAAAATGCGCATGATTAGTGCCTTCAAAACCCACAACCAAGTTTACATTTCCAGGCTTGTCTGCACTTACCTCTAAGAGAATAGCCAATTCCATGCATTGAGCTATGCGAGTGGCTTTGTCAAAGGAAAGAGATCTCAACAGCTGCACCTTTCACTTTTACTATTAAATTTGCACAGAAAACCTTATTAACTTTATGTAAAAAATTACACAGCAATGAAAAATAATACATAATGGGATTGTGAATGAAACTCTCATCAAAAAACGCTGCCCTAACAGCAATTTTTGCAGCTTTATATTATGTACTTTCTCTAATCACCCCCTATATCCCAGCAGTCGCAATTCCAGAAATAAAGATAAGCTTGGAAGCTCTCATAGCATCTGTTTACGGTCTTATCTTGGGACCTTATTTAGGAGCACTGGCAGCCTTTGTGGGAGCATTAGTTGCTTGGACGTTACCTCCAGGAAGCATGAGTCCTTACGGAATGCCTTTTTTGTTGTCGCCACCTTTAAATGCTTTAGTGACAGGACTAATTTTTTATCGAAAGTGGAAAGTTGGCTTTTCTATTTACGCCATTCTCATAATTGCTTTCTTGTTTACACCACCAGTTCAGCCCATTTATGAAAACCTCTATGTAGGAATAGCTGTTTTATGGGACAAAATTATCGCATTATTGCTGATATTGCCGTGCATAAAATTTGCCAGGCAACTATCCACC
>JBNASL010000036.1:0-11411 GCA_049717905.1 Candidatus Bathyarchaeales archaeon | reverse complement strand
CCAGCTTTAGCTAAAATAGGCGAAGTTAAAGTAGCAATCTCCACAGCCGGTAAAAGCCCAGCCATGGCTGGAATTCTAAAACGGAGAATAGAAAAAATGATAACTGAAGAAGATATGCTTCAAATCAAACTGCAATGCCACGTTAGGGAACTTCTTAAAAAGAAAATTCCCGACCAAAAAGTTCGCAGAAGAATACTTTACAAAATATTGGAGAACAAAAATGTTTCAAGGTTTTTAAAAGAGAAAAAATTTGACGACGCACTGAAAGAGGCTGTTAAAATTGTTGAGGAACATAAAATATGCGGAAACTGCATAGATTGAAAGTTTAGGAGGAATATGCAACTTGTCCGGGTTTCCATCCGTTAGAATGAGAAGATTGCGGAGAACCCCAGCATTGCGGACTATGATGTTTAAAGCCAGAATCCATCCAAGCGACCTTGTATATCCCATTTTTGTGGATGAAAATGCGGTAAAACCCGTTCCCATAAACTCCATGCCTGAATGTTTCCGTCTGCCCCTTCACGAAGTAGTGGAGGAGGCTAGAAAAACCCTTGAAAAAAGCGTTAAGGCAGTGCTTCTTTTTGGGGTGCCCTCGAAAAAGGATGATTTGGGGTCTGCAGCCTTCGCCGAGGACGGGATAAGCCAGAAGGCTGTTAGACTTTTGAAAGAGGAGTTTGACGACGAAATAGTGGTTATAACCGATGTCTGCCTCTGCGAATACACAACCCACGGACACTGCGGCATACTTAAAAACGGCGGAGTGGACAACGATTTAACCCTTGAAGTTCTCGGAAAAGTAGCGGTAAGCCACGCTCAAGCTGGCGCCGACATCGTTGCACCTTCCAGCATGATGGACGGCCAAGTAAAACACATCAGAAACGCCTTAGACAGTGCCGGATTTAAAGACGTAGCCATAATGGGCTATTCAGCAAAATACGCCTCAAGTTTTTACGGACCTTTTAGGGAAGCCGCCGAGTCCAAGCCCAAGTTTGGAGATAGGAAAAGCTATCAAATGAGCTACGGAAGCCAAAAAGAAGCCTTAAGGGAGATTGAACTTGACATAATGGAGGGCGCCGACATCGTCATGGTTAAACCCGCCTTGGCTTATTTGGACATAATTCACCTTGCCAAGTCAAGGTTCAACGTTCCCATAGCAGCCTACAATGTTAGCGGAGAATATGCCATGGTGAAAGCCGCTGCCAAGCTTGGCTGGATAGATGAAAAAGCAGCTATTCTTGAAATGTTGACGGGAATTAAAAGGGCAGGCGCCGACATAATTATAACCTACTTTGCAAGGGAGGTTGCCCAGTGGCTGAACCAAATTTAGCCATTCCTAAATCTAAAGAGCTTTTTGAAAAAGCAAAAACGCTGTTGCCTGGCGGGGTTAACAGTCCAGTAAGAGCCTTTGAGCCATACCCTTTCTTCGTTGAGAAAGCGCAAGGTTCAAAACTTTTCAGCGTTGACGGAGATATCTACATAGACTACTGCATGTCTTATGGAGCGCTCATCTTAGGCCACTGTCACCCAGAAATTTTAGACGCTGTACATAAACAACTAACTAAAGGAACGGTTTACGGTGCTCCCACAGAACTGGAAGTCAAATTTGCCGAACTTATACGCCAGATTTACCCAAGCCTAGAAATGTTGAGGCTTGTAAATTCAGGCACTGAAGCCACAATGCACGCCATAAGACTTGCACGGGGTTTCACTAGAAGAAAAAAGATAATCAAATTTGAAGGATGCTTCCACGGTTCCCATGACAGCGTGCTTGTAAAAGCAGGCTCAGGAGCCGCATGGTTTGGAGCTCCAAGCTCTTTGGGAGTTCCTGAAGAAACAGCCAGCAACACCATTGTTTTGCCTTACAACAACTTTGAAGCTTTGGAAGAAACCCTGAAAAGGCAGGGAAATGAAATAGCCGCGTTAATCCTTGAACCAGTAGTTGCAAATTCAGGCCTAATCCTGCCAAAGGATGGATATTTGACTTTTTTGAGAAAGAAAACTGAAGAGTATGGCATAGTTTTAATTTTCGACGAGGTTGTTACGGGCTTTCGCGTTGCATTGGGAGGGGCTCAAGAATATTACGGCGTTAAGCCTGATATGGCGACTTTAGGCAAGATTCTTGGCGGAGGCTTCCCCATAGCTGTTTTCGGCGGGAAAAAGGAAATTATGGAGAACCTGGCACCTATTGGTAAAGTTTATCAAGCTGGAACTTTCAGCGGCAACCCTGTTTCAGTGGCAGCCGGCTATTCGGTTCTAAAATTGCTCTTTAGAGAACGTGAAAAGGTTTATCCGAAACTTGAAAGAAACTGTGAAAGGCTTGTAAAAGCCCTCAAGAATTGGGTTTTAGACTATGGCTTGAAGGCCCAAGTAAACGGTTTAGCCTCCATGTTCCAGATATTCTTCACCGCAACCCCAGTTACCGATTACACTACAGTTAAAACGTCCGAAATCCAAAAGTTTAACATTTACTTTAAGAGTCTCCTAGAGCAAGGCGTTTTCATACCGCCATCCCAGTTTGAAACATGCTTCCTTTCTACGGCACATTCAGAGGAAGACATAAACGTCACGCTCGCGGCTTTTGACAATGCTTTGAAAACCTTAGCAGAAGAAAGCAGGTAATCCCCTATGATTTTAAGGGTTGGCACAAGAGGCAGCAAACTTGCCATGTTACAGACTGAAATGGTTATTCAAAAACTTAAATCAGTAAATTCAAAGCTGGAATTCAAAATCAAAATAATCAAAACCACGGGGGACGTGAATAGGCAAAAACCCCTCTTCGCCATCGAAAGCAAAGGCATTTTCGAAAAGGAAATAGATCAAGCCATAATGAAAGGCGATATAGACTTTGCAGTGCACAGCCTAAAAGATGTTCCTGTCTACGAACAGCAATGCAGTGCAGAAGACCTTGAGTTAGCCGCCATACCGAAAAGGGATCCACCTAACGAGGCGCTAGTTTCAACCAGAAACTTGGCCTTTGCTGAACTGCCAAAAGGCGCGGTTATAGGGACAAGCAGCCTGCGAAGAATGGCTCAAATCAAGTTCATGCGCCCAGATTTAGAAGTTAAACCAACAAGGGGCAACATAGACACCCGAGCACAGAAAGTAAAGCGAGGAGAGTTCCACGGAATAATTGTTGCACAAGCGGGACTTGAAAGAATGGGCTTCGGAAACCTAATATCTGAAGTTTTTCCGCTGGAAGTTTTTACGCCGGCTGCCGGGCAAGGAGCCTTGGCTGTTGTCGCAAAAAAAGACAGAAGCGACCTCTCAGAAATCCTCAAGGCTGTTGACGATTTTCATACGAGGGCTGAGGTTACAGCTGAAAGAAGCCTCATAGCCTCTTTAAAGGGAGGCTGCCACTTCCCAATAGGCGCTATTGCGCAAGTAAAAGATAACCGCTTATCTCTTTACGGGTGCATTTTCTCCTTAGACAGCCTTAAAAAGATTTCAGCCTTCGCCCAAGGAAGCATAAACGAAGCACAAGCTTTAGGCGGTAGAGTTGCCCAAAGTCTTCTAAGCCAAGGAGCAGAAGATTTTGCGGCTGAGTGGAGGCAAAAATATGGGTTGCAGTAAAGTTTTCCTAGTGGGCGCAGGCCCCGGGGATTCTAAACTTCTGACTTTAAGAGCTTTAGAAGTCCTGAAGGTTGCCGACATTATAATTTATGATAGACTGGTAAACAAGGCAATTCTCAAAGTTGCCTCTGAAAAAGCTGAAAAAATTTATGTGGGTAAAGTTCGTGGAAAACATAGTTTATCCCAAGAAAAGATTAACGAGCTGATGATTAAGGCAGCCCTTGAAGGAAAAACAGTTGTCAGGTTAAAGGGCGGAGACCCGTTTCTTTTCGGCAGAGGCGGCGAAGAGGCTGAAGCTTTAGCTGAAAAGGGCATAGATTTCGAGGTGGTTCCAGGAGTCTCATCGGCTTTGGCTGCTCCAGTTTATGCGGGTATACCGCTAACTCACAGGGTTTACGCTTCATCTGTCGCCATTGTCACCGGAAGCCAAGCTGAAGACGCGGGTAAACCAGTCAGGTGGGATAAGCTTGCCGAGGCCGTGGACACCCTTGTGATTCTCATGGGTTTAGAACCTCTGCGGGATATTGCTGAAAACCTAATAAAGGGGGGCTTAAGCCCAGAAACGCCAGCAGCGGTAATTGAGTGGGGAACATTGAAGAAACAGAGGTTTCTAATTGGAAAGTTATACAACATTGCAGAAGAAGCCCATGCAAAGAAGTTTAAGCCTCCAGCGGTAATTATTGTTGGAGAAGTTGCCACCCTAGGAAGGAAACTTTCATGGTTCAAAAAACCCCAACGCTTAAGGGAAAAACCATTGCCATAACAAGAGCCCAGCACCAAGCCCAAGAAACAGCCATGCTAATTGAACAGATGGGAGGAAAACCCTACCTTATTCCAACCTTAGAGTTCAAAATGTCCAGTGATCTATCCCAAGTAAAAGAATTCATTAAAGAACTCCAAGAGGGAAAAATAGACTACACGGTTTTCATGAGTGTCAACGCTTTAAAATATCTTTTTGAAGCAGCCGAAAGCTTAGGTCTAAAAAGCATGCTTAGCAAAGGCTTAGAAAAAACCACGATTGTGGCTGTAGGTCCAAGAACAGCGAAGGAGCTGAAAAACCGCCAAATCCCTGTCAAAATATTGCCAGAAGAGTACAGTTCAGAGGGCGTAGCCCAAACCCTTCAAAAACTTGGAGTTTTAGGCAAAACCATATTCATTCCCCGCGCCAGCGGAGCCAGCCCCGTTTTGAAAAGGAAACTTGAGGAAATAGGTGGAAAAGTTAGGGAAATCTACATTTACGAACAGCAAACTCCAAAAAACGCCAATAGAGTAAACAAATTTATTGAAGATTTGGCTGCTGGAAAAATTGACGCCATAATTTTCGGCAGTTCACAAAGCGTCAGGAACATGTTTCAAATTTTCATGGAGAAAATCTCCCCAGAGAAACTGATGGAAATGCTTAAACGCCTAACCATAGTCACCATAGGTCCAGCGACCGCCAAAACCCTCAATGAAATGGGACTAGAAGTGGACGTCACCCCAAAACTCTACACCTTCCAAGAAGCTTTAAAGGCACTTGCCAGTTATTGGAACGCATAGTATTTTGTTTAGGGCTTACCTAAGGCTTATATGCATGGTTTATCCATCCAACATATAGGTAGACCATGAAAATTCTCCTAATAGTTGGAGATGGAATGGCTGATAGACCTTTAAAAGAGCTCAATTATTTAACCCCCTTGGAAGCGGCGGAACCTAGAAACATGAATGCGTTAGCCTCGAAGGGAATTTCTGGATTTTTATATGCCGTGGCGCCTGGCATAGCTCCTGGGAGCGATGTTGCAAACCTAAGCATATTGGGATATAATCCATACAAGGTTTATACAGGAAGGGGCGGTTTTGAGGCAGCTGGTGCTGGAATAGAACTTCAAGATGAAGATTTAGCTTTCCGTTGTAACTTTGCTACAGTCAACCATGATTTCGTCATAGTTGATGAAAGAGCTGGACGAATCCATGATTATGTAGCTGCTGAGCTTGAAAAAGAGCTGCAAAATTTACGTCTCAAAACAGTGTCTGGCGTCCAAGTAGTTTTTAGGCATACCCTCAGTTTTAAAGGGGCAATGGTTCTCCGCGGAGAATGCCTAAGCCTAAACATAGAGGCGCCAATGCCTAAAGCGGGTTTGCCAGCAGATTCTATTAGGCCGATGGACAATGCGTCTGAAGCAAAGAAAACCGCCAGCGCCTTGAACGAGTTTATAAGGGAAACACATCGCATTTTGAAAAATCACCCCATTAATAAGAAAAGGGAGAAGGAAGGGATTCCCCCGGCTAATGTTGTAATCCCTTGGGGTGGAGGTAAAAAGTCCCGTCTAAAATCTTTAAACGAGAAATATGGGCTTAAAGGGGCGTGCGTAGCCGCTGTAAGCATTATTAAGGGCATTTGCAAACTTGCCGGAATGAACATAATTGATGTTTCAGGGGCTACGGGAGACGTTAACACTGACACTATAGCTAAGGCGGATGCTGCCTTAAAGGCCTTGGAAAATCATGATTTTGTTGTGGTGCATGTGGAAGGGCCCGATGAGGCAAGCCACGACGGCGATGTTAACGGGAAGATTGCAATTATAAAGAAGATTGACTCCATGATTAATAAAATTCTCGAGCACATTAACTTAGAGGAAACTTGTGTTGCACTGCTTGTCGACCATACAACTTCAACAAACCTTAGGATGCATACGGCCGATCCTACGCCAATTACAATAGCAAGTACCGAAGTTGTAAAAGATGGAGTTTCCCGTTACAGCGAAAGAGAAGCATACAAAGGCGGATTAGGCCATATAAGAGGCAAACATGTTCTGCCATTATTGCTAAACCTTATGGGAAGAACAGTCAAGTTTGGCGCTTAAACCTGATTGAGGAACGCAGCATGCTTCCCTTTCCTTCTTACACTGTGCCTCTGCTCATCCTCACCTTAGCTTTGCTTATAGACTTCTCCTTTGGAGAACCACCTGATAAGGTTCATCCAACTGTGTGGATGGGCAAATTTATTGCTTTTCTTAAACCTAAACTTAAAAGCAGAAACCCAAAAATCGAAAAAATTAAAGGAGCTCTATTATGCTTATTAACAATCCTAGTTTTCGCTTTTCCAGCTTATTTGCTGCTTACCATAATTCAACAGCACCTAGGCTTAGTAGCCTACATCATGGTGGCTGCCATAATTCTAAAGCCTACTTTCGCAGTGAAATATATGGAACACTACACTCTCTCAATAGCAAAAGCTGTGGAGGAGGGTAAAACAAGCGAAGCGAAGCTTTTATTACCATATATTGTCCGTCGTAACCCTGAAAAGCTCGATGAAAAACAAGTGATTTCCGCAGCGGTGGAATCCATAGCAGAAGGAACAGTTGATGGTATCACATCAGCCATATTCTACTTCGCACTCTTCGGAGTGCCAGGCGCCATAGCCTTCCGCGTCATAAATACCCTCGACTCAATGGTTGGATACAAAGACCCTGAACACGTAAACATCGGCTGGTTTTCAGCAAAAATGGACACAATAGCCAACTATGCCCCAGCCCGCCTCACAGCTTTTCTCATGATAATTGCAGCATGGATACTTCAAAAAAATTGGAAAAAAGCTTGGAGAATACTGAAAAGCGATAAAGGAAAAACTGAAAGCTTGAACGCTGGGTGGCCTATGGCTACAATGGCTGGCGCCCTAGACATAAGGCTGGAAAAACCAAACTTCTACATGCTAGGCGATGAAAGCAGCAACGATCCTATGCCAAATCACATCCATCAAGCCCTACAGATCATGAAGCTAACAACCATCCTATTCGGGGCACTTATAGTTCTGGCGTTTCTAACATTGGCCGCTGTGTCCATATGAATGGCGCAAAATTAAACGCTAGCCACCACAACGGAATAACACATTCATTTTGCAACAAATTTCTCCAGCATCATTAAAAGATTGTATCGGCTTTTCTCTTGCGGCGCTGCAGAAGCAAGCATGGGTGGATAAGAGTCTGCAGGGATTTTTACATGCAATAAGAGCAAGAGCCCCAAGATCGTAGAATGCCAGTTTGAGTCGCCTGGACTGTCGCTGGAATACCTCCAACCTCCGTCATCATTCTGAACCGCGATGACATGTTCGACAAAGGCATATTTTACCAGCGCGCCTTGTCCCGCCAAGTAGAGAAAAGCTGCTGCCTCGAGCTCGAGGTCGTTCACCACTTGGTCGTCGTTGATTAGTGCAGCGTTGGCACGGTATATGTCCCCAATAAAGTCTTCGGGCAGTTGTTTTTCACAACCGTTTTCGCGAATCCAAATAACCGCCAGCAGCACATGTGTAAGCAGGTATCCTCCGCGACTCGCCGCTTTCTCAAGTGTAGCTAGGTAATCTTCTGGCAGTCCCAGTCGATCGCAATAGAGTGCTGGAACTGTGATAAGGTCAACTTCGTTCGTCACCTCCTGTAAGTCCTCGGCATACAGTGGGTTGTCATGATCGGCGATGCGACGAAAAACACGAAGTAGAGGTGCTTGCTCCGGTCGCTCGGCCAGCACTTGATCGTAACGCTGTAAGGCATCGGCGAACTCGACAATCCCAAAACGTCGATATATCACGTTGAGCCACAGCAGGGCATAAGGTTCGCGCGAATCCTTAAAGAAGTCGATCGCTTTCGTAACTGCACGTGACAAATCCGGCTTAGGGTGCAATAGCAACTGTGCTATCAATAGACTGCACAAAGCGATTATACAAAAAGCCAAAAAGAGCGCTTTACGTTTACTTATTTTTATGAATGTTTCCCCCTTCATTTTTGCAAACATTCAATTAAAGATTGTTTACCAGCATCTAATTAAATATCTTCTCTAAAATTAAGCAAATGATGTATGTACATTTTCTAGTCAGCCCTATAGGTGATGTGACAATTTATGCGGAAAAGCTAAAACCTTAAATGGGGTTCTCCTTGTTTTGGTGGCGTTAAAGCAGAAATGGCCACGGTTGAAGAAATAATTAAAAAGATAGTTTCGAAACACCCAGAGCTTTCAAGAGACAAGATAATCGAAAGACTGGAAAGCGAGAAAAAGAAGACTGGAGGCTACATTTCCGACCAAATTCTTTTGCAGATGATTGCCGCGGGGTTAGGCATAGAAATTTCCAGCGAAGGGACAAAACCAAAGCTTTTGATAGTGAGTCTTGTTCCTGGTCTAAGCGATGTTACTGTTGCTGGACGAGTTATTGCAGTTTTCCCCGCCAAAGTTTCCGAAAAGAGTAAGGAAGCGAGGGTTGCAAGCTTGCTCATTGCCGACAAAAGTGGCATTTTGCGAGTTGTCCTATGGAACGATAAAATAGCTTTCGCAGAGCCAAGCAAAATGAAAGTTGGGCAAATAGTGCGTTTCCATCATGGATACACAAAAGAAGACCGCTGGGGAAAAGTAGAGCTACATATAGGCGAAAAGGGCGAAGTTGAAATTAACCCTCAAAACGTGGAAGCCAAAGGCTATCCAACCATTGCAGAATTTTCAACAAAAATCGGGACAATCACAAACGCTTACAAAAACAAGAGGATACATCTAATAGGCACAGTTGAAGACGTATTCCAGCCATCAACTTTTAAAAGGCAAGACTCAAGCCTTGGAAAGGTTATGCGGTTTATTCTAGCTGATGAAAGTGGCAAAATTCCTGTTGTTGTTTGGAATGATAAGGTTGATGAGATTGAAGACTTCCTTAGAAGAGAAGTTAAACTTCAGATAGTTAATGCGAAAGTAAAGAAGGCAGTGAACGAAGGCTTAGAGGTTCACGTTGATTCGGGAACCTACATAGATCCATATTGTCCTTCAGAAGAGTTCATAAAAATAGGCGATTTAAGGGAAGGCTTAAGAAATATTAACGTTGAAGGAAAAGTTGCAGTTAACCCAATTCTTAGAGAAGTTAAAACATCCAGAGGAGAAATGGTGAAGCTTGCAGTCTTAGAAATAGAAGACGAAACGGGGAAGATATGGGTTTCAGCTTGGCGGAAAAACGCTGAAACCGCCGCCAAACTAAAAGTCGGCGACAAAATAGCCATAAAAAACGCCTATGTTAAGAAAGGTTTTGGAGACCAGCTTGAAATATCAACAAGAAGCATCACAGATATAGAATTAAAGGATAACAAAAAAGGCTAGTGCCGGGGGCGGGATTCGAGCCCGCGACCTCCAGATCTCCTATCGCAGTCTCAGCCCCATTCACGCCTTCGATTATGAGTCTGGCGCCCATTCCAGGCTAGGCTACCCCGGCATCGATTTTATTAATCATTGTGAAAAGTGCTTCTTGTTATTTCTTTCGCTCTAACTTTTCAACCTTATCATGTTTTCCCAAATAAACAATGTCAGCCATGCCCACAAAAAGCCCTGTTTCCACAACTCCAGGAATTGCTTTAATTTTTCTTTCCAGTTCAGCCGGGTTTTTTATAAGTCCGAAATAAGCATCTATAATAAAGTTGCCGTTATCCGTTACGACTGGTCCAACTTTTCCCACGCCCTCTCTTATCTGAGGTTTTCCTCCCAACTCTTTTATTTTGAGTGTTAACGGGTGAAGAGCGAAGGGTAAAACTTCTATTGGGAGAGGTTGACCGTTTTCTCCCAAAATCTTGGCTTTTTTCCTTTCATCGGCAATTACTATTAGGTTTTTAGACGCAGAAGCAACGATTTTCTCGCGGGTAAGCGCTCCTCCCATGCCTTTAATCAAGTTTAGCTTTTCATCTATTTGGTCTGCTCCATCTATTGTTAAGTCCAGTTTTGGGTTTTCGTCCAAAGTTGTTGTGGGAATTCTGTGTTTGACCGCCAACATGAATGCTTGATAAGATGTTGGAACAGTCTTAACACGTAAATCTTTAAGCTTTATTTTTTTGCCAAGTTCTTCAACTGCGTAAGCAACGGTGCTTCCGCTTCCCAAACCTATTACAGAGTCATCCTTAACATGCTTAATTGCCTCTAAAGCTGCGTTTTTCTTTGCTTTTTCAACCCACGTGTTTTCATGTTTCAATTTCCATCTGCCCCAGTCTTTCCAAGACTTTTTCCACTTCAGCCCTAATCTCTTCTATTCTCTTCTCCGCCTCAGTTATAGGGCTTGGCTTAGCTGCAGGCGGTTTTCGCTTTTTCTTTGCCGCTGCCTTTTCTTCAGCAGCCTCTTTTTCCTCTTCCTCTTCAACGGTTGGAGTAGGCTTTGCTGCGGGTATTGCTATTTCCTTTATTGGTTTCGTCTCGACCCTTGAGCGTAACTCTTCAATTTTAGTGCTTATCTCGTCGAAACGTTCGCTAAAAAGTTTTATCAAGTCTTCTTGCATGGCTTCAAGCTCGTGCAAGGCCACCAGAGACTCGTCCTTTGAAATGGCTTCGTTCACAGCCATGATTCTAGCCTTATAAGTTTGAGCAAGCTTTTCTCGTTCCTTCTCGGTTATTTTGCCTTCAGCATGTGCTTCATAAAGCCTCCTAATTGCGTCGCTTAAAATCTCCCTTTCCAAATCCAATATTCTAAGTTCTTCCTTAGCCCTTTTAGCCTCCTCAGCAGAAATTGTCTTCACAATTTTAAAGGGTAAACTCTTCAGCTCAGCCTCCCTTCTCCCTTCTGGAGGCTTCTCCTCTTCTCTTCTGCCCTTTTTCACCATGGCGTAAACAATAACAAAACATGCGACAATCACTCCTACAATTACCAACGCGAAAGTTAGTGGCTCGTCAAACGCCAAAAGCGTTTCCCTCTAATTCTTCATTAAACCATTTATGGATATATAAATTATCCAACCCACAGCTTAAATCGCTTAACATACATCATTCACCAACAAAAGTTTAAGAAACTGAAGGTGTGGAGCCTCGGGCGGGCTTCGATCCCGCGACCCGCGGCTTACGAGGCCGCTGCTCTACCATGC
>JBNASL010000035.1:0-11777 GCA_049717905.1 Candidatus Bathyarchaeales archaeon | reverse complement strand
TGGTATGGATATGACGCCGCTTGGGACCCCTTCCCTTGTCAAGGATATGCGTGCTGCATCTGTTGAGCCCGGCAATCCAGTTTCAAGCTGATAGGGAATCTTGTTTTCCTCTGCCGCGTCTATGAGGAACCGCAAAACTTTCGGATGGGTTATAAGCCCGTAGTCAGCGATGGTTAATGATGGTCCTTTTCGCAGCTTTATTGGAGCTTCAAACTCCTTAACTCCTGGAACGTCTCCGGCGATGGTTACGTCAAGGGCTATACCAACATCTGGATATATTCCGAAAGCAGCGGTTGTCGCGCCTCTTAACCCGACTTCTTCCTGAACTGTTCCTACCGCGTATAAAGTGCACTTTGTTTCCTTCAGCTGCCTTACTGCTTCAGCCATAACTGCACATCCGACACGGTCGTCGAAGGCTTTACCTATCACAGTTTCATTTCCAATTTTCGCGAATTTTACATCGAAACTGACGGGGTCTCCGATTTTCACTCCCATTTGTTTTGCTTCTTCTCGGCTTTCTGCACCGATGTCAATGAAAAGTTCGTCGTAAGTTAAGACTTTTTTCCGTTCTTCCTCTTTTTGTATGTGAGGCGGCTTAGATCCTACTATTCCGTGAAGCGGTCCCTTTTCTGTATGAACTATTACTTTTTGGGCTAGTAAAATGCGGTCGTCTATTCCACCCATTTTTGTAAACTGGAGGAATCCATCATTAGAAATTGTTTTCACAAGTAAGCCTATTTCGTCCATATGCGCTGCAAGCATCACCCTAGGAGCGTTTTCCTTACCCTTTTTTATGCCAATAACGTTTCCAAGCTTATCCTCTTTAACCTCGTCCATGTAAGGCTTTAAGAATTCTCTAAGAAGGCGTCTAACTTCTTCCTCTCTGCCAGCCACACCACAAGCGTTTGAAAGTTTCTCTAATGTTTCAACAAACGCCATAACATTTCTCCTCTTGAAAGTCAACGTTAGCAATTGTAGAAGATTTATATTAAACTATTATGGTAAATTGTAAACTTAAATCAAGGAGTCGCTGCGACGTGGATAATAATAAGAAGTTAAATGCAGTTTTCATTTCAATTGTTGCCGTTTTCGCCGCCTTTAACATTGTTTGCGATTCCATGGTGGTGCCTCCGCTACTGCCTTATTCAGGTATTTGGTACAGCTGGATTTTCATATCTGAACCCATCACTGGAATAATACTTGGACCGCTGGCAAGTTTCTTTTCAAATCTTGTTGGAGTCATGGCTGGACATTTCATTAATTTTATAGACATTTACGAGTTTCTTTTCACTCTTGGTGCTCCTATAGGAGCCATGATTTCGGCTCTTGTTTTTAGAGGTAAATGGGGAATAGTGTTAGCGTATTATTTTGCCTTGTTAGGAGGCTTTTTCGCCGCACCCGTTTCGTGGCAACTTCCCTTCTGGGGCATGTGGGACGTGTATTTGGCATTCGCTGTTCTTGTCGTGACAGCGGTTGTTGCAGCAAAATGGAAAAGCTTGTGGAACGTGAAGTCGAACATCCGTCTTGTTTACATTTTAGCCTTAAGCACCTTTATCGGCTTGGAAGCTGATGTCCTCTTCCGCATCTTCATTTTCGTGCCATGCCAAACATACCGTCTGTTTTACGGCTATGATGTAAGCGTTCTTCAAGCTATATGGGCTATGGGGGCTGTTGAAACTCCTATCAAAGTGGCGTTATCCACTGTTGTAACAGTTTTAGTAGGCCCACCAATAATTAGTGCTGCAAGAAAAATGGGCTTGTCAGTTTAAGCCTCGCGAAGCTTACCATATATTAGCTTGGCAAGCCTTTCAGCCTTTCTCAAAGAGGAACTTCGGCTTTTTCCTTCAGTTAGAATGGAGCAAAGGGGCTCTCCTTCCTCAATTATACTATTTGGAAGGGGAATATCCCATGTTTCTTTGAAAGTTGCTAAATTTGGAGCGAAAATACGCTTAGGGGCATATAAAATTAAGCGGGTGCAAAATTTTGAAGGGCTTCTAACAGTGGGCAATTCGCCATATAAGCAAGCATTTATGTGGGATTCTACGATATTTATTCCCAGAACTTTTTCAATACATCCCAAAGTGCCTTGGAACCTCGGATTAACCTCTATGACGTAAGGCACTCTACTCTTTGAAATTACTATGTCAATGCCGTTAGAACCTAAGAGACTGAAATGGGAAGCTATTTTTCCCGCTATGGCTTCGCATTTTTCAAAAATAGTGCCCTCAACTCTCAATGGAACCACATTTCCACAGTATCCAAAGGGTTCATGCTGAAAGACGGGATTCAGTCCCAACAGTTGCTCGTTTATAGACAAAACTCTAACACCTTTTTCTCCAGCTAAAATGGATATGCTGGCATGAACGCCTTCAACGAATTTTTGAATAACAACACTTTCGCTTGTTCGAGAAATTATGGGTAAAACTTTTTCTAGCTCTTTTTGGCTTTTCACAAGCCTAATGTTTGCTCCTCCGAAACTTTCAGTTGGCTTTAAAACAACAGGAAACCCTATCCTTGAGACACTTTCTTTCGCCTCAAATATGCCTTTTGCAACTTCTGTTTCGGGATGAGGAATACCCAGCACTTCAAGTTCGTCGAAAAATCTAGGTTTTTCACGAATATCCCTGAAAACTTTTGGATCATTTCCAATTATTGGAGCTAAGCTATTCAGTTCGTAAAGGATATCAAAATAATCGTCTAGGCCGGAAGAAAGTAGTATCCCATCTATAGTGTGCTTTTTACTGAGATTTTTCGCCATTTCAAGAAAGACTTCTGGTTTAAAGTTCCATGTCATCCTTCCACAACTTTTTCCCTCTTGCTGTTCTATAGCCGCCATAAAATCGTGGCATGCTCGCTGAAGGTCGGCATCGCCGAAATAATCTGCTACATACACGTTGTAACTTGCTTTTTTTGCAGAAGCAGCGACAAAAACAGTGTCAACTCCTACAATTAAGAGATTCCGCACTTCAGCTTTTTCCAAGGATTTAACCCTTTGCCATTGCGTTAAAGTTCCACTGAAAGCAGAAAAAGAAACTTATGATGGCGGTGTAGGCGGTGCTGGCGGTTGAGGCGGCGGGGTTTCCTGTTTTGATTGTTGTTGTTGCAATTCCATATGTTCAGTTAGCAACAGAACTCCTTCTATTATTAGGAATATGCCGACTATTATCCCTAGCAGGGCGGGTATAACTATCACTAGGATGCCGAAGACTATGCACAAGACAGCTAAAACTGGCTTAGAAACGGTTACGCCAATTTTTTTAAGACCCTTTTCAATTGCTTCCGTCAACTTCATTCCCTTCTATTGATTTTCAATGGTTAACTGGTAGATATGTTTTGTTATTTAAGCTATTCTAAGCGAGTTTCTTTATTCGCATAACAAATATTACAAAAATATATATTTGGAGTCTTATGCTAATACACATATGGTGAAACTTTATGGAACAACGGAAAATAATGTCTCTTGGGCGCTCATCACTTGTTATTTCCCTACCGAAATATTGGACGCAGTTAAACGAGCTTAAGCAAGGAGATGTTGTGTCAATCGCAATAAACAGAGATCGCTCTCTAGTTGTTTTCCCAAGTTTAAAGAAGGAGGAGGAACTTGCCAAAATAACTCTTCATGTGGAATCTAATGAAAACATAACCTTCATTATCCGCAACATAATTGCTTGCTACTTAAGCGGTTACTCTTACATCAGGTTGGTTTCCAAAAATTTCTTCACTGTACCTCAGCAAAAAGCCATACGCAAAATAGCTCAAATGCTTTATTTGCGAATACTGGAAGCAGATACTAAAGAAATTCATATGGCAACTCTCATAGACGAGTCTAAAGCCTCTATTGAAACCGGAATAAACAGAATATATAAGATATCGAGTTCCATGTGCCGCGATGCATTTACAGCCTTAAAAAACCATGATTTCTCTCTTGCAAAGTCGGTTTACACTCTAGACGATGAAGTTGACCACTTCGCATACTTTCTGTTAAGACTACTGCGCAAAGCAACCATTGACCCTGCCTTAGCTAACCAGCTTTCCTTGGAACCTATTGACTGCTTAGATTATCAAACTCTTGTTCATCGGATAGCACAAGTTGCAGATCAAGCTACCAGTATAGCTAGACACTTGATAATGATGGAAGGAAGGGGAAAGAAAATTTCAAGGCCTCTCTTGGAAAAAATGTATGCCGCCGGAGTTGACGCTTTAAATTTTTACGATAAAGCTATCAACGCTTTACTCTCAAATGATGTAAAAGATTCGATTGAAATTATTGAAAACAAAGCTAAAATAGAGAAGCTGGATCAGGAAATAGCGTCTTTAGCTTTTTTGAAAGAAAAAGATACAGAGGTCATTTGCGCGTGTTGTTCCATGCGAGATAGTATAATGCGGATAGCAGATTATGCAGCAGACATTGCAGAGCTAACTGTAAACCGCTCTTTCAAGCCAGCTTCCTAGAGTCTGCCTAAAAACGCTTCCTCTCTTTGGAAGGATAACTCACAGTCACGGCGAGCTTCACTGGTGATATTTCGCCCTTCAGTATTTTCCTTGCAAGTTCCATTGCGTAGTTGTAGCTGTAAACCGTGCCTTTACCGTTTCTTCGGGCTTCCCTCAAAATTTCTCGTTCAAGCTTATACTTCAATCTACCAATGGTTAATGGGCCTATGCCGAAAATTCCTGGCATAAATTCTCTCATGTCGTCATCAAGTTTCATTCCCTCCACTCCTAAAGGTGGAACGGCATTGACGTCGGCTATCACCTTAACAAATTTCACTTTGCCCAGCATTTCTTTTGTGACTATTCTGACACCAGCCACGGATGCGCAGAGAATAACGTCCGCATTCTTTATGACTTCAGCTTTTTTATCAGAGGTAGGAGCAAAGACGCCTTCCACGTTTACTCCATATTTTTCACGCAGCAAATTAGACAATTTCGCCATGTATTCCTCGCCGTCTGTCCTGTCTGGATTCGGACTTACAATCATCACGTTGCATCCGAGCTTAGCTAAGAGGATAGCTGCCACTCGTCCAACGGCACCTGTGCCAAAAACTGCAACTCTTTTGTCCTTTAGATTTCCAAGTTTAGATTTCACTATGGCATCTTCAACTTTTGCCACCATAGCAGTAGCAGTAGTGTAGGCGCCTGCTGGATCAATTATAACGTTGGCTTGAAAAGGTGGAAACATCGATTCGCGGACAACCTTTAAGACTTCTTCAGCTTTTTCCATGTCCTTTCCGCCAATTAAGAAACATGTACGCTTGACTCCTTTAGGGTCTCTGGAGAAAATAGCGTCCTGCACTATTTTTTTTGCTTCTTCGGGAGTTACATTTTCGTAGGGAACCACCACGCTGAATCCAGCGTCATAGGCCATGCAAATGTCAAAGGGGCTGGCTCTTTTGTCAGTGTCTAGAAAGAAAAGGATGTAAGGGGCATCTTCAGAAGTTGTTTTAATAACTGGCTTAATTTGAACTTGCATGGATTTAAGCAAATCTTCAATTTCTGCTGTAGAAGCTTTTTCCTCCTTTGTGAAGATCAACTTCTTTATTGGATGAATTGTTTCCGCTTCCACATTCACGGACTCCAGTAGCTTTTTTACTCCATTTACATGTTCCGGACTGGATATGTGCACGCATATTATTTCTTCTTTCTCTATTTTTCTGGCATTTTCAATGATGCCCATGGTAATCCAGCTTTCTCGAACTGAAAACTTCACTTCGCGTTCTGCCTCTTCAATTTCCTGCTGCGAGCATTGACCATAGGCTATCAAGTACTCTTTTTCGGGGCTGTCTTCGTCTGGCATTTCCTCTATGGTTTTGAGGATGCGATCTCTCAACTGTTTTTTCTCTTCAAGAATGGAGGCCACGTAACCCTTTGCATTTTCATCAATATCTACAGCAAAAAATGGAATATTCATTTTCTGGGATATTTGAGCAATGACATTGGTTTCGCTGAATTCCTTGTTGGAGCGGTTTCCTTTTTCTTCTGTTATAAAGTCTGGCTTTACTTCGTCGATCAGCTTCTCTAAGAAATTGCAGAAAGCAATGGATGGCTTAAACCTTGATGATAGTATGTTTTTAGGTGTGTGGTTGTTTGAGGGTTCTATAACCCAGAAGGGTTCGCTGTATTCTTTCTCAACTATTATTGCTCTTAATGTCTTTCCTTCTAACGGAATAATTTCAAGAGCTTTCAATTTTTCACCTGAGAATGAGAAATCGCGAAAGAATATATATACTTAGCCGAAATATTTTATGTATATGCTAATATCATATATACAAAGGTATAAAAGTAAATCTCTATATGTGGCACTTATTCGCTTTTTCCAGGTTTAAGCCATTTTTGATAGATTTCATCATCAAAAGTTAGCGGCAACATTAGTTTCTCCTTAATCTTTAATCTCCCGTCTTTAGAATGCGGCCTTCTAATCAAAGTGTCAGCATATTTTTCAATTTCTCTCGCCTCTTCTGCAAGTTTGGCTGCAACCTGGGCAATTTCATGGGCGCATGCAACCAGCGGAATATACTTCTCCTTTTCCTTTTCCATAAAGCATGCTCGCGTGTTTATTTCTGCAACTTTTTTCGTTAGTTCATATGCGGCCATAGCCTTTGCCTTTGCATAGGGATTTTTAAAGTCAGAATTATCCCTAATGCTGTCAGTATCTATGATTAGCCTAGGCAGTTCAGGTGTTAACCCTTCTTTATAGCCAAGTATAACCCTATCAATTTCTTGGTATATCATTCGGTAAACGCCTGTAACTGCAAGCACTTTTATTACATTAGAGTTAAAAAGCGCCATTTCAGATGGATCTAAAAACTCTTTTCTAGCTCCGATAAGGGGATCACCCATAACTATGATGTAGCCAAAGCCGTTTTTTTCAAACTCTTCCTTCAAACGTTTTCCCGGAGCGTCGGAAATGAAGATGCTGGGAATTTTCTTTTCCAAAAGCATTTCTCTGGCTTTTGTGGGGCCTTGCACTGCAGGGTTCGGCGAGGTAAACACTATGAAGTCTGGGTTAAAATCTAAAATTTTTGGTAAGGCTTCTTCCACTTCTTCGACAAGCATCTTTGCCCCTGTTGTTACGCTTCGAACGCTTATGTCTTCTCTATCAGCCAACTCGTCGATGAGAAGTTCAAGTAATGGAGCCGAGCCGATGTTGCCGCATTTAAAGATGCCTACCTTAACTTTTTTCAAGGAAGCACCCCTTAAAGCCAAACTAAAAGCCGTATTTGGAAGATGATGTTTATAAGTATTTCAGAATTTGATCCCGCTTAGTTGCTGTATAGCATGCTTGAATGAGAAATTATGGAGCAAAAAGAATGCTGAAGTTAAATTTAAACGTGGAACGTGGTTTTTATGGAAAGTTTTTTAAACTTTTAAGGAGTAAAGACGGGTTTGGATGTCTATGAGCAATAAAAAGGCAATAGGGAAAATTGCGGCGATAATCATTGTAGTGGTTCTAGTAGCGGCGATAGGTGGCGGCGTTTACTACTACCAATATACTCAAAAAGTAGCCTCCATAAAGAACCCTGACACCATGATTGAGGCAACAATCGGCGAGCCAGAAACCCTTGACCCAGCTTGGGCTTACGACACTGCAAGCGGCGAAGCTATCTTTAATATGTACGATACGTTGATTTTCTTCGATAGGGAGAAAGTTGACCAGTTTGTTCCCAAAATAGCTGAACAAGTTCCATCTGTAGCAAATGGCCTTGTAAAAGATGATGGCAAAACCATAATATTTCCGATAAGGCAGGGCATAAAAGCTCATGGCGGCGGAACGATCACTCCAGAGGATGTGGAATACTCTTTTGAAAGGGCTATAATTCAGGAAAGAGACGGTGGCCCTACGTGGATGCTTTTAGAGCCTCTTCTGGGAGTTGATACGCTAGCTGAGCTTGGAGATCTCTCAGTGGCATCTGAAGCTGCAGCGATTGGTGAAATGATTGACGCTGCTGTTGAAGTTGACGGAAACAATGTTGTTTTCAAGCTTGCAAAATCCTTCCCATTGACAACATTCATGCAGATTTGGAGCCAAACATGGGCAAGTGTAGTTGACAAGGAAAGCGCCATAGAACACGGCGCATGGCCGGGAAACAAGGACAACTGGGCTGAAGTATTTGCGACATATCACAACCCTGAGGTCCCAGAGCTACAAGAGGCTGACTGCGGTTCAGGACCTTTTGTGCTTGAAAGATGGGAGCATGGCAAAGAGGTGTCCTTTGTAAGGTTTGATGATTACTGGGCTGGACCAGCAAAGCTCAAGAGGGCAGTTATAAAATCGGTTGACGAATGGGCAACCAGGAAGCTAATGTTCCAGCAAGGAGACGCCGACATAGTTTATGTTCCCCGCCAATACACAAGTGAAATTGAAGGAGCGGCGGGTATACGCTGCATCAAGGACTTGCCACAATTAACAATCGACGCTGTGCTGTTCACTTTTGAAGTGGACTCCAACAGCCCCTATATTGGAAGCGGAAAACTTGATGGAAACGGTGTCCCTCCAGACTTTTTCACCGACATAGATCTTAGGAAGGCTTTTGCCTACTCCTTTGATTGGGACACTTATATCAAAGAGGCTATGTTGGGCGAAGCAAAACATGTGCCGGGGCCAATACCTGAAGGGCTTCCATTCTTTAACCCCAACCAGGAAACCTACACCTTTGACTTAACAAAAGCTGAGGAGCACTTCAAAGCAGCTTGGAATGGGCAGGTTTGGGAGAAAGGTTTCACCCTTGAGATACTATATAACACGGGAAATATTCCACGCAAGACAGCTGCTGAAATATTAAAGGACAATATCCAAGGCCTTAACCCGAAGTTCCAAATAACTGTTACAGAGGTGGACTGGCCAACATACCTAAGAGCCATGGTTAAAAGCCAGCTGCCCGTTTTCATAATTGGCTGGCTGGCTGACTTTCCAGATCCCCACAACTTCGTTCATCCATATATGCACTCCGCCGGAGCCTTCGCTGCATGGCAAAAATACAGCAACCCAACAGTTGACGAATTAATTGCAGAAGGAATCTCCGAAACCGACCAAACCGCTAGGAAAGACATCTACTATGAACTGCAAAAGATATACTACGAGGATATACCAAGCTTTGTAATAGATCAACCGCTGGGTCGCCACTGGGAGAGAGACTGGGTTCAAGGATGGTACTACAACCCAATGTTCCCAACCCAACTATACTTCTACGCCCTTTGGAAGGGATACTAGCCGCATCCCCCTCTTTTTTATTGTTGATTCTTTTTATAGTATGATGCGGGTAAACCCTTATATGTAAGGGAAACTAGAGGTTTCAAAAATGGGCACAAGTATAAAAGTATATTTAGCAAGAAGGTTACTCCTAATTATTCCAACCCTTATAGGCGTTACTTTGTTGATATTTGCAGTAACCCAGCTTTTCGGTCCTATTGAACGCGCCTCCTTATACATCCGAGACCCTAGACAGGCAAGGAACGTAGATGAGATAATTAGGAAGTATGGTTTGGATAAGCCCTTTTACATGCAATATTCTAGTTGGCTAGGCCAAGTTCTTCAAGGCAACCTTGGATGGTCTCAGTCGCTTCACATGCCTGTTTTAGAGGCTTTAATAACAAGATTTCCCGCAACAGTTGAACTTGTCATATATGCAGCGCCCATAACGATTTTTCTGGGTATCTATTTAGGAAAAATTTCAGCAGTTAAAAAAGATACTTTAATTGATCATGCCACCAGAGCCTTGGCAGTCATAGGATGGTCTCTCCCATCATTCTGGCTTGGAATAGTTTTACTAGCATTCTTCTACGGAGGATTAGGCATTTTCTCTCCAGGCAGACTAAGCCCATGGGCTGAAGCCTTAGTTAGAAGCGGAGAGTTCCAAGTTTACACAGGCCTCTACACTATTGACTCCATTATTAACCTTAACGGTGCAGTACTTTTGGACGCCTTGTCTCATCTGGTTCTCCCAGTAACCACTCTTACAATAATAAATGTCGCCTTAATAATGAGAGTTATGCGGTCAAGCATGTTGGAACAACTTGGGAAAACTTATGTCACAGCGGCGAGAGCAAGAGGCTTGGACGAGAAAACCGTCATCGACAAACATGTAACCAAAAATGCTTTAATCCCTGTGGTGACGCTCTCTGGCTTGTTAACGGCTGGTATGCTTTCAGGAGTAGTAATAACCGAAACAATCTTCGAGTTTAAAGGAGTAGGATATTTCGCAGCCCATGCAGCTACCCAAATTGACATTCCAGCAGTGCTAGGCTTCGCCCTCTTAACAGGGATAATCTTTGTAATTGCAAACTTGATAGTGGACCTGCTTTACGCTTACATCGATCCAAGAATTAGACTTGGGTGAAGGCAATGGCTAAACCAAAATTTTGGAGCACTGAAAATCCCAGAATAAAAGAACTCACTTTCATCTTAAGAAGAATTAAAAGCAATCCTATGTCAATGGCGGGACTGGCAATAGTAATATTCTTCACTCTTATAGCAATCTTGGCGCCCATTTTGGCGCCTCCGCAGCCTGATAGGGACCCCTACATAATGCCAAGGTACGGATATGCTCCAACACCTAAACCTCCCACTCTTGAGATTCCTTTTGGCACAACAGAAGGCCAATATAACCTATACTATGGTGTTATATGGGGTGCCAGAGTGGCTTACCGTATAGGAGTGTTAGTTGTTGCCGTAAGCGCCATCATAGGAATTGTTGTAGGAGGCTTAGCCGGGTACTATAAAGGAGTGATTGACGAAGTTTTAATGAGGTTAACCGATATAATTCTAGCCTTTCCAGCGTTAATTTTGGCCATGGCTTTTGTTGTAGCCTTTGGGCGAGGCCTAGACAGCATAACTTTAGCCTTGATTCTTGTTTGGTGGCCGTCTTACGCTAGGCTTATTCGAGGAGAATTTCTAAGGGTCACCGCTGAAGATTTTGTTGAAGCCGCAAAGGCGGTTGGCGGTTCAGATTTTAGGATAATAGTGAGGCATGTTATTCCAAACACTATTTTTCCATTAATTATCATGGCTTCCCTCGACATCGGATTAGTTGTGTTAACTGCAGCCGCCCTAAGCTTCCTTGGACTAGGCGCGCCTTCAGGATATTCTGACTGGGGACAGATAATTTCCCTTTCAAGAAATTGGATAACAGGCGCTCCTGGAAATGCCTTTGCCTATTGGCACACCTATATCATCCCGGGAATTTTCCTCTTTTTGTTCGTTATAGGCTGGAACCTTCTCGGAGACGCCTTAAGAGACATCTTAGATCCAATGATAAGGAGGCGATAAAATGCCGGCAAAGGCTTTAGCGGAAAACGAGCAGCTTAAAGTTGAAGACCTTATTGTAAGGTTCTACACTTACGAAGGAATCGTAAAGGCTGTTGAAAGAGCAAACCTAAGGCTGAGAAAAGGCGAAACTCTGGGGGTTGTTGGCGAAACAGGAAGCGGAAAATCCGTAACCGCCCTAACAATAATGGCGTTAACCCCCACACCAGGCAAAGTAGAAGGCGGCCGCATCTACTTCAGAAGAACCACGGATGAGATAGTTGACATTTTAACGTTAAAGGAATCTGGACTCCTCAAAATAAGAGGAAAAGAAATTTCCATGATTTTCCAAGAGCCGAACGCCGCCTTAGACCCCCTTTACAAAGTTGGAGACCAAATAGCCGAGGCAATATTAACCCACAGACTTCCAGAGATGCTTGAGAAAGTTGGCTCTTTAGAAGGAAAGGAGACAAATGGGTTATGGGCTTTTTTGAAGAAACTTCCATTTTTCAAGGACTCATTTAAGAAGAAGTTGCTT
>JBNASL010000034.1:0-11795 GCA_049717905.1 Candidatus Bathyarchaeales archaeon | reverse complement strand
CAGCCTCAGCCATAGCCCCGTAACAAGCAACAACTCGCCCCTCAGCATCAGAAACAGCCGAAAAAGCATCACCCCTGCTAACCCCAAAACAAGAAAAACATCCACATAGTAAAGAAAAAATCAAAACACAACAAAAAACAAAACAAAAACCAAACCTCAAAAACCCACACCCCAACAACCAAAACCAACCAAAAACAACAAAAAACAACCAAACCAAAAACTAAACAGAACACAAACCCTCCAAAACCCTACGCTCAGCACGCATATTCCGCAGCTGGCGCTCCAAATGCTTGCTACGCATGGAATACTCACGATAACGCTCCAAAAACTCCCGCCCCCTAGCCGTAAGCACATAACAACGCCTACCCTCCTCAAACCTCACAAGACAAGCATCCAAAACTATCCTCAAATACCTCAGCAAAACACTATAACTCAAATTCGCCCCATACATAATCTGCGTCTTCCTAGCACCATCATCCCTAACAACCTTCAGAATATCCGCTATAATATCAACCCTACTACGATAACTACCCAAAACTTTCACCCCTAAACCAAACAAAAACGCCTAAAAATTATCCGTCTATAAATGAAGCCAGCCTCTCCCACCCTTCTTCAACTGCTGCCTCTTCTTCTCAACTTCCACATACTGGCTTGCCCGTTTCCTACGACCACAAGCTTGCTGGTTACCTATAACCGTCCTTATAAACTTCCCCCAACCACCAACAGAAGGATGAGGCCCCACAACCCTATCCACATCGACCACACCATGCAACTGCAAAACCTCCCTAAAACTCAACATCTTAAACTTCCTAGTAGCAAAAATAACAGTACCCCGCTCAACAAACAACATACCATAATCCTTCTCAGCAATACTCTCAGCCCTAACCTTATCATCAACCCGCTCTCTCCACAGAGTCTTCCATTGCCTTTTAAGTTCCTCCACCATCTCCTTATTAGCTACTTGCTCCACTAACACCATCCCTCCCTGACAGGAGCGGATAAGAAAGGCCAGCTTTTACTTTTCAGGCTCCTCTCCTTTCTCCCCACCGCCTCCCTACCTAATCGCACAAGGCAATATTTAAAGGATTAAGTATGAAAAATCTATGAAAATCGTCTAGAACAAAAATCCATTTCTTCTACAAAAAACCAAAAATTAAATAGACAAAAAATTCCTAACCCTTTTTAACAAAACAAACCAAAATTAAAGAACATGCTAACAACAGCAGATCTACTAACAATAATCGAAGAACACGAAACACTAAACATAAAAAGCTTAGCCAAAAAACTCGAAATCCCACAAGAAACCCTACACAAAATCCTAACAGACCTCCAAAAACACAGCCTAGTAAACTACAACCCAAAAACAGGTAAAATAGACTTGCCAAAATGGATAAACAACATAAACAAAAAAATCGAAAAAACAAAACCAGCAACCGGCGAAATAATCCTCCCAAAATACCAAGAAATAAAAATCCAAGACATACTTATCGGAAACTACACAAAAGAAGACCTGGAACTAAAAATTAGACTCAAAGCTAAACAGAAAGAAATAGCTATATGCAACCCAACCTAATAATGCAAAACATGCTCCACTTCCTTAAGCCTCTCCAAAAGCAGCCTCCCCTTCTCAGTAATACAATAAACAACAGAACCATCATCCCTACAAACCTTCACCATTAAATTCTGCCTCAAAGCAGCAGACAAATACCTTCTAAGAGTAGAATAACTCAAATTCGCCCTATACATAAGATGAGTCGCCTTCACACCCTTCACAGACAAACTTAAAATATCCACAAGAATCTGAACCTCACTCCGACGATGACGACCCATCACCCATACATCCCACTCAAAGCAAAAGGTAAAAACAAAATATAGAAACAATCCACTTTTAAAACTTACGAAACCATCCACAAAAATCCAACTCCCACAACAACAAAAACTAATAGAAGTAAAGCAGCCAAAAATAAAGACAGCAAACTCAAACGAAACCAAAAATGAATTTACAATACATTTTCAAAATTCATAAGTGTTTTAATGCTTAAAAATTAAATGTCTAGCTGCAGGGTGGAACTACCTTGAACAACCAAATCCTTCAAGCTTGCAAAGAACTAATTGACGACGCAAAAATGGGTTGCGCCGACCTGGTTTTTAAAGAAGTATGCTTGGAAATTTTGTCAAGGGCACGCCATGTGCTAACTGAAAAACAGTTCAGAAGCCTTGTTGAATACGCCGCAGAAAAGATGAAAGAAAAAACTCCTTTTGAAATACAGCAAGAGTTAATAGCCTCCACATAAACCATGAAAAACCGCCTCACTCAAAGAATCGTTTTTCTCGGCCAGCGGCGATCTAACGCGGTTCTGCCCTGCCGGAAATTTTACAAGGCTTTCACTTACCCAAGCTTGTAGCCTATTTTTCGCAGAAACTCCTTCCTGGCTTTGATGTCCTCGTCTGTTTCTATACCTTTACTTTTAAAGCCGTCAATGACGCCTAAAATTCCCCTACCCAACTCTGTTTCGACAACTACCACTTCTAAAGGGTTTGCTGTAGCTGCATAAATTGTACAAACTTCAGGCACTTTTCTAATTTTGTCTAAAACGTTAATAGGATAAGCATTCTTCAGGAAAATTATAAAGCTATGACCGCATGCAATTTCATAGGCCTTTTTTGCGGCAAGCTGCCTCAGTTCTTCGTCGTTTCCCTCATGTCTCACTAGGCATGGTCCAGAGCTTTCGCAGAAGCCTATTCCAAACTTTATGTTTGGAACAGCGTTAACTAAGGCTTCGTAAAGGTCTTCAACTGTTTTTATAAAGTGCGCCGTGCCTACAATCACGTTACAGTCTTTTGGAGTTTCAATTTTTACGGTTTTAAGTTCCATCATGGCTTTACGCCTGGAAATATTTTAGGCTTGAAGTGATTTTTAAATTTAGCAGTTGCCGCTTTTATTTACCTTGTTTCTTTTTGATTAGAAGCCAGTTTTTGTCTTCTTTAAACCTTATTAGGGTGTAGTCTCCCCTTAGTTTTTCACCGTTTAATGTGAACTCTATTTTGTCTCTGCTTCTGTTTTTAAGGGTGTATGTGCCTTTATCCCAGATTTCCACTTTTCCAGCGCCGTACATTCCTTCGGGTATCGTTCCTTCAAAGTTTATGTAGTTTACTGGATGGTCTTCAACCTCTACAGCGAGTCTTTTTACGCCTGGTTCGGAGGGCGGTTCTTTCGGCACAGCCCAACTTTTTAGCACATTATCCATTTCAAGCCTAAAATCATAGTGTAAATGCGTTGCATGGTGCCGTTGAACCACGAATCTTCCAGAAACCGTGCTTGACACGTTTACACCCAAATTTAAAAAGCACCGTTTAACTATAAATTTTGTGTAACAATTGTTGTTTTTAACTCGGAGAGAACTATTAATAAGGCATGTTGATTCATACGCTGAGTTCATAACTTTTTTAACTTTAAAATCTATAAATTCGGTTTTCAACATCCGAGTTTCCATAAGATTAGTGGAAAGAGTGTTAAATTATGACTGAGTCTACTATTGAGCTTCCAGCTGGAGTTGTAGAGTTCGCTGAGAAAGCACCTATACGTGTTTTGCATGTGGATGATGAAGCGGGTTTTTTGAGTGCTGCAAAAGAATGCTTAGAAATGCGGGGCGCATTTGAAGTAGATACAGCTTTGTCTGTTAAGGAAGCAGTTGAAAAAATGAAGAGTAAAGAATACGATGTGATCGTCTGCGACTATAAAATGCCTGAGAAAGACGGCTTACAATTTTTAGAGGAATTGAGAAAGAACGGCAACTTTATCCCATTTATTCTTTTTACTGGAAAGGGAGGGGAAGAAGTAGCCATAAAAGGAATGTCCCTTGACGCAGAGGGGTACATTAGCAAAATTGGAGACCCAGAAACAGTTTATTGCGAACTTGCTTATGGCATTGTTGAGGCGGTGAACAGGCGAAAAGCGGAGATAATGTGTCAAACTCTCTTTGAGAACACTGGCACGGCAATGTGCATATTGGAAGAGGATAAGACTATTTCCTTAGTGAATAAGCAGTTTGAAGAGTTGAGCGGCTACTCGAAAGAGGAGATTGAGGGAAGGAAGTGGACTGAGTTTGTAACAGGGGAATACTTGGAGAGAATGGAGAAATATCACATAGAAAGGAGAAAGAAGGGTGGTAAAGCGCCAAAGCAGTATGCTTTTGATTTTGTTAGCAAGAAAGGTGAGATTAGAAATGTGCTGCTTAACATTGAATTGATTCCTGGAACAAAGAAATCGCTAGTTTCTCTCATAGACATTACCGAAAACAAGAAAGCTGAGGAGGCTTTGCGGGAAAGCGAGGAAGCCTATAGAGCGTTAATTAATGGCATGAACGATACAGCATGGGTTATTGGTTTTGACGGTAAATTTATCGACGTGAACGATGCTGCAGTTAAGGTTTTGGGCTATTCTAGAGAAGAATTCCTTAAGATGGGGCCTCAGGACATTGATTCTACCTTAACCACGGAAGAGATAAAAGAGCTTATCAGAAATATGCCGAAGGATAAAATACAAGTTTTTGAAACCACACATGTCGCTAAGGATGGTAGGGTTATTCCAGTAGAAATTTCCTCTAGCCTCGTGACTTATAAGGGAAAAACTGCAATTTTGAGCATTGCAAGGGACATTACAGAACGGAAAAAAGCTGAGGAAAAGTTGAATCAAATTATGGAAGAATTGAAGCTGGTCAATGAAAAGTTAAGCGTTGTCGGCAGGTGGACAAGGCATGATGCGCGAAACAAGCTTTCAGTTATTAAAAGCAATGTTTATTTGGTTAAAAAGAAGTTGCCCAGCGACCATATAGCCCTAAAATATTTAAACGAAATTGAGTTGGCATGCAACCAGATTGTTAAAATTTTCGATTTTGCAAGCACCTATGAAATGTTGGGTGTGGAAGAGCGAACCTACGTTGATGTTGGGAAAAGCTTTGAAGAAGCGGTTACCTTGTCTTCAGGCTTAAGCATCGTAGAAGTTGTAAATGAGTGCCATGGGTTGATGGTGCTGGCTGACTCGCAGCTTAGGCAGCTTTTCCACAATTTAATTGATAACTCTTTGAGGCACGGCGAAAAGGTCAGCCAAATAAAAATATACTACAAAGAAGACGAGACTGATAAGGATAAGTTGAAACTTGTTTATGAAGACAACGGCGTAGGAGTTTCAGAAGAGGCACGGCGAAACCTTTTCAAAGAAGGCTACGGAAAAGGCACGGGTTATGGACTTTATTTAACAGCTAGACTATGTGAAATGTACGGCTGGAAAATCCAAGAAACAGGTGAATATGGGAAAGGCGCCCAGTTCACCATAACAATACCCAAAATAAACAAAAAAGGAGAACAGCTGTACAAAATAGGGCAGTAGAGGATTCTGTTAAAATAGGAATAAAGAAAAAGGAGGTATGTTTTTAAACGGTTATGGGCATTCTACGGGTTTGCCAGCATGTGTCCATTCTTGAGCTGACCCGTCATAAAGCCTTACATTGCTGTACCCGAGCACTTCACTTAGCACAAAGTACGCTGTGCTGGCATAACCACCGACACCGCAGTAGACAATTATCTCTTTACCTTTAGCCTTTCCAACAACTTCCTCGGTCATTCTCTTAAGAGTGAACACGTCCTTGTAAGTTATATAGCGCGCGTATGTTGAATTTTCATATGTGATTTTCCATAGCGATGGAGTAGGCAGATTCTTAGCTGTTGGAATGTGACCTTTCTCGGTAGTCCAAGGTTCCTGTACTCCGCAATTATAGACTTCTGGGTCTCTTGCATCAACAATGATTGATTTACCAATCTTCTTTTCTACATAAGCCATTGAAACAACCATGCTTTTATCCACTTTCCCTCTGTAAATCACTGGTGTAGGCGTAACAGTACCAGTTTCAGTGGGGTAACCGTCAGCTACCCATTTTTCGTATCCGCCATCCAGAATGGCGACGTTTTTAACTCCGGCATAAAGCAGCGTTATGGCTACTCTAGTGGTGCCTGCCACTGCATAAAGGGCAAGCGGTGCAGGACTTAATGGTCCGCTTGTGCTGCCCACAACAACCACAAGCGAATTCTTCGTTATGCCAGCACCGCCTATCAAGTTAAATAATTCTTCCTTATCCGGCATTTCCATCCATGGAATCGAAACATCAACAGTGAATGGATCATTTACATACCACTCTCCTTCAGGCACGTTTATTGCTCCTAGAATATGACCTTCGCTATAGGCATCTGGGCTTCTAACGTCAAGCACAACAAGGTTTCTACGATTAAGATTTGCACTTAACCAGCGGGTGGAGACAATTGGAGGAATATGTCTAGGGCAATAACATGGAAAAATTGGGCCAACGCAGGCAAAGCCTTGGGAAATAAGCATAGACAAAGCCAATAGCGCTGTTGCGGCTATCAAAATTTTCTTCGCCATAAGGTTTTCACCTCCTTTCCCCTCTTTCACCGTTTCACTTTTAATTGTGAGGAGAAATCCCATCGAAACCTCATCTAGGAAAACCCCTCACATTATATTTTAGGGATAACTCATTTAAAATTTGCCTAACAATCTTCTATAATAAACTTCTAGTTTAAACCCAATCTAAAAGACACCATTATAAGAAAGATAAATTAAAATCCTTCCACCCTCTAATCTACAGCGCATAACAAAGCCATTCGAAACGTCACAAACTAGAAAAGCCTAAATTAAACCTTTAAGCCCAAACAAGTTGGAAAAACATGGGCCGGTAGTTCAGCTGGTATGAACGCCCGACTTGCACTCGGGAGGTCGGGGGTTCAAATCCCCCCCGGTCCACATTTTAAGCTCACCATATCTTAACCAAAACAAATCTCCGCTGAAATAGGTCAGGCATAAATAGTCTGACATCAATCAAGAAGTTAATTACAGAACGGTGGCAGAAAAGATGAGTGAATGTCCTAACCTACAAATTAACTTGAAGGAGTGCCCCTGTACATATCCTTGCAGTTTGAAGGGTAAATGCTGCGAATGCCTAAGAAACCATAGAGCCCACAATGAACTTCCAGCATGCTATTTCCCGCCAGAAATCGAAAAAACCTACGACCGCTCCATCAAAAAGTTCCTATCGCTCCACAAACAACAAATAAAAATTTAAAAAGAGAAACTTTTTGCCTGCTAGGCTATTGTTCTTGTAGTTTAAATCTGAGAATGGCGGCTATTCCGCCGAAAGAGTTTTTAAGCATCTGTCCCTCTTCGGTTTCCGCGGATATAACCTCCACATCGGTATTTGCGTATTCAGCCAGTTGGGCAAAATTTTCTATAAGTTCCTGGGTTTCAGCTATCACTAAAGAAGGCGCCTTACAATTGGGACAAGGCTTTCCTAGGAGACTTTGTTCAAAGTTTGTCAACATCGGAGTTTTAATTGTCTGCTGTTCCTCGTATCCGCACGCGGTGCACTTCACTTTAACCCGTGTTATGTCAAGCCCCTCTGAAAGCAACAGTGTTTTAACAGCGCCCGCTTCCAAGGCTTTTCTAACTTCTTCTTCTCCATAAGTGGCTAAACCAGTGTCGTGGCCAATCTCGTAAAGGAACTGCTGCATTATCTGCTTCTCCTCTATATAGCGTATTTTCCTCATTATTTCTGGAGCCTTATCCACAACTTCCTTTACACCTTGCTCGTCAACATAAGCCGTATCCACTATGTCTAGGATTTTCTCCTTCAACTGATAATTCAAATACTCTCCCTTTTCAAAATCATATTTTGTGGGTCCTGGACCCCCAATTATTATGCCCTTAAGGTTTTCTATGGGCAAAAATGTCTCGTTGACATGTTCGCCGACACGCCTAAAATATTCTTGCAAGCGCATTTCCCTAAGCCTTTCAAATCTTCTGGCAGATTGACCGCCAGCACGGGTTTTTCCAGGAACACCAGACGTCACTTCCCTCACTATTTCAAGGCGTCTTCCCTGAAGAGTGGCAATGGTCGCAGCCGTAGCGTCTATAAGAACTATGCCATAGGTCTCCTTCTCACGCAGAAGCTCCTGCAAGTGCTCGGTGTGAAAACGCGAATCGCACCTGTAGAGGTATATATGTATGGGTTCAGGCGGTATTATAACATAGGTTTCTATTTTTTCGCTTCCAGCACCATTCTGGGGAACCGCGCCGCAAAAAATTACAAGCCCGTTTTCAGGAGCCTCCTTGAAAAGTTTGAGGCGCTGCTGAACCTTTACAATGGCGTCTTGAACGTTCTTGCGAGTTGTTGTCGACTTTATGTTTGAGGCTGTTCCATACTCTTCCCTAAGCATGTTAACAACTTCGCTTATCTGCTTCCCAGGCGGAACATAAAGCGAAATAAGCTCTGTTCCACGGCCCTCTTTGTTCGCCAGCGTATTCAGTGTCTTTTTTAATCTGAACAGTTCGAGAGACGTCCTTTTTTTGCTCAAAGCGTTTTCACTTTTTCATTTAGCCGTAAAGTTACACGTTAAGGAAGCAAATAAAAATTTGGATTTTAAAAGTTAGGTTATTCCCAAAACTTCTTTCAAAAACGCCTTGTATGGACCCAGTTTTCCGCCGTAGTTGCCAGCAGAAATTCTCACAACGCCTGGAACGTTTAAGGTGGCCTTTACCCCTTCACCCATGGCTTTCTTGACAGCTTCAAGCGTTAAACCATTAATAACAATCTCGTAGACACAGTTAACTTCTTCAGGAAGCTGCGAGTCGGATACAACCTTCTTCAACGACGGACAGAAAGGATGATTAGTTGAAGCCTTAAGCTTATACTTTAAGGAACCTGCCTTAGAGCCGGAACGGCAGATTCCCCCTGGAAAAGGCGTTATTACTTCAGCCCTGCTGCTGTTGATGGCTTTAATAGCCTCTTCAGAAGCCAGCAGTCCAGAAGCCTTGTCTCTGGCAAGTATTAGGAAGTTCCCTCCAGCAACTGCCTCAGCAGCGCCGAAGGAGTCTTCCACGATAAATTCGCCTTCCATAACTGGTATTCGCCACACCTTCCTATTTCCCACTAAGCCTTTTCTTTGGAAACCGTCGCCGAAATATCGGAGGCTTCTACCTATTTTCAGTCTTCTCTTTGCATTTGGAAGAGCGTCGAAGGCGGATGTTGTGGGACAAGTCATAATACACTGCCCTATTCTCAGCATCATCTGACTTTTCAAATCAAACCTGTTACGATTGTAGATTTGGATTAAGGCGCCTACTCTGCCATCTGGAGTTTCACCCTTTGGAACAAAAGCTTCAAAGCCAGCTTCAGCCGGAGCCATAATCACGCTTGTCGCAAACCCAGTTGTGACTTCAGCCGCTGTCAAAGCCCACTTCTCGTTATCAGCAGTTATTAAAACGCGTCCAACCCATAATGGAAACATTTCAGCAAAGGTGTCTGCAACTTTTACAGTGTGCCCCAGTGGAGACTTAACAACGAAGCATGGCCCAAACTTGTCTTTTTCATCATAGCCTACTACTTTTATTTCCATCCCGCTTTGAGACATGTTCAAACCTAGCCTTGATAATGCTTTCTCTCTTTAAGATTTTTCGCTTCAAACCATAAAACTGCAACATCAAAAATTATGGTTTTCTTAATAACGCTTTGATAGGAAACTTCCGCTGAGAAAACAAATTTTTTATTTACAGTGATAGTAAGCAAAAATAGTTGCTTATGGAGAGTTTGTTAAAAATGGAGGGGAAAAAGTTTCGAGCTGCAGCTGTTCAAAGCTACCCTGTTTTCCTTAACCGAGAAAAAACGGTTGCTAAGATGGTAGACTTAATAGGAACTGCCGCCAGTGAAGATGCGGATCTCATAGTCTTTCCCGAGGCATTTATCCCAACTTATCCATATTGGATATGGCTTACCACACCAACTACTGGAGGCAAATTCTTCCGTGAATTTTTCAAAAATTCAGTGGAAATACCAAGTGAGACAACAAAAATTCTGTGTGAAGCCGCAAGCAAAAACGGTGTCTACCTAGCTGTTGGGCTAAATGAAAGAGATGGAGGCACGCTTTACAACACTATTCTATTCATCAACAATAGAGGCGAGATAATAGGTAAACATAGAAAGTTGCAGCCAACACACGCAGAACGTATGATTTGGGGGCGAGGCGATGGCAGCGACTTAACAGTAGTAGACACGGAGTTTGGCAAACTTGGTGGGCTTATCTGCTGGGAACATACAATGATGCTTGTAGAATATGCTCTATTTGCTTTGGGAGAACAAATCCATGTCGCCTTATGGCCTGGTATTTCCGCAGTGAAACATGACCCAAATTCAGACATTTTTAACTCTGTAGCCGAGACTGCCGTGCGCCATCACGCTTTAGCTGGCCAAACTTTCGTCATTAACGTAATGTCAACAATAGATGAGGACACTGTGAATGCCTTAGAGAAAGATCTAAAATTCAGCAATACTCCCGAGTTTATAGTTCCAGGCGGAGGATGGTCTGCCATTATTAACCCGAGGGGCGAGATAATCGGGGGACCATTAACTGATAAGGAGGGAATAGTCTACGCAGACATTAATATGGAAGCAATTATTGACATAAAACATATTTGTGACTCGGTTGGGCACTATGCGAGATGGGATGTTGTCAACCTCAACTTGAACCTCAGCAAGTATATCCCATACCAATTACATGAGGAATTGCTCTCCACTGAACCTGTAATAGAGACAGCTGTTAGAGATCAAATAGAAGAGCAAATGAAGTCAATAATTAAATCAATAAAGTTGGAAGCAACCACTCGGAACGACAGGAAATTGTATGAAAGAATGGAGCACCTCGAACAACTTCTAAGAGCTTATGGCAGCAGCCAATAAACAAGACTTTAGTAGAGATGGCATGCCACCAAGTGCTTTGGCTTAATCTCTTCTAGCTTAGGCTCCTCAGACTTGCATATGTCCATGACATGGGGGCAGCGGGGGTGAAATCTGCAACCAGCTGGAGGATTAGCTGGACTTGGAGGTTCCCCTGCCAAGATTATTCTTTTACGTTTAGTTTTTGGGTCGGGTATGGGGATGGCTGAAAAGAGGGCTTGAGTATAAGGATGAAGGGGGCTGTCGAATAGTTCTTCAGCCTCAGCCACTTCAACCACTTTGCCAAGGTACATCACTGCAACCCTTTCACATATGGCTTCAACCATTGAAAGGTCATGGCTTATGAATAGATATGTTAGCCCCATGTTTTGCTGGAGTTCCTTGAAAAGTTGTAGAAGAGAAGCTCTAACGGAGACGTCCACTGAGGAGGTGGGCTCATCTAAAACTACAAATTTTGGATGGGTTATAAGGGCCCTCGCTATGGCTATCCTCTGTCTTTGGCCTCCGCTAAATTCGTGGGGATATCTGCGGAGATGCTCCTCAGATAAACCAACCCGTTCAAGCATGTCTAAGACGCGTTTCTCAGCTTCATCGCCCTTACATATTTTATGAACAAATAGGGGTTCTGCAACTATGTCTTTTACAAGCATTCTTGGGTTAAGGGAAGTTGAAGGGTTTTGATAAACAATTTGCATGTTCCGCCTTAAACTTTTCAGACTTCTTCCTTTGAAGCCAGCTATATCAAACTGTTCGAAGTCTTCTGAAGGATCGTCGGGAAGTTTCCCTTCTGGATGGAAGAATATTTTTCCGCTGTCAGGCTTCAACAACCTTATAACTGTTTTTCCAGTTGTGGTCTTTCCACACCCAGACTCTCCCACAAGGCCGAAGGTTTCGCCTTTCTTTATGGCTAAGCTAACGCCGTCAACCGCTTTCACTTCGCCCTTTTTTGTGCCTAGCAAGCCTCCTCTGATGGGGAAATATTTTCTTAAATTCGCTGTC
>JBNASL010000033.1:0-12049 GCA_049717905.1 Candidatus Bathyarchaeales archaeon | reverse complement strand
TGTAAAAATAAGTGTTTGTAATCAGAACCTCTTCTGACAAATAATATAAACCACATATACATATATATCCCGCAACTTTCAAAATAAAAATAGGAAAGCAAGAAGTGAAAGGGCTCTGATGACTAATGATGAATGCATCCAAATACTAATGGATTTGGGGCTTACATACCTTCAGGCGAAAATTTACCTCACTCTTTCCCAGCTAGGAAAGGCAACGATAAAAACAATCTCTAAAAACGCAAACGTTGCTAGACAAGACGTCTACCGAATAATGCCAGCACTTGAAAAGCTAGATCTAGCAGAAAAAATAGTAGCTACGCCAACCATGTACAAAGCCACCCCAATAAAAGAAGGAATATACTTTTTGCTTCAAAGGAAAACCAAACAATACAAAGAACTGACAAAAAAGACGGTAAAGCTAATCGAGAAACTCAAAGAAATTAACGATAAAGCAACTCTCCACGAAGAAGAACACCCGTTTATACTTACCTCTTCAGAAAAACTTCTTTGGAAAAGGCTTAAAGAGGGCGCCGAGAGGGCTCAAATAAGCATAGATATTTGTGCTAATTGGGAAGGATTCAAGCATAGGCTGTTCAATGATTTTCCAAACTTTAAGAGGGCGCTGAAGAGAGGTGTGAGAATTCGCGTAATCACAGAAAGACATGAAGCTGACAAATCATCACAGAAAATTATTCAAGCTCTAAAGACTAATCCCTTGTTTGAAATCAGATACCTGACTCAGCCCGTGCCTATCAAGACAGCAATCCATGATAAGAAGGAAGTAAACCTATGTTTAACTACACCAAATAAGATCGGCGGCTTGCCTAGCCTATGGTCAAACAATCCCCAATTTGTAAAGATAATTGCAGACTACTTTGAAGAACTATGGAAAAAGGCACAGAGTGAAGCAGATTCTTCCGTAAAGACTCACCCTTCAGATTCTTTCCACAAGTAATTAAAATAATCCTTAGCTAGCCCTGCTATGCCGGGATGGTCTGACCATATTGCGGTAATTTCTCCTCTTTCATCGCTGAACAGAAGCAGTACTTCGCTGCCGTCGGATATGGCTCCACCGCCAAACATCTTGTCTCGGCATCTCACTTCACCTATTTTTGAAAGCATCTTATACACGTTTTCACCTAGTCCTTTCGGCATCATGAAATGCGCTTGTACTTCGCCAGCTGTAAAAGAGGACAACAGCTGATAAAATTCCATTAAAAATTCCTCGTGGATAAATGGTAAAGCTATTAACAGCTCGTGTTTGCATTTCTTAGCCATCTCCTTAAACTTTGGAATTATGTTTGATGGACCTCTTAAAATCCAAATGTCATATTTCTCTCTAGTTTTCAGTTTCTCGTAAAAGGGTATAAGTTCCTCAATTATGGTTTTCTCAGCTTGGAGCCATTCGCTCTCGAAAACATTTTTCGCTGTTCTCAAAGCGGTTTCAGGAGATTTCGGAAAGTACTGGCTTGGCCTTTTCCGTTTTACTTCTATCCAACCCTTATTCTCTAAACTGTTAAGAGCTTGGTAAACCTTTGAGTAGGGAATTTGCGCTCCATAACTTATCTGCTTGGCTGTTAATGTGCCTTTTTCAATAAGAATAAGATACGCGTTGACTTCGTATTCTGTTAATCCAACTTTTCTGAGAAGGACTTTCACCCGTGCACTCATGGAAAATAATAACCCTTTTCACCCTATTAAAGTTATGGAAATTTTAATATAGCCTCAAGTTCACAGCAAAATAACAAACATCTAAATTCATGTTCCTCACTTAGGCGATATAAATGTCAGAACTAAACGAAGAAGTAAAGTTTGAAACCTATTCAACAAGCCTATGCCCCGAATGCCTCAGAAAAATCCCCATGAAAATTTACGAGGAAAAAGGCGTAATCTACCTTGAAAAAACATGTCCAGAACATGGAAAATTTGAGGATGTTTACTGGGGAGACGCTGAGCTTTTCAAGTGGTTTTACAGCGACTGGTACAACGCAAAATACTTGGGCAACGGACTGGAAAACCCCCACACAAAAATGGTTAAGGGTTGCCCCTTCGACTGTGGATTATGCACTCAGCATAAGTCTCACACTATTTTGGGCATAATAGACGTTACAAACAGGTGCAACATGGCTTGTCCCGTCTGCTTCGCCCATGCCGGGGTAGCAAACTACGTTTACGAGCCCACATATGAGCAGATCGTGGACATGATTAGGCTTCTTAGAAACAATAAGCCTTGGGCTTGCAACGCGCTTCAGTTTAGCGGTGGAGAACCCACCATAAGAAACGACTTGCCAGCACTCATAGCAGAGGCGAAAAAAGCAGGGATAACCCATGTGGAAGTTAACACTAACGGCTTGCGTTTAGCTGAAGACCTAGAATATTTTAAGAGGCTGTTAGATGCGGGATTGAGTACGCTTTACCTTCAATTTGACGGCTTAAGAGAAGAAATCTACAAGAAAACCAGGGCACGAGCAGATCTTGTCCCAGTGAAACAGAAAGTTGTAGAAAACGCCAGAAGACTAGGCTTAGACTCAATAGTCTTGGTGGTCACCCTAGCAAGAGGAGTAAACGACAAAGACCTTGGAGACATAGTCCGCTACGCTGTTGAAAACCATGACGTGGTAAGATGCATTAACATCCAGCCAATTTCCATGGCTGGAAGAGCCCGAAAAGAGGAAATGCGGAAAATGCGCATAACAGTGCCTGACACTATTAAACTAATCGAAGAACAGACAAACGGAAACGTTACAAGAAAAGATTGGAGGCCCGTTGACTGGCCTGTCCCCATTTCAAAAGGCATGGAAATCTTGAAAAATAGGCCTTATCCAGAGTTCACCATGCATCCCATGTGTGGAGCTGCAACATTCATTGTAATAGAAAAGAATGGTTCATACAAGCCTATAACGCAGTATGTAGATGTTGACAGATTCGCGGAAATCTTCTGGGACATCTACTATTCTGGTGTGAAAGGTAAGAGGACGGTGGCCAAAGTGAAGATGCTTGAGTTTCTGCCCATGGTTAAGTCTCCCTTTGTTAGAGAACTGCTCAAAGACGTGATAACCAAGGGAAGCTACGAAGCTCTAGGAAAGCTTATGCGCAGAGTGGTCATGATTGGAATAATGCATTTCATGGATGTTTGGAACTTCGACCTAGACCGCGCCCAAAGATGCGTCATCCACTACGCAACCCCAGATGGTAAAGTAAGGTCTTTCTGCACCTACAACAGCATCCACAGAGGCAATGTTGAAAAACAGTTCGCCATACCAATCCAAGAATGGACTGAAAAAGTTGGCAAGAAGATAAACGAACCAGTCTGAAGACATGTAAAATTAAAGAAAAATAGTCTGCTTAATTTCGCATTCTAATTTCAGATACTTATTGCGAGTTCATTAAAGATAAAGGTGCCGAAGCTAACTTTCTTTTAGCGAGGAAAGATTTTGTCCAAGAAAGCGAGAACAGAGATGGATGAACAAGGCTTTGTTAGTCTTGATTCCGGTTGCCCCCACTATTTTGGATACTTGGGTAAACGTGCAAAAGGAGAAGGAATCCCCGAAGAATGTTTAGCATGTGAAAAGGCTGTAGAATGCATGCTCTCTGAACCCGAAGGCACTTCGCTTAAACCTAAAGCGAAACAAAGGCAATTGCCTAAAAAAGAAGTTTTGAAAGAAAGCGTTAAACAAGTTGTTGAGGAGATTGTGGAAGAAGAAACTGAAAAGGCGGTAAAGGAAAAACCAAAACATGAGACCGAAATTCAGCCAGCGGTTGCAGCGCAGCCTTCGGAAAACCAGTTCATAGTGGAAAACCTTGGCATGCTATACGCAACATGGACCAGCACAGTTCGCATTCCAAAAGAAACCCTTTCCCAACTGGGCAAGAAAGTGAAAGAAGTTGAAATTGAAACCCTCGATGGCAAAAAAACACGTTGCAAAGTCGCATCCATGGAAAGCTCAAAAGGAAACATTATTGAAGTTCCAGACAAGGTGCAGCATACCCTTGGAATTATGAAAGGAGACCTCGTGAAAGTTAAACCATGCAAATAGAAAACCGTAAAAATATAGAGGATAGAGGCGCTATTGGCTTTTTCTTTAACCTAACCGCATACAAAATTATCGGTGCAGCTGCTGCTTAACCTGTCTTTTTAGAGTTTCTTCAGCTTTTCTAATGGCTTCCTGTAGTTTTTCTATACGGGTTCCTCCACCCTGAGCAAAGTTTTGTCTTCCACCTCCCCCGCCGCCAATAATTGCTGAAGCCTCTTTCACTATTTCAGCCGCGTTAACTCCCCTCTCAACAGCCTTTTTTCCAGCCATAACCATTATTCGAGCGTTTTTCTCGTCAGCTCCATAGAACATAGCAACTGCGGCATCATTCTTTTTTATAATTTCGTTTGCAGTTTGAACCATACGGTCAACATCGATGTTCTCTTTGAAGCCACGAAAAACAAGTTTTAAGCCATCCACTTCTTTAACTTCTTCAGCCGCTTTCGCCGGCAAACCAGCGCCTTCCCTTTCTGCAAGCTCCTTTATGAGTTTCCTCTTTTCCACATTTGCCTCTCTCAGCTCTTTTACAAGTTTCTCCGCTGTTTTATCCAGCTTTTCCAGTGGTGCGTTCAAAATTTCTGAAACCCGCCAGAGCAGCTCTTCGTTTTTCTGCACCGCCCTTAAAGCGTGGATGCCTAAGGCATATACAAGCCTCTCCACGCCATCTTGAATCCTTTCTGAATGAATTATTTTAATGAAGCCTATCTCCCCAGTGTTCTTAATGTGAGTGCCAGCGCAAGCCTCAACTTCCCAATCGCCAATTTTCACCACACGAATCTCTTTGCCGGGAACTGCTCCACCTTGATAAAGCCTAAAACCATAGCGGCTTTCAGCCTCAGCTCTGGGCATCCACGAAATTTCCACGGGGATATTCCTTAAAACTGCTTCATTAGCCAAAGTTTCTATCTTCTGTAATTCCTCCCTCGTAAGCCTGCGATAGTGGGAAATGTCAAGCCTAGAACTTTCAACGCCTTTTTGGGTGCCAAACTGCCAAACATGTTGTCCAAGAACACGCCGAGCGGCGCTGTTAATTATGTGGGTTGCGGTGTGGCTTTTCATTAGGCTGTACCGCTTGTCCCAGTCTATGACTCCCTTAATGCTGGCGTTTTTCTTTGGAGCTGCTTCGCCCTTAATTTTGTGAACTATTACTTTGCCAACTTTTTGTACGTCGACAACCTCAACTTTTTCTCCATTAAACATGAGGTAGCCGCTGTCTGCTGGTTGCCCCCCTCCCTCCGGATAAAAACATGTCTTGTCAAGGATAACGTACTCGTTTCCAATAACTTTTAGAACTTTTGCTTCAAACTCTTTCATGTATTGGTCGCGGTAGTACAACGGCTCTGTTTCTGGAAGGCCTACCACCTCGTTTTCAAGCCGCTCTTCAGCTTTAACCTCTTCTGTTTGCTTGAATGTCTGCATATGCTTTTCAGCAATTAAAGCGTAAAAATTTTCAGGTGCATCCGCCGTCAAACCCTCATTTTCCGCGATTTCTTTAACGATTTCAGGTGGAACACCATGAGAATCATAAAGCTCAGTAAAAGTCTCAACTGGAACCTTTTTAACACCCTTAGCTTTTAGTTCGCTGGCTATTCGCTTTACTAGGCTTTCTCCCCTGGTTATAGTCTCCTTAAATTTTTCCTCCTCCACGGAAAGCATTTCAATTATCTCATTTCGCATCTCCTTTAGCTGCGGGTAATCCTTAGACCAGTAGTTAATCTGCAAGTCTACAATATCGTAAAGTTTGTCTGGAATACCTAACATTCTCAATAGGCGATAGATTCTGCGGAAGAGAAGCCTCGCCAAATAGCCTTCCTGAATGTTTGAGGGAACAACGCCCTCGGAAAGTATGAAAGTTAGGCATTTGGTGTGGTCTGCAACTGCAAAGGCATTCTCGATGGGAAACAAAATCTCGTCCAGCTTATCTACATTCATGCCGACTATTTCCGCAATCTTCCTTCTAGTTTCAAACCTACCAGCCGTTTTATCCAGACTAATTAAGCCTGAAACTTTCGCCACCTTCACCAGCAAATCTTTATTGATAAGGCTTATTCCAGCCATCTTAAAAAGCTCTTCAAGCAAATCGCCGTAAATGGCGTGGAAGGCGCTTGGTGAGCCTTGAGAAAGCCATGTGTATCGTTCTATGCCATAACCAGTGTCTACGGTGCGTATTGGCAACTTAACAAACTCGTTGCCGACAACCTTGTACTGCATAAAAACTAGGGTGGCAACCTCTAACCCCCGTATTATGCATTCTAAACATGGGCCAGCATTTCCACCGCCAGACCAAACCTCCTCCTTGTAGATTACTTCTTCGGGCTTTATGCCCAATTCTTTAACAAACTCGTCGTGATATCTTACGGTTTGGTCTTTCCAGTAAACCTCCTTATCAGGATAGTTAAAAGCGTGATGCCCTCCCATCTCAAAGATGGTTATATATTTGCCGAATGTTGGCCCAGTGTTGGTTATGTCCACTAGTCGTATGCAAGGCTGAGCTATAACCAGAGGGTTTGCAGGCGGTGGCGAAATTCCCTCAGTTACGTAAGGTTGAAAGTCAATTATGCTTGCGTGGGTTAAGTAAATGTCGTCTCTCCATCTTGCCACAACAGGGTAAGGCTTTATACGGGTATGACCACGCCTTTCAAAAAAGGAAAGGAAAAACTCACGCATTTCCCCTACACTGTAACTTTTCCTTGTAGGCGGATTCTCTATGAAAGTATATGAGGCACAGCCTTCAGGTCTCGCTTCTCCACAAGTTTCCTGTTCCGGGTTCAATGTCCAAAAATATGCGCCACACCTTGGGCAACATTTCCTAATATAGCCAAACTCAATGAAGAAGGGGAGAGCGTATTCCTCTGCTGGAAATTTCTCCAATTCTTCTAACACTCCGGTTAGCTGCTTCAACAGTAAGTTTCAGAGAATAAAGTCTTCCCGTACATTTAAACCATTTCGCTATCCAAGTTTAAAACCTATTACAAAGCCTACGATAAAGCTTCCAGCAAACGGGATTAGGGCTATAACGTGGATGAGCCAGGAAAAAGCTGAGCCAGCCATTCCAAGCAAGTTTCCTATAGCAGTGAAAAGTGCTTCATAGTTTATGCTTATTATTCCTTTGGCGCCTAGATAGATAAGGGCGATTATGAATATGCCTATTAAAACGAGTAAAAGTTTGCTTATTTTCTTAAGAGCGAATCCCATTATGAAACCGCCTATTCCGCCTATGCCCAATTGATAGATTATTGGGTATAAAATCTCACTCATTTAAACCCTCCCAAACATCTTGGATTGCATTGATTTAAATGCTACCTGTTTATAAAACTTTATTTAAACAGAAAAATGGAAAGGGAGGTGAAAAGGCTGGACATTCTTGAGATATACATATTAAATCTTGTGTTGACGCTTGGCATGTTTGTCGTTTTGATTTTCGAGCTTGGATTGAGATGAAGAACTTTAAGATGATGTGCCAAGAAATGGAGTGGAGACAAACTTACCAAACTGTGGGACGCATTCTTAAGGCTGAAAAGGAGCTTTTTTCAAAAATGGAAGGCGGCGATGAACTTTATAGGCTTTTATGCGAAATATTCAAGGTTAGAGAAAGCTAAAGGCTATGGGTAATGCCAACCATCACTCAACTCTTTAACTATTGAACCGCGTTTTTCCATGCCATAACGCTCAAGAGGCTTTGTAAGGTGCCTCTGAGACCTCGGCGAAGTAACATACAGCCCTTTAGCCAATTCACGTTTCAATCTAACCGCGACTTTATTAATGTGCGGAAACTTTGAACCGCACTTTTCACACCTGAAACCTTTGTCCTTCCCCATAGACTTCAGCCTTTTACCACACTCGGGGCAAATTGGATTATGATAAACCACTTTAGGGGCAAGCCTAAGCACGCGCAACTTCTCAAGATTTATTGTTAAAGGATTATTTTTTGAAGGAGCACGCACTCCTCCATAAACTTCGACATAGTCTCCTTCAATAAGCTGAATTGCAGCTTTTCTCAATAGGCCAGTAGGCTCGTAAGCGGCACAGTCAACACAAGCGCTCTCATCTTTGATTGGAAATATCACATGCCGCCTTGGAATCATTTTTGGGTTTGCAGCTACAATTCCTCTGGCAATAACTGGATTGTACGCGTTTATTTGGTTAAGCCGCTTAACACGTTTTAAGTGAGCATCAGTCCCGTGATTCGTTCGGAATATAACCCATCTTTCCACTGGTTCAAGCGGTTTAACAATTTCAAAAGCTTTCTTAACTATTTCAGGGGTCTCGCCTCTAATCCCAAAGAGAATTGGATCTGGTCCCCGCGGCGTAATCAAGATTCTGCCAGTCGCAAGGTCAATATTGTTGAATGTGAATGGGGCTGTCGCCTTATTCATCTCCATAATCGAAGCCACGTCTACTTTCCTCTTCTGCCCATAGTTTTCAGGTGTACGATAAGCAATTATCTCGAAAGTGTGGTCTTCTTGGAGAGTTTCGCCTGTGGCTGCTAAACCACCAATTATTCCACGGGCTTTTTTAAAACCCACAGCTTCAGCTTTAAACCGTTTCAGAAGTTTTAAGGCATCTTTTAGGTTTACAATTCCAGTTATGGCGTCTTTTGCAAAGTTTTTAATTTCCCGTGGAATTTTTGTCCCTGTAAAGAAAACTACGCCTGGATCTGTGCCTTTATAGTCTAAATCTGAGTTTTCTTCAACTGTTTCAATTACTGTTTCTTTAATTTTTTCTGTGGCGTTTTCTTTACATTTTATTCTTAGGCATAGGGCTCCGTTTCCCCTTGTTTTCCATGGAACGTTTGGGTTTAGTCTAATCAGATTGGGATAGTCTATGAACTGTGCGCCTAGACTGTTCAGTTTTTCCACTAAGAGTGCTGTAACATATGTGGTGCATCCCTTTCTCGGTGAATCTGTGTCATCTATTCCGATGTGCAGTGTTTTAATAGCCATCTGCAGCAGCCTATAATCCATAGGATTTAGAGGTTAAAATGGATAGTTGGAGGTTTTTGGACGAAATAGAAAGGGTGGTGGAGTTTCGGTTACTTCGGCTGTTCTTCGATTATTATCATTGTTAATGTTGATCTTACCTTGTCAAGCCTTCTTATTCTCCATGTCACTATTTCCTTAAGTTTATCCATAGTGTCTGCGGTTACTTTCGCAATTATGTCGTAGACTCCGTAAACGGAGAAAGCTTCTTCAACGCCTTCAATTTTTTTAAGGTCTTTTAAAACGTCTGCCTCGGAACCTATTTCCGTGTTTATCAACACAAAGGCTTTTGGCATCTAAATCTCCTCATAATTATTGTTGTGTTGTGCATTAAAATATTTTGTTGTTAGTTGAGGAAAAACGTAATGGTAAAGCATCTCGCACAAGGCATACGCCTATTTTCAGCTATATTTGACTGAAAATCTTCTTATCCTTTATCAGATAATAATAGCTATTAGGTTTGAACATGTCAACAGAAAGCCGTGAAATAGACACCCTTACAAGCCGTGAGATGCGAGTTTTAGAGTCAAACGCCGAGTATTTTGGAGTGTCTCTGCTTCAGCTTATGGAGAATGCGGGTCACAGTGTAGCCTTAGAAATAGCTTCAAGATTTAAACAGGACAAATCCATTGCAATCTTTTGTGGTTTAGGCGGCAACGGCGGCGACGGTTTTGTAGTTGCCCGTCACCTTTCAGCCATGGGGTTTAAGGTTACAGTAGTTCTTGCAGGAAAGGCTAAAGACATCGCACATAAAGCAGCTTTAGAAAATTGGAACGCCTTGCAGTCTTTAAAGGAGACCATCCCAATATACGAAGTTCATGACAGCACGCTTATACCAGAAGTCAAAACTGAAATAGTTGTCGACGCCCTTCTCGGAACAGGAACAAAGGGCAAGTTGAAACCGCCTATTCTCCAGCTTGTTGAAAAAATTAACTCCTTGGATGCTTTCAGAGTGGCTGTTGATGTGCCAACGGGCATAGACGCTGATACTGGAGAAGTTCTTGGGGCAGCTGTTAAAGCCCACCTAACGATAACGTTTCATAAGTCAAAGAAGGGTTTTGAAAATGCTAAGGATTACGTGGGCGAACTAGCTGTGAAAAGTATAGGCTTGCCAAAGGAGTTTGAAAACTATGCTGGTCCAGGAGACACCAAAATAGTTTTAAAACAACGTTTAAAGGAATCCCACAAGGGGGATTTTGGAAGACTATTGGTTATTGGAGGAAGCGAAACCTTTTCCGGCGCTCCGGCTTTGGTGGCATTAGCTGCTCTGCGAACTGGTGTTGACTTGGTTTATGTTGCTGCGCCGGAGAAAACCGCCCATGCTATTTCAGCTATGTCGCCTGACTTAATCACCATAAAACTTGATGGAGAACACCTAAACCCGAGCAACACACCAGCTTTGAAAAATTATGTGGAAAGGGTTAATGCGGTTGTTCTAGGTCCTGGACTGGGATTGCATACAGAAACAAGAGAGGCAGCTAAGGCTATAATTGAAATTGTAGAAAATGTGGGTAAACCCCTTTTGCTGGATGCGGACGGTTTGAAAGCTTTTGCAGAATTTAAGAAGAAGCTGAAAGTGCCGGTGGTTTTAACCCCCCATGCCGGAGAATACGCCATACTGACTGGAAAAGCGCTTCCAGAAAAATTGATGGATAAAGTTTCAGAAGTGAAAAGAACCGCGGCGGAACTGGGCGCTGTTCTGCTACTAAAGGGGCCGACGGACGTAATTTCTGATGGGGTACGTTTCAAGCTTAATTTCACTGGAAATCCGGGCATGACTGTGGGCGGGACAGGAGATGTGCTTTCAGGTGTTGTTGGAGCTTTTCTAGCGCAAGGAGCAGACCCTTTTGAGGCGGCTGTTGCAGGAGCCTTCGTTAATGGTGCCGCAGGCGACTTTGTTTTTGAGGAGAAGGGCTACCACATGGTTGCAACAGACCTGCTAAACTGGATTCCAAAGGTGCTGGATGACCCTATGAGCCACGTTAAGGTGCGCAAAACAGGTGCAAAAGCCAATTAGAATAGTTGTTTACCATGCTGGGCAATGCGACCCTAAAAAATGCACGGCTTTAAAGCTTAAACGCCATGGGCTAATTCGCATAGTGCGCCAGATTAAGTTTCTTCCAAAAAGGGCAGTTGTTTTGAACCCGTTTTCAGAAATAGCCTTCTCACCAGCAGACAAAAAACGTATCGAAGAATGCGGCTTGGCAGCTTTAGACTTCAGTTGGGAACACGCTGAAAAACCGCTGCTTAAAAGTGTTAGAGGAACATCCAGATGCTTACCATACTTAATTGCTGGAAACCCTGTGAACTTCGGAAGTCCCACAAAGCTTAGCACTGTGGAAGCCTTGGCGGCAGCCCTATACATTACAGGATTCAGAGAAGAAGCCGAAAGGCTGCTTTCCATTTTCAAGTGGGGACACACGTTCATAGAAATAAACAGAGAAAGACTTGAAAGCTACGCAAAGGCAAAAGACAGCACATCCATAGTAGAAATACAGAAACAATTCGTAAAATTAATGTAGAAGCACATTCTATTCCAAGCTCACATTTAAGGCGCTAGTGCTTAATATGGCATTGATAACCGATTTCCCGTTCTTTCTGGCTTCTGTGGTTTTAATATCGGTGCCCTTGGTTGTTACGCCCGGCCCAGTTTTCGCTGTAACCATCGCGAAAGGTTATAGGAGCAAATCGGCTGGGGCTTTGATAGCCCTTGGCCATGGAGCCATAGAGTTTCCTCTCATTATCCTATTATATTTGGGGCTTTCAGAGTTTCTTGCTAACACAATAGTCCACAAGATTATAGGCCTCTTTGGAGGCGTTATCATGATTTATATTGGTTTTCAAACGCTTAAAGCGCGAAAAGAAAAAAGCGAAGAATACCAAAATCCTAAGGGAAGCGCTAAACATTCTTCTTTTGCTGCTGGGTTAATTGCAACTGCTGCAAATCCATACTTTTTCATCTCATGGGCTACTATAGGAGCGGCTCTAGTGGAAAATGCAGCGTTCTTTGGTTTAATAGGCCTTTTAATGTTTGCC
>JBNASL010000032.1:0-12986 GCA_049717905.1 Candidatus Bathyarchaeales archaeon | reverse complement strand
TAAACCATCGCTAGCCTTGTGTCTCCCGCTTGCCCCTCATCTATGGCGCATGCTAACACTTTTCCTATGGAACCGCATCCAACCAAGCCGACGCCTAATGGCATTTTTTAGTTTTCCCTTCTATTATACTCGCTTTTAATACACGAAAGTTTTAGAGAGTAAATCTTCCTACATAAACTATTTGTTAAAAAGAGCGAAATTGTCGCCAAACATCAATCATTAATCATTTGCATCAACTCAACAACTCAGCAATTTCTACGACATTAATCGCATAGCCCATTAATTGCCCATCTTTCCCATATAGCCTTTCCACTTTACCAGTAACGTTAACCCATTTCTGTAAAAGATGGTGACATTTAAATTTGACATGAAGAACAACAGCCACAGACTTGTTCACCAACAAATATGAATAATACTCAATAGCAACAATTCGATAATTCCAGACCTTCACTGTCGTACCAAGAAATTCATGTAAAATACCGCTGGTGCGAACATATTTACCAACATATTTTTCACTCATTTTTCTAAATTCTTTCAGACTAATGTATTCTGCTGAAGAAAATGTTTGACGTTCAAAGTAAGCACTAGCGCATAACCAAGCGGCAATTAGCAAAATAACCAGAAACAAGCATCCAATTACGTATTTGTCTGTTTTGCTTATTTTCACTTATCTTCACTTTACTTTTACAAACCTAATCTAGTTAGTAACTTAAAATAAATAGTATTTTTATGCTGACTTGTTAAAAGTTACAAAAGTAAAAAGAATTTGGGGTCTAAAACTTGTCTATGAAATCTTGTTCCAGCTGGTATAAGTCTAGTTTTATATTCAGTGGTTTTTCTGGCTCTGCGTAGGGCTCCAGGTTGAAAAGTTGCGGTGCTATTGCTCCGAAACCGCTTAGAATGTATGGCGAATTCACGCCGGTCATTACAAGGGTGACTTTCAATTTTCCATCTAGTTCAGGGTTAACCCTTGCACCCCAGATAACTAAGGCGTTGTCATCCATCATTTCGGTGACTATTTCTCCAACACGGTTTGCCTCTTCAATTGTCATTTGAGCATCACCTGAAACATGAATTAAAGCACCTTTTGCACCAGCGTAATCCACGTTTAGAAGAGGGCTTCTTAACGCGTTTCTGACGGCTTCTTCTGCGCGGTTGGGTGCATCTGACTCGCCTACCCCGATAACTGCCAGTCCACCCCGCTTAACAATGGTTTTAAAGTCTGCAAAGTCCAAGTTGATGAGGCTTGGAGCTGAAATGGTTTCAACTATCCCCTTAATCATGTTTGCCAAAACTTGGTCTGCAACTCTGAAGGCTTCGTTTATAGGCAAGTGAGGCGCAAGCTGCATCAATTTATTGTTGTCGATAACCACGACTGTGTCACAGTGTCTCCGCATTTCAGTTAAGGCATAAGCTGCGTGCTCCATGCGTCCCTTTTCAATTCTGAAAGGCGTTGTTACAACGCCTACGGTTAAGGCTCCCTTCTTTTTTGCAATTTCCGCTATTACTGGTGCTGCGCCAGTTCCTGTGCCGCCCCCTAAACCTGCCGTTATGAAAACTATGTCAAATCCTGTAAGCAAATCTTCAATGCGTTTTCTTGACTCTTCAATGGCCATTCTTCCAAGCTGTGGATCGCCGCCAACGCCAAGTCCCTTTGTTAGTTTTTCCCCTATCAAGATTTTCCGATGAGCCCTTGAAACATTCAAATGAAGAGCATCCGTGTTCACAGCTATGCATTCTGCTCCTGCAACTCCCATCTCCATCAGCCGTGTCACTGTATTGTTGCCAGCTCCTCCAACGCCTAACACCAGCATGCGGCAAAGTTCCGGCGGTCGAATAGCGTCCTCAACGGTGTTCTGCCACGAATACTTGAAAGTTTGGCCAGCTGAGTGCATCTAGCCAACCCTCTTCCTATTCCAAACCTCGTTGTCTATCAAATCTCGGATTGCAACACGAATAGCCTCGGCCCTATTAGGATAAAACCTCTCAGTTACAAGCTGGTCTAACGCCTTAATATATGGTTCAGGCAGATAGAGCGTAATCAACTTCATTCCATTCCCCTCCAGCAGTATTAGCAACAAGCGTTCTGATTATACTTCTATATATTATGATTTAAATATGTTTTAAACATGTTGGTTCTTTATTTTTTAAAGATTATTATAGAGGGGTTTCAAAATTGTGTAAATTCTTGCTTGCCTACACCTTTAGGTTTTTATTCCTCTTTAAAGCACTTGATGTATTGCCATGGACGATGTAAAGGTATTTGCTAAAAGTTTCGGGTGTTCGACGAATTTGGCTGACGGCGAAGTTTTGTCTGGATGCTTATTTGAAGCTGGGTACAAGTTAGTGGATGATGTGGTTAGCGCTGATGTGGTTATCTATAACACTTGTGCTGTTAAGGGGCCAACAGAGAATCATATGATTGAGGTTTTGAGGAGGGTTCCAAAAGACAAGAAGCTAATTGTTGTTGGGTGTCTTCCTCTCATAAATTTTGAAAGATTGCGTAGGGAGGTGCATTTTGACGGGGTTGCCGGTCCAGCGATAGGCGAGAAAATAGTCAACATTGTTGATGGAGTTTTAAGGGGAGAGAAAATTTTAGCCTTAGAGAATGCGCAGAGTTCAAAGCCTAGCCTCAGCCTTCCAAGGGTTCGCTTAAATCCTGTTATTGGAATTATACCCATAAGTTATGGCTGTTTGGGTTCCTGCTCCTACTGTTGTGTTGTTTTTGCTAGAGGGCGTCTAAGAAGCTACACAATTAAGGAAATAGTGGACCGCATTCAAAAAGACGTTGTGGATGGTGTTAAAGAGTTTTGGCTTACCTCACAGGATACTGCATGCTATGGAATAGATATTGGCACAAATCTCCCTGAACTTATTGATGCTGCCTGCAACGTTGAAGGTGCTTTTAAGGTGCGTATTGGAATGATGACGCCGAACATGGCGTTGAACATTCTTGAACACTTGATCAAAGTTTTCAAAAACAGTAAAATTTTCAAGTTTATTCATCTACCCGTTCAAAGTGGTGATGATCAAGTTTTAAAGCGAATGCGGAGATTCTATTCTACGGCTGATTTCAGAAAACTAGTAGAAGCTTTTAGAGGGGCTTTTCCGAAATCCACTTTGGCTACGGATGTGATTTGCGGTTTTCCAGGGGAAACTGAAGAGGCTTTTGAAAGCACCATACAGCTTATAGAGGATGTTAAGCCTGACATAGTGAACATCTCGAAGTTTTTTGCAAGACCTCGAGCTCCAGCAGCTAACATGAATAGTCCCGTATCTTTTTTGCATATTAAAGAGCGTAGTGCAGCTTTAGCAAATTTAGCCAACAAAATTGCCCTTAAAAGAAATCAAAGTTGGGTTGGATGGGAAGGGGAAATTCTTGTGGATGAAGTTGGTAAAGTGGAGGGCTCATGGGTTGGAAGAAACTTCGCCTACAAACCCGTCGTTGTTAAAAGCCATGAGAATTTGCTTGGCAAAAAATTAAATGTAAAAATTGTTAAGGCTTTTTCCACACATCTTGAAGGCGAAATTTTGGAATAAGCTTAACTTGTTAGTTAAAACTGTACGTTCTCTAAGAGGAAAAGGTTTTTACCCTTCAACTTTGATGATGTAAAGGTTTCTTTAAAGAGAATGTTCTAGGCGAAGATATTTTCCTTACGTATCGTATACCGAACCCGGCGATTGAAAGGGTGGAACGGAAAATTCTCCTCGAATCTTTGGTGAACATTCCAGTGGCGCATGACATTGCTACAGCCTTCTATAAGAAGGAAGTCTCCCCCATTTTTGAGGTTATACTTCCCTTAACAACATGTAGCAAAGAAATAATTGGACTGCGAAAATATTATGAAAAAGCTATAGCGGGAGTTGAAGACATACCCTTGTGCGGTTCAGAGAAAGTTGAAGATTGGATAGGCTCTTTTAAACCTAAAACCATTGAGGTTATCCCACTCATCGAAGACTTTGCAAGTCTTCTGAGGGCGGATGAAATACTGAAACCCTACATATCAAACGTTAAACCTGAATACATGCGGGTTTTCTTAGCTAGATCGGATCCTGCGTTGAACTATGGGCTTGTATGCGCTTTAATCCTCTGCAAAATTGCCCTTTCAAAACTTAAAATCCTCGAAAAGTCAGCAAATATTGAAATCTACCCCATAATAGGCGTTGGCACCATGCCCTTCAGGGGACATTTGAACCCAGGCAACCTCGCCGATTTCCTACGAGAGTACAGGGGTGTATGCACTGTAACCATTCAATCAGCCTTAAAATATGATTATCCCCTTGAAGAGGTTAAGGAAACCGTGAAGACTTTAAATGAAAAACTGCCACATGGAGAACCACAAATCATGGAACCTTCTGAAGAAGAAGTTTTGAGGCGAATAATTACCAAGTTTATGAAGAGATATCAAAAGACCATTGAAAGTTTAGCGCCTCTGGTTAACAGTGTTGCCCGTTACGTGCCACAGAGGCGTGCCAGAAAACTTCACATAGGCCTTTTCGGGTACAGCCGAAGTGTTGGGCATGTCTCTCTTCCAAGGGCTATACCCTTCGCCGGTGCTTTATACACTCTTGGAATTCCCCCTGAATTCATAGGCCTCAGAGCTTTAAGCGAGTTAAGCGAAGCTGAATGGAACACTCTGAAGAAGTATTATGAAAACTTCGAACACGATTTGGAGTCAGTTGCTGGTTTTGTTTCATGGAGAAATTTGAACATGCTTGCCGACATGTACCCGTTGATAGCGAATATGGTTAACGCTGAAGAGGATAAACTGCACACTGCCATAAGCAACATACTAGTAGACCTGAATGTGGTTGAAGAGAATTTCGGCTTAAAACTTGAACCTAGAAGTTTATTCCAAAGGAAATACGAAAACGTTGTTAACGATTTCTTGATCGCTTTTCTTGAAGAAAACCATGGGGAAGCGGAAAACTGCCTAGTGGAAGCGGCCAAAATAAGGAAATGCCTCGGCTGAATCGTTTAAGCCTTGCTCTATAAACTTTTGAATAAATTATTTATGGTTATAGCACCATTTTATTGTTGGAGATGAAATGTTTGAGTGAAGAAGTTGTTGAAGTTGGCCGAGTAACCCATTTCTTCACCAAGATAAGCGTGGCTGTCGTCGAGCTTAAAGCGCCTTTGGCGGTTGGCGACCGAATAGTAATTAAGGGGCCGTTAACGGATTTTGAACAGGTTGTCGATTCCATGCAGATTGAACATAAAAACGTAACGCGAGCTGAGGCTGGACAGAGCATAGGCTTAAAAGTAGCCCAGCGGGTAAGAGAAAAAGACATAGTCTACAAAAAACTATAGCTTTCCTTCATCTCTTTTATTTTTATTTCCAAAAACACTGGTTAATTATTAAGTTCGTTTTGCAGTATGCATTGCTTAGCTTAGTCTTTTAGCTAAAGTTTTTTCGTGTAATTTTATTGCTGCAAACGTGAATAGCGCTGCAAAGATTAAGATCATTGCAAAATCAAGGGCTAATGGATAGTAGCCTTTGCCTATGATGAACTGTCTTGTTAAATCTGTAAAATATGTTAAAGGTGAAAGGGAAGCTATTGTTGCTCCCCATGGGGGAAGTTGCTCTACGGGTATGAATACGCCGCTTATGAAAACTAGTGGAAATTTAACCAGCGAAGATAGCATCATTGATGTGGCGGGTATGTCTGTTGGCGGATAAGCCGATAAGAGAACACTTAAAGCTGAGAAGCATAGGTTTGCTATAACCAGTCCAAAGAGCAAGAATGCGAAGTTTAATAGTTCTATGTTGAAAGTTAAAACGAGCATCAGCGGAATCACAGATATGATGAGGCCGAAAAGAAAAGAGGAGAGCATATCCCCTACTATAATTGTCCACAAGGCAACTGGGCAGCATAAAAGCCTCTCAAGGGTTTTAGAGCGAGTTTCCCATGGAACGATTGATGGTCCAACAGAGGTTGCTGTAAAAAATGTTGTCATGCCGATTAGTCCAGGCAACACTTCTCTCAAAGGTATATTTCTACCTATAACGTATGCTAAGGCCAAAAAAAGCGGAAAAACTAATCCAAAAATGATAACAGGCCCTTTTGAATAGTAGATTTTAATGTTCTTCTTCGCTATAACAAAAGAACGCCTAAACTGCTCTCCAAATTGATTCATTATGAAATCTCCTTTCCTTTTATTAGTTTTAGAAAAACATCTTCAAGTGATGGCATCATGGTGTTTAAACTTAAAATTTTTACGCGCTTCTCCTTGGCGAAATCAACTAGAAATTCAATTACCACGGAAGGATTGGCGGTATAAATTCGCACCTTGTTCCCTGCAAGTGAAGCCTTACTTATGTCTGAGCATTTTGAAATTTCTTGTAGGTTCATAGGTTTACTGAATGCAACTTCGATGTATTGAAGTTCCATGCTTTGAGCTCTGAGGTTTTCAGGAGTGTCTATGGCTGCTATTTTGCCATGGTTTATTATCGCTATACGCTGGCATAGTTGGTTTGCTTCTTCCATGTTGTGGGTTGAGAAGAAAACCGTTTTTCCATCCCTATTGTACTGGGTTATTTTTTCCCGTAGCAGCCTGGCACTTTCAACATCAAGTCCAGAGGTTGGCTCATCTAGGAAAAGCACTTCTGGATCGTTAACCAAGGCCATACACAGCAGAAGCCTCTGCTTCATTCCTTTAGAGTAGGCTCTAACAAGTTTGTCCTTAACTTCATATAATCCGAACTCCTTTAAAAGCCGCGTAGAATTTTCCCTAAGTTTTGACGCTGGGACTCCGTAAAGTTTGCCTATCAGGGCTAGGTTTTCCCATGCTGAAAGATCTATGTAGGTGTTTGAAACTTCTGGCACAACTCCGATGCTTTGCTTAGCATTTATAGGATTCTTTAAAACATTAAAGCCAGCCACGAATGCTTGTCCTCCGTCAGGCTTTATAAGTCCTGTTAAAATTCGTATAGTTGTCGTTTTTCCTGCCCCGTTTGGGCCTAGAAAACCGAAAATCTCGCCTTTTCTAACTTCGAAGTTTATGTGGTCAACTGCTGTTACATTCTCGTAATGTTTTGTTAAATCTTGAACTTTTACTGCAAGATCCATGCATAAGCCTCTAGTGAGGTTCCTGTATACCCATTACAACCAATCGTTCTTTGCTTTTTATCCCTCTGGGTACATTGGCTGGAGCGAAAACAATTTCGCCATGGGACAAGTCAGCTTTTTCGCTGTCAACAGTAAATGTTCCAGAGCCTTCCACAATGTAAAAGCATACATCGTAGGGTTCTGGGCGTGGCGGAATCTCTTGGCCGCTTTCAAGGCAAATCAGTACAACATTATAATGCCTTGTCTTTAACAAGTCTCTTTTTACGCGTTTGCGTTTTTCCATAGTATCCAATAGACCTTTATCCTCCGAGAATTCCACAAGCTTGTTCAAGTTTATTATGTCCATTTTCTATTCTCCTTACCGATTTTCAAGGTGAAAAGGGGAAATTGCTATGTTTTAGCGTTTTAGAGCTTCTAGACGCTTGTTGACTTTTTCCAGCCTCTTTGTGAGAGCTTCTCTGTATTCTTCTAACATTTTTATTTCTTCTTCCACTTCCATCAGCGGCCATGAAAGGTCTGCGTGATGTCTTTCATGTTCGGAGTGGCAACAGCCATTTCCACACATCTACTTTTCACCTCCTTTTTCTTGTTTTTCAAAACTTTTATGATAGAAGTTTACAAGGTCTTCAAATAGCTTCTTCCGCTTGACTATGGATGCTAGTCCCATTTTTAGGGCTTCGACGCCTTTGCTTGTCAGCGTATAGATGCGTCTATCTGGGCTTCCTTCAACTTTTTCCCATTGCGATTCCAGTAGGCCGCGTTCCTCCATCCGCCGTAGAAGCGTGTATATGGAGCCTGGTTCTAGCTTGTGGAATCCGCAGCTTCGTTCCTCAATTTCTTCGAGGAGTTGGTAGCCGTGCATGGGTTTTTCGTGAAGTATACGCATAATTAGAAATTGTATCCAGCCTCTTTCTGGGTAGTGGTGCCAGCATCCGCAACGATGTGATTTGCACATGGTTATCGCATTACATAACACTGTTACATATATAAGTGTTATGCTCAGAAAACAATAAATTTAAATTCTTGAATACGAAGTTAATGTTGAGGAATAAAAATGAACAAGCCAGAAGAAAGTAAGGCTCAATGCGAGCATGAATGGAAGGCTGAAGGACTAACAGAAGACAAATCTCATGTCAAACTTTTCTGTGTAAAATGTGGAGCCAAGAAGGAAATAGAACTTTTCCCATAAAAGTGAAACACCGTTCTTAAATAAGACAATCAACGTTATTGCAAAAGGAGCATGGACATGCCGCCGAAGGAAAACGCTGAAGAAGGCGTGGTCAAAATTAGGAGCTGGGCTGAGTTTAAGCGTCTAGCGGAAAGCTTTAAGCCAAACGCCATAGTCTACAATATTGAACAAAACGGTTTATCGCCAAACAGGGAACTTACAAATTTAAGGCTTATATTGCCATCGGGGCCAGCCTACTATGTTTTCATAGATTTTCCTAAGGGCGAAGCCTTGAAAGAGACAGGGATTCCCATACGAAGGGACACAAAAGGAAACCGCTACCTAGAAGAGGAAGACGTGATAAAATTCCTCAAAGACCAGTTTAAAAGAAACGACTTAACCCTATGCTCCTACTGGACAATTTAATAAACTGTAATTTGAGGACACTTTAAAAGGTTGAAGAGAAAGGTTGATAAAGTATAGTCCATCAGCTAGTTATGGCGATTTAGCTTATGAGCATAGAGCGGAAAAATTGGAGTAAAAGTGACATTCTTTATGGGGTTATTGCACCTTTAATTGTTGTGTTGGTTATAGTGGGCTTTTCGCAGGTAACCCTTATGTTTAGGTGGGGGTCCTTCGGGCTTATTGTTGGAATAATAAGTGAAATCGAAGAGATAATGTTAACAGTTGCGGTGCCACTTTTGCTTGGACTTTTATGGAATAAATGGGCAGGCGGCGCCTCAGGCTTTTTGATGGGCAACATTTACGCATTGTGGTTTGCGACAACTTATGGAGCCTTTTCCTGTAGCACAACCTCTACAACAGGCCAATTTTTTCCAAGCATAGTTTTCGGTTTAGGTCCCACCCTGCTCGGTTATGTTCTCAGTCCTATGCTAATTGGATACATGGCTGGAGCATTAAACAAACGTTCGGAAAATTTCAGGCGGATGCTAATATCAAGCCTAGTGGCAACCACAATTGCAGGATTTTTCCTCTTTTGGATCTTCCAGTTGTCTCCAATGAATGTTGTAACAGGCATTGATGGCTTCTTAATTACTGTAGTAACACGCATCGCTTGCGGCGTTTTAACTGCCATCGCTGCAAAAATATTCATTTGGTACGGCCAAACACCCACCTTTAAAATGTAGCAAACTTGGTTACGAGCAAATAGTGCATCACGTTACACTCAAAAAGAGATCATAGGAAAAATCGTTACATAGAAGAGTAAAGTGGTGTCTTCCAAGCTTTTAAGATCCAACCGCAATTTCTATTATTCGTGAAAGTTCCGCGTTGAGGGATTCGGGTAACCCCATTATGCGCACATCCATAAAGCCTCTTATTATTAAAGAGACTGCTTGATCTCGTGATAACCTTCTTGTCATTAGATATTCAATTTCTTTTTCTGAAATTTTGCCCACGGCTGCCTCATGGGTTATTTTCACACCCTTCTTCCTTGCCACCAGCTCAGGTATAGATTGTATAAACGATTCATCGTCAATAATTAGACCTTTACACTCTAAATGGCCTTTGCATTCAGGAGCATTTCCTTCTATCAAGCCTCTGACAATAATCTTTGAGCCTTCTCTTGTTACGGCCCTGCTAATCATTTCTGCCTTGCTGCCTTTCCCATTAAGAATAGCCTTTGATCCGATGTCTAAAAGAGAGTTTTTATGACCGTAAAGGATGCTGTTAAAGCTGACTTTTGAATCTTCACCATTACAATAGGCAACAGGGTACATTTGCACTTCTCTAACTGGTCTTAAACATATGTAATTTGAAACAAACGTTCCTTTATCCTCTACAATGGTTGTGCTTCTCGGTTTAACGGTTGTCTCCTCTCTCCACTGATGCACCATTGTAAAGTTGAGGGATGCTCTCTTTTTTATGTAAATTTCTGATATGCCAAGATGAGTTGCGTTCTCCACTGTGGAATGCTGAAGGCAACTTGTTATTATGTTAGCTTTTGACTCATCCTCTGCGATGATAATGTTGTGCACTCTTTGCTCAAGGTTTTTCTGTGTTATCATTAAGCATGCTTGAAGAGGAAATGTTATTTCCGCGTTTGGCAGTATCCTCATAAAGTAGCCGCCGCTGAAGTTTTCAGCAACTTTCCTCGTGAACTCGTCTTGATCCTTAGAGATCGCCCTCCACATATACTCGTTTAACCAAGAATATTTTTGTATGGCATCCTTTATGTCCATCAGCTCTATTTTCCCTTTAAAGACCTCGTTAACTTTGGAGTATATGGTAGCTTGGTCGATATGGAAAAAGGTGCCTGCGCGTTCTTTCTCATTTGAGACACCGGCTTTAAACGCCTCTTCCAATATTTTGTGCGGAATGCTGGTTAATTCGTCTTTATTTGCCAAGTTACCATCTCTCAGGAGTTTTTTCTTCACATTTAATGCATCCTTCGTAACCTTCTTTCTTAATGTTCTCGTATATGTGTTTAGGATTGGAGAAACAGTGTATTTTTCCGTCAAGCAGGACGCAGCCATATTTAGCCTTTATGTAATTCAGTATTTCACCTTGATGGGTTATGATTAGAGCTGAGCTTCCGCTGTTTTCTAGATAATGTTGGATTTGGTTAGCGATAAGTTTTAGGCTTTCAATGTCAACCCCTGAATCAGGCTCGTCTAGGAGAAGAAGTTTGGGTTTGAGGAATATCAACTGGAGGATTTCAGATCTTTTTCTTTCCCCTCCAGAAAATCCCACATTAATATCCCTATTCAAGAAGTCAGTAAGCTTGAAAGCTTCTATGAGACTGTTTTCCACTTCACTAAAATCCTCGTTAGAGGTCTTGCCTAAGCACAGCTTTAACAAGTCTGCCAGCTTTACACCGGTGATTTCAGGGGGATTCTGGAAACCTACAGCAATGCCCATTTTAGCCCTTTCCTCGACACTTTTTGCGATGATGTCTGTTCCCATGAAAAATATTTTTCCAGAGAGTACTTTGTACGAAGGGAGCCCAATAATAGCATTGATGAGAGTTGTTTTCCCAGAACCGTTCGGCCCGAAAAGAACGTGACTCTCAATACTTTTCAAGCCAAAACTAACGCCATTAAGGATCATTTTATTTTCAACTTTAACTCTTAAATCCTTGACTTCTAAAACATTCATAGTTACCTTATAGCCCTTCTCGTGACAAATAATAAACCTTTTGGAGCAGCAAAAATCCCGTTTGCATGCATGAAAATCTCTGCAAGCTAAAAAGATCATATTAACGGTAATAAACTCCGCACGCGCTTTTAATGGATGATTTAACATATTAAGATTTGCCAAATTTTCTTTTAAGGTAAGGATACAATAAAAATGTAACAATAAATTTAAATACTTGAATATATTGAGCATTATCATGTGATAATGTATGAGTGAAAGAAAATTGCCAAGATTCATAATGTGTTTCTGCACTGGTGAATGTCCTGGATTTGCAAAACTGGATTTGTGGAAGTTGATAAACTTTGTTAGAAATGAGCTTGACGTGGAATACGCCATAATTCATCCGCAGCTCTGCGTCACCGACGGAGACAACTTTTTCAGAGATTATTTGAAAGAGACAGATAAGGATAAAATTTATATTATAGGCGGATGCGACCCTAGAATGCAGAAGAAGATGTTTAAGGATGCTTTTGCTGAAAAGGGCCTAGACTTCGACAAGCAGGTAATCTCTTTGGATCTAAGAAATATGGAAACCCAAGAAGCCATGAAAAAAGTTGAAGAAACCATCAACAAGGTGGTTGGCGCATAAAATGGCAGAGGAAAAGAAGGAGAAATACCTCGCTGAAGAACGCTACTATGGAGATAAAGTCATAGCTCCACAAAATCCCTACGGAATACCAAGAAAAGAAATAAAGTGGCATCCAATAATAGATTATACAAAATGCGATCCCACCAAGTGTGACTATTTCTGTGTTGACTACTGTCACATGAAGGTGTACAAGCGGGTAGGAGACAAGGTTGTTGTTGACGACCCCTACAACTGTAATGTACCAAGCCAATCATGTGCACCACGTTGCCCAACAGGAGCTATCAGTTTTCCATCCAAGGAAGACTTAAAACGTCAGCTTAGAGAGTTAAGAAAGAAGTATGGTTACACAGCTGCCAGCTCCTAACCTGTATTTTTCATTGTATATTAGAAGATGAGAAGCGTGAGCGAAGAGAAAACCTATTTGGGGATACCGCGAAAAGAGATCAAATGGTATCCCACAATTAATCATGAACTCTGCACAGGTTGTGGAATCTGTGTAGAATTTTGCCATGAGCATGTCTACGAAAAGCAAGGAGACAAAGCAGTAGCGGTAAGACCCTATGATTGCCTAGTGGGTTGTGAATCATGCAGGCCGCGGTGTCCAGTGGGTGCCATTAGCTTCCCATCTAGGCAGGAACTTAAGCATATGCTCAGAGAATTAAGGGAGAAGTACGGGTACCGTTGAAGCTAAGAAAACTCTGACGTAAACATGTTTTCAATTAATTTTGGATTTGTAATGTCATAGTAAACCCATCTACCTTCTTTTCTGCCTTTTACCAGCCCCGCGTTTTCCAGTATTTTTAAATGATGTGAAGCTGTGGGCTGTGTCAAGTCAAGCGCTATCATGATTTCGCAAACACACATTTCTCTAATGCCTAAAAGCTTCAAAATCCTAAGCCTTGTCGTATCCGCCAATGCCTTAAAAAGTTTACATCGCTCCTCAGCTTCATCAACCCTTGCCACATTATCAGCGAGCTGTCTTAGTTCTATGGCGTATTTCGC
>JBNASL010000031.1:0-13369 GCA_049717905.1 Candidatus Bathyarchaeales archaeon | reverse complement strand
TACCACACTTGCTGGCAGATACATGTCACCTGTGCCGTAGACACGCATCTTGCCAGGATGCCAACCCTTGTTAGGTCCGATGGGAAAATATGTCTGAAATCCTTGGGAAAGTTTATTCTCCGAATCGAGCCAGCCATCTTCATACCCTACTATCACTGATGCTGCATCAAGAGCGTCATTTATTGTGTAATATCCGTACCAATATAGGGCAAAGTAGTAGAAGAACACAAGCAAAAATTTGTATATGTTATTTTCGTTCATCCACTCGCTGAGCCTCGGCGAAGCTTCTTGAAAACTTATGAAACAATAATACCTGCTATCGGGCCGATTGTATCCATCGTCACTTAAGTCGGGTTGGAGAGTCCAGCAATATGCCATTCCGCGGATTGGGTTTGCGTTTCCCGCCTCGTCTCCTTGCCTACATGCCCAAAGAAACACAAAGTGATGATTGTCCTGGGCATATCCATATATGTTTGGATTATCATAGACTTTAGGTGGGGGATTATCAAGATCGTCATGGGAGGCTTGCTCATAAATGAAGTACCGCCAATAGTCATAACCTGGAAAGATTCTCTATCTTTGCCCATGTCCAAGATATAAAACTGTTGTGAAAACATGATTTTGCTCGCAATCGATAATTTGATCTCTCACCAGTGTAGCGTTTATCTGTGCTTCATAATTTTGTAAGTGTCCATAAACTTGCATATAGGGCACCCATCCGTAATAAGGATTCCAAACCCAATACCATTGCTGAGAGAAAAGATTATAGATCTGCTCGCAAGCCAAATGAATTTGATATTCATCACTATCAAATGTAAGCCATTGAGTGCTATAAATTACACTGGCGCAACCCCATCCATAATCATACCCATATGCTGCCGCGGGAGGCGCTGCTGATCTTAAGATAGCAAGCAAAAGCAAAACTATTAATAAGGTGATAGTTGGAAGGCAGTTCTTCTTTTCATGCCACTCCCATTAAGTTTAGAGGGAAAACCACAATTTATTTTTTTGGGTTTTATATTTAAAGGTTAATATAAGTGTGCCTCTTCAAACAACAGAAACAGCTGAAACATCATATTCAAAAAGGTATAGCCCATGAGCCTTGAAGTGGTTTTCCTAGGCACTGCTGGAAGCATTCCAACATCAAAACGGAGCTTACCAGCCGTTCTAATAAAACGTAAAGGCGAACAAATCATGTTTGACTGCGGCGAAGGCGTGCAAAGGCAAATGATAACCGCTAAACTTGGATTTCACAGAAAAATGAAGATTTTTGTTACACACATGCATGGAGACCACGTTCTAGGCTTACCTGGACTTATACAAACCATGGCCTTGCTTGACCGCAATGAAAAACTGGAAGTTTACGGGCCGCTTGGAATCCGAAAATTCATTGAAAGCATAAGAGAAACAGTGCAGTTTGCCCTAACCTTCCCCATTGAAATCCATGAAGTTGAAGAGACTGGCACCCTCTGCGAAGAAGAAGATTATGCTGTTCAAGCAATTTGGTCAAACCACGTAATACCGGGCTTAGCCTACGCCCTTGTAGAGAAACCTCGACCTGGAAAATTTTACCCAGAAAAGGCTAAAGCCTTAGGAGTGCCAGAAGGCCCGTTATGGGGACGCTTACAGCGTGGAAAAAAGGTTAAACTTAAAAACGGGAAAATTGTGAAGCCAGAAGACGTTATGGGACCGCCGAGGCCTGGAAGAAAAATAGTTTACACGGGAGATACAAGACCTTTTGAGGGTTTGACGAAATTTGCAGCTAACGCAGATTTGCTTATTCATGACGCTACTTTGGACGACGAGTTGGCTGAAAGAGCGGAAGAAGACGGGCATTCAACACCAAGCCAGGCGGCCAAAACCGCCAAAGAGGCAAAAGTGAAAAAACTGGTTTTAACCCATATCAGCGCAAGGTACAAGGATGCTTCCAAGCTTTTGAAGCAAGCCAAGAAAATTTTCAAAAACACGGTTGTGGCTGAAGACTTTTTGAAGATGGAAATTCCGCTTTTAGACCAGTAAGGCTTCTAGTCTCCGCAAACTTTCATGAACATGCTCCACAGACTCGACAACAATGGTTCCACTGTAAGAAACTCTTTTCAACGCTTTTGCAACTTTCTCCCAGTTAACTGTTCCAAAGCCTATTCCAAGATGCTGATCTGCCGTTCCATCATTGTCATGCACATGAATGTGCATCAGCCTATCTGGAAAAGCTTCTATGAAAAGTTCTATCTGCCCATTCAAGTTCGCATGTCCAATGTCCAAAACTAAACCCAAATTTCCGTCAAACTCGCCATAGAACTTTTTAAAGTGCTCCACGCTTTTCATCAGAAAAGGATAAGGCTCCGGAACATTTTCTATAGCTAATTTGACACCGTAATCCTCCGCTGTTTTGCAAAGCAGCTGCACGGTTTTGCGGTTCCGAATCCAAGCCTTTCCAGGATAAAACATGCTTATGCCAGTTTCCAGCCCAGGATGGAAAATCCACAAGTAAGCGTTTAAGGCACGCGCATTATCCAAAGAATCCTCCAGCCTTCGAACCATGGTTCTAAGGAGAGGTGTAGAAGGAGAAGCAATGTTTATGTCTGCAAAGGGAGCATGCACAGAATATCTAACGCCGTAAGATTCGCCCAGACTTCTCAACTCGGAAACTCGCCTTTTGTCCAAAGCGTGAAGTCCATCATCGACAACTTCTATGAATTTCACATCGACTTTAGTTATTTCGTGCACGCTTTCGTTAAAGGTTTTGCTTAAATTATAAAGCATGGACAAACCGATTTTAGGCTTAACCACAGCTATCCGTCCTTCACCAGAGAGAATCTAAGTTAAGAGTTTACGCCCATAATTAACTTTAGCTGCACAAAGAAACTGAAAAAGGGGTATGCTTAAAAGGCTATTCAGACCTACACAATTATAGGGAAGGCGTTTTAAACTGGGATATTTATGGTTGAAGAGAAAGAGATAGTTGAATTTCTCAAAACTCACAGAGGAGAAGCTTCTCTTAACGAAATTGCAGAAGCCTTGGGAATACCCAAGTACGGACCAAACTCCGTTTATGCCTTTCTGCAGTCTCTTAAAAACAAGGGGATAGTTGAACGTCGCGGCGAGTTGTGGTCTCTCACAGGTGAAGCGGCTGAACCTAAGCCTTCAGAAAAACTTGAAGAAGCGCCTACAAAACCGCCACAGCCAGAGCAAACATCAGTAGCCGCTGTCCCAGAGGTTGAAAGACTTGTGAAGGCTATGGCGCAGACCCTTGCTGAGGCCATGAAAAGCGCTAAGGTTCCGGCTGACGAGTGGGAGCTTGCAACAAAGCCCATGACGACAAAAATTGAGAAGGGTGAGGAGAAGTTAAGCAATCTGGTGCTAAGGCCAGATGAAGCCATCGAAGCCAAAAAACCGCTAATAGGCTTTCCAACAGGCACTTTTATCGACCAGTTGTTTCTAACCCCGGAGGGAAAGAGTTTAGAAGGCGTGCCCATATGTGGACAGTTTGCCATTACCGGCTTGCCGGGAGCGGGAAAATCCATACTTGTTGAGGAGATAGCTATAAAGGTTGCCTCTTCTGGAAGAAAAGTGCTTTATGCCACGGCTGAAGATACTTGGAAAAGTGCCACTCCACGTTTTGATTTGCAGTCTAGGCTGAAACAGAAGGCGGACATTTTAGGTTTAGACTGGGGCAAAATCCGTGAAAACCTCTTCGTATTGGACACTGTGGCTTATCCGGAGCTCCGCGACTGGAACACTTTTGCTGAAACCTACCGTTATGTTGCGGAAAAAGAGAGAATCGAGCTGGCTATAATAGATTCGGTTACGGTGCTTGAAGCCTATCGGGGAGCCTTAAAATACCGTGTAATGGAGTTAGCCAGATACAACCAGGTTCATGGCATAACCGCCTTATATGTTAATCAGCGAAGCTCAGAAGTCTGGGACAGCTATGACATGGCAGGGGGAATAGGCTTAGCTCACAACTTGGACGGAACAATAATAATTGATTATGGACGCGTATACTGGTATGACCAGCAAGTTGATTTGGAAGTGGATAGAGGCGAGTTTGTTCGCATAGCACGTGTCTTAGATTGTAGAATGAGTAACTTTGAAAGGCGAAGAATAAAAATTGACATCACTCAAGATGGGTTTTTGAGAGCAATAGAACCCATACCCAAAACTAAGGAAGCAAAATAAACCAGTGAAGCCTAAACCATGTCAATAGTTAAACCGCCAACGTTAAAGGAGCTTATAGAAACTTACGGTTCTTCAAAAGAGGCGATTCTCCGCCTAATCGAAGCGGGATTCTCTCCAGAGCAAATAGAATGGAAAACAGGCATACCCTACTACTTGATACGCCTTTATATGGATGGAAAAGAGCCGAAAAAGGACTTGCCCTTCTCAAAAATAGTTGAAGTTTACGAACGCATCGCAGTGCTTCGTGGAAAGAAGGGAAAAGAAACAGAACTGGCCAGATTCTTCCAAAACCCAGAACTTCCGCTGGAAACTAAAGTCCGCTTTGCCCTAGGAATAATCACGGAAGAAAGCTTGAAAGTTGGACCAGGTCTAATAGAAGGAAGCATCAGCTTGGCAACTGGCGTTTCTAAAAATGAAGTTAGGAAACTCCTGATAGATTATGGGGAACACGGCGAAGTGGCTTACATGCTTAAAAAAACAGCTGAACCCAAATTAGCAGTCAGCGAAGTCTACGAAGCCATAAAACTTCTACCAACACTGAAAGGCATTAGGGAAAGAGAACTTTATGTTTCCAGTTTGTTGAGAACAAGCACACCTTTAGAGGCGAAATACATTGTTAGACTTCTCCTCGGCGATCTAAAGCTTGGTTATTATGCTAACACGGTTATTAGGGCTGCAGCGAGAGCCTACCAAGTTCCGCCGGAGCTTATCAAAAAAGCTTGCGCCATAATGGGAATAACCGAAGGAATAAGCATGGCTTCGGAAGGAGCGCTTAAACTTGAAGAGGTGAAGATGCGGCCAGGCCAGTTTATCAAGCCACAGCTAGCCCACTTATATGAGCCGGATAAGGTTGTTTACCCTGTTAGAGCCGAGTACAAGCTGGATGGTAGTAGACTTCAAATTCACAAGTGGGGCACCCAAATATGGCTTTTTTCAAGGCGCGGCGTGGAAAAGTCGCAGACGCTGCCAGAAGTTGTGGAAATAGCAAAGAAGTTTAAAGCGCAAAGCTGCATTATCGACGGCGAAGTAATAGCCATTGACGAAGCGGGCAAACCCTTGCCTTTTCAGGTTATGCTTGAAAGAACCGTGCCGAGAGAGCTTAAACCAGAAGAGCTTGAAGAAAGAAAGAGAAAAGTTAGGGTTACGGTTAAAGTCTTTGACATACTCTTTTTGAATGGGCGAGAGCTTATAGGCTTGCCTCTTTCTGAGAGAAGAAAATACCTTTTGGAAGTTGTCCCAGAAGAATACATTGTTGAGGGCGTTGACTGCCAAAACGAAGTGGAATTGATGCGTTTCTACGAAAAGACGTTAAAAAACAAGTTTGAGGGTATTGTTGCAAAAAGTTTAAGCGCTCCATATGAGGTTGGACAGCGCACTTATACTTGGCTTAAGCTTAAACCAGAACGCGACACCATAGACTGCACAATAGTTAAAGCCTTATATGGGAAGGGTAAACGCGCAGGGCTATACTCGTCTTTCTTATTGGCGGTACGCGACCCATCGGAAAAGAAGCTCTACACCCTCGGGAAAGTTTCAAACTTGCCTGAAGAAACTATGGATACACTGGCAACGATAATAGATAACACTCGAAAAGGCGAGGACGATGAAGGGGTTTTTGTTAAACCATCTGTGGTTGTTGAAGTGACTTATCAGGAAGTTCAGGATACAGACGAGTACACAAGTGGTTACGCCTTAAGGGTGCCAAAAATAGTGCGGTTTAGAACTGACAAAACAGTTGAAGAAATAGACGGTATTGAAAAGCTAAAGAGGCTTTATGAACTGCAATACGAACGCTACCCAACCCAAACAATATAGCCATACCATCAAGCTAGCTATAGGCGGGACGTTTTTTAAGAGACCACAATATCTTTCGGTAACGACGTTTTCCTGTTTCATCCGATAAATAGACTGATTCAATCAGCAGAGCATTCTTTTCACATTTAAAATAGATCAAGAGAAGAAAAGCGCATTTTAGAACGACGTTACCCGTCAAAAAGCCTGTTATAACAGCGTAAGAGATTATTGAATGAGAAATTAACTCATATGGATATGCTGTGATAAACGACAATATCAAGTCAAACGTAAAGTAAGTAAAGAAAGCACCTATGATGAAGTCGAAGACTGTCCGCGCAGCAAGTTCAATTTCTCCAATAATTACTTCATGTTTCTTTAACAACTTTCCAAAAATAGGTTGTGATAAAAATAGTGCTAATAAACTGCCGATGATGAAACTCAAAAAATAAGAACCAAACCAAAGCAACAGGTAATTGTTATATGTAAAGGCACCGAAAATATAAGTTACCAACCACATATCAAATTTTGAAGTTGGAAGAGGAGACGATAATATAACTAACTCCACCAAAATAGGCTGGATAATGGTTAAATAATTCAACGCTATTACAGGAATTAAAATGACGAAAAAAAGATAGGGTGTTTCGGCTTTCTCTGTCGACTTCATTTCTACTACATCCCATCAATGCCTAGGTCTCGCCAGCCATACCATAAGGGGTATAAATACCAAGAGGCCCAGAGGACTATTCCGAAGCGGCACCACATGAAACCGCCCATCTTAATATCAACGCCAGCGCCGTACCAATCATTCCAAACGTTTTGGGACCAAACCCATCCGGCACCTAACTCGTCTTTAACATACCAATCTACAAAAGTCGATACTATTACACCAGCCGCCGCAACTATGGCCCCAACGAGGGCTCCCGTCCATCCTCCCAGCCATGCGGCTAACGCCGCAGAAGCAACGGCAGCAGAAAGCATTGCACCAAGGTTATAGGTATCAACAACAGACTTAGGAATATGACCAACATCCAGATTGTTTCCATGAAGTGCCACATTGGATTCAACGCCTATCCATGTATAATGGACATATGTATCTGGATGGGTGTATTTTACATAATATCCATATTGATCATTATATTTGACATGCCATATTCCACGCACTTGTTTGATGGTATAGCCCAAGAATTCAAGTACATTACGTTCGGGATTTCTAACTTTATCGGTGAGTATGTCAACAAAATACTTCACGATTCTTGGAATTTTTTCAGGTTGCTTTTCGAACCAGTAATACAAAGCTGTTATCCACATAGCTGCTTCGTCTACATCGACAAATCCCTTAAAACCAAATATAAATTTATTGGATACTTGCAGGGTTGAAGAGTAACACGCCGCGATGAAATGAGTCCTACTAGGAGACTCCTTTATTAAATTTTCAATTTCACTCCAAGAAAGCAATGAAGATCCAAGCATTAAACCTTCCGGATAACCATGACCAACGTAAATTACGTAGCCAAGGCTTTTCTGCAGGATTAACTTGAACTGCTCAACATTGCTAATACTAAATAGGTATGCTGTCGAAACAAATGACTTAATTCTTTCAACGGTATATGTAATAGCTTTATCATCGCCAAGGGCTATTATAACAGGTTCCGTATATGGGCGCGTATCTGCATAAGCTATGCAGCAAAGAACATGTGGAAGAACAATTAACAAACAAAGAGCCACCGAAATATTCTTTAAAGTTTTCATATTTTACCCTCCTTCAAATTTATTTTTAACGTATACTTCTTGACATTTTGCGAATTTAACTTTTTTAAAAAAAATGTTAACTTTTTAAACACTTCCTTAATGAAATTTATTTAAACATTTTATGTAGTTATCAATTGATGATAATCGCCGACTTACACTTTAAAAAGGTTAAAATCTTCTAACATTCATAAGAAAATGATGACTGAAAAACATCGATGTTTGCTGTGGTTTTATATTGTTCCCTGCGGATTCCTAGGGCGATTTCTATGAATTCCTTTAGGGTTTGGTTGATGAACTCCCATGTTGGTCTTCCGTATCTTAGGCCTTTGCAGTTGGAATCTGCATAAATGTAAAGTCTGTTTCCGCCGTAGGGGTAAACCGCTTCGCGGGCGTATCCAAATTTTGGAGTTGTGAGAACTTTGAAGGGCCAGAGTTTGCACGCGTCGGGTTTCATGTGCTGCAAGCCGCATAAGTGCATGTTTGAAAGCTTATAGAGGAAGACGCATGAGCCGTCGCTTTTCTTCTTTAGATAAAGCTTGTTTAAGTCTGAAGCTGTAGTTTCGACGCCGTAGTTTTTAACTATGCGAAGCCATTCTTGAAAGTTTAGAACGACACTGTAGGCTTTACAGCATAAACCGCAAGCATCACACTTCCAATCGGCGATGCACTGCCACGGCACGAACAGCATTTTCCATGCCTACGCCATATTTTCTCTAAAATCTGAAAATGGAAGGGCTTCCATTAAAAGTTTATTTTGCTTATGCCTACGCCACGAACCGACTTGCATTTATCTGAAGCTAAATTTTCTTGTATAGGTAGATGGTGTGGGACGGATACCCCAGCTTTGGATTTTCACAGAAATTGTCAACTTTTACGGGTTTCCAGCCTACAATCTCATAATCGTGGGAAACTACGCGCACTCCCTTTTTAAGTTCAGCCTCAAGTTTAGGTTTAATCTTCTCGTTGGCGCTTGTCGTCAAATATAGAAATATAACGTCGGCAGATGTTAAGTCCACATTGAAAATGTCACCATTAACAATTGTCACTCTGTCTTGGAGGCCCTCCTCGTGAACTGTGCTTAACGCTTTTTTAGCCAAGTCCTCCCTTAACTCGACTCCGACGGCTCTGGCGCCGAACTCTTTTGCAGCCATTATCACTGTTCTGCCATCTCCAGCGCCCAAGTCGAAGAAAACTTCTCCAGGTTTTAGATCTGCCAAAACTAGCATGTGACGGACAACTGGAAGCGGACTTGGAACAAACGGAGCTATAAACAGTTTGCAAGCCTCCCTTCTGGTTTTAGCAGTGCTTCACTCTCTTTTAAAAATTTTCCTAAGGCTTTTAAGCAACATAGGTTGCCCTTTTCGGAACAGGCCTTCTAGCTTCCCCGCATTTCATGGCACTTTGGGCGCAAAGCTCCAAGTATTTTTCTTCGTCTCCAGCGCCTGCAGCCTCAGCGGCTCTGCGGCACAGCTCGCTGGGTTCTTCACATCCCTCTTCCTTGCATAAGCCAGATATGTATAGGCAGATTTCCTGCACGTCCTTTGGCTCGAGAACGGCTCTGTTTGTGCGGATTAGAAGGCATAGTTCTCTGGCTAGGACGCAGTTTTTAATGTATTTGATTCTGCTGAGAACTTCTTCGCGTAGTTTTTTGCGGCTTATTTCCAAGTTTATTTATCTCTCCGTGAACCTTGAATGCGCTGTTCACCCACATTAAGGTGGTCTCCCATTTAAAAGTTGTTGTAAGTCTTAGCCAACTACCAAAATCTTTTGCTTATGGCTTTGCGTTCCGCATCAAGAACGAGCTCGTAAAATCTGTCGCTGAGCGTAGATTCTTTTTCAAGAACTTCCTTAACGTCTGAGGGTTGAACCTTTCTAGCGCACAAAGCCACGGCAGCAGCCTTTCCATACCTCGCCAACAAATGGGCTGTTTGCAGGGCCTGCCGCTGCAGTTTCTCCTCGCTTTTCGTGAGCTTTTCACCCTTTTTTTCGACAAGCGGCATAATCTTCTCTTCTTCAACTTTAAGAAGACCTATGGCTGTGGAGCCACATTTTGGACATTTTGGCTTTGCTGGTAAGTCTTTAACACGTATCATATCCATGTAGCTCCAACAGTTAGTGCAGACGAAGTTGCATGTTTCGTTCAAAAGCCTTGCCTTGGCAGATTCTATTAGCACAGCGCGCATCCTTTCAGGCGGTATCAAGTCGGTTTTCATGCTGACTCTTTCAATGCCCACACGGGCTACAGGAGTTGCATTTCCACCAGTTTCAACTTTCTCCACTTGAATTTCGCCTTCGCGAATCTTCCCTAAAACATGGATAAGCCTTTCCAAGTCTAGATCCTTCGTGAAAACCTCTTTTAAGGCTTCTTCAAATATGGGGGTTCCTTCAAAACTCTTCAAAAGCCTTTGAAGGCTAACGCTGCTAAAATCAGCCCACTTTTCCAAAGCTCCGAAACGCCTTGCGACATGAATTATTCTCCTCTTAAAAAGACCAGTCTTTACAGTTGCCCTCGTTAAGGATTCTCTGACTGCTTTTTCGCCCATGCTGCCCATCTCGTTTAGTAACGTGACTATCTGTTCAGCGTTTGCAGCTCCCATGGTCTGTATGAATATGCGGTACGGGTCGTGTTGAACCACTATGCCGTATCCAATTTTTTCGGAAAGCAACTGCCCCATAAGCTGTGCCAAGGCTCTGTTGGCCAGAGAACCGAAATGCGCGTGAACTATTACAAACTCATCCCAGTCTTCAACAGTTATTCGCTTATCCGTAGGAAGCGGAACCCCCAAAGCAGCTTGTTCCACTATTTCAGCTAAAGCGCTTAAAATCGTCTCCTTATCAGCAGGATAATGCCCACTAAGCTTAACTGCAATTTCTTCTGAGGACAAACCTTTCCGCGTTTGCTCTTCAACAAAACCTCTAATGTAGCCAACTTCCTGCGCCACCTCAAAGGGCACAGGGATCTCTTCGCCTATCCAGCTTGGTATAGCCCCCGATGGATCGTCAACGGGCTTCACGTAAACCTTGTCTTCTGAAACGTGGAGAATCCGCCACGGGCTTCCCCTAATAATGAATTTTATTCCAGGCTTGCCATATTCAGCCATGAAAGCTTCGTCTAAAACTCCTATGGCCGCATCGCTTGACTCGTCGACAACAAGATACTGCTTCTCTTCAGGAATCATGGACAAATTGTCAAAATAATATTCAAAAAGCGCTTTTGTCCTCCGCGGCTTTAAAACCACCTTGTCTTCGAAGGAAACCCACGCCAAACGTGGGAAACGCTGATGCATATATCTAAGAATCTTTTCAACATCCTCAAGGGTCAAATCAGCGTAAGGATAAGCGTTTCTAAACATTTGCAAAATTTCGCTAAACTCAAGCCTCTTCTGCTTTAGAAGCAAACCGGCAATTTGATGGGCTAAAGCGTCGTAAGGCTTCGGCGGAATCTCAACAGGCTCTAAATCCTCTTTTAAGGCGCGTCTAGCTATGGCTAAAGCTTCAAGTGTGTCGTCAGAGTCCATTGTCAAGATTATTCCCTCAGCTATGTGTCCGATTCTGTGTCCGCTTCTGCCCACTCGTTGTATAAGCCTTGTAACCTGTCTTGGACTCATATACTGTATGACAAGGTCTATTCTTCCAACATCTATGCCAAGTTCTAGACTGCTTGTGCACACAAGCCCCTTCAGTTCACCATTTTTTAAACCTCTTTCCGCCGCTATGCGAGAAGGCTTTGCTAACGAGCCATGATGAATCGAAACAGGGAAGTCCATGTCCCAAACTTTAAATCTACTCGCTAAAACCTCTGATATGGCTCTTGTGTTTGTGAACAGGAGGACAGACTTATGCTTACTTATATAGTCTCTGATTATCCTAAGTCTCGCCGCCACTTCTGGATGCGTGTAAAGCTGCTCGGCAAGCCTAAAGTCTTCAGAGCTAGGCTTTGGAAAGACAATTTTAAGGCGCATTTTCCTCGCAACTGGAACCCTTACAATTTCAACGCTTCGCCCGTTTCCTACAAGAAACTGGGCAACTTTTTCAGGGCTTCCAATGGTGGCTGACAACCCTATTATTTGGAAGTCTCTTCCAATCATGGCTCTAAGCCTTTCCAAGGCTAGGGAAAGCTGGCTTCCCCTTTTGCTGTCAGCCATTTCATGAACCTCGTCAATTATAACCCAACGCACTTGTTGCAGATGTTGACGCATGATCCATCCGGATAGAATCGCCTGCAAAGTTTCAGGAGTTGTGATTAAAACGTCGGGTGGGCTTCTGGCTTGCCTAGCCCGCTCTTTTGTTTCCGTGTCGCCGTGTCTAACAGCCAACTTTATGTCTAAATTGTTACACCACCACTCAAGCCTTTCAAGCATGTCACGGTTCAAAGCCCTCAAAGGCGTAATATAGAGAACCTTAATGCCCGGAGCAGCGGGCTCTTGAAGGAGCATGCTTAAAACTGGGAGAAAAGCAGCCTCAGTTTTCCCGGTAGCAGTGGGCGATATGAGGAGAACGTTTTTACCCTCAAGAATTTTTGGAATGGTTTTCTCCTGCGGTTCCGTGGGCTTCAAGAATCCCCTCTGCTCAACAAGCCTTCGAACAGGCTTCACAAGCAGGTCAAAAGCATTTTTAAGTGGATCTTTCAAGCTCAGTTAAACCTCGAATACTAAAGGAATAAGCATAAACCAAAAGTAAAAGCATTTTGGAAAAGCTCCCCTAAAAAGCGTGAATAACATGCGGTATGCCAAATGCAATGCAAAAAATAATTGTAATTATTACATTTTATATAACAAAAATTTAATATTATTTGAAAAAATGCCGAAAATTTTCCATAGAAATTTATAAATGAGAATGCCGTTTTAAGTGGAAAAGAGCAAGTCGAAAAGAGACGCTTTCCCAAAAAAGCTCTATCAGTAATTTACGATATTCAAAAGGAAAACTTTAAAACACTCTTAAGTTTAACAAAGAAGGAAAATTCGCTGTTTAGCGGGTGCGGGAATACCATGGAAAAGCTTGCCAGCCGAATTGCAGACGCCGAATACATAGGCAAGACTCCATTCGCCAAAATCCCAGAATAGGTTATAAAACGTAAAACTGGCGAGTTGTAAAAAATGAATGTGAATCTTGAAACTTTGCGTCCGAAACTAAGCCAAATTGACTATCAGAAGCTATGCGCCATAACTAACCCTAAAGTTTACCAGTTCCTAGCTGAAGCTGCTGAACTCTGCAAACCAGAGAGAATCTTCATCTGCGATGATTCCCCTCAAGACATAGAATATATCAGGCGCCAAGCACTCGCTACGGGCGAGGAGAAACCTCTAGCAATTCCCGGGCATACTGTACACTTTGACGGCCCACATGATCAAGGACGAGACCGCGAAGTCACCAAATACCTAGTACCAAAAGGAGACTACCTCAGCAAAGCCCTAAACCAGATCGATAGAGACAAAGGCCTTGCAGAGGTAAAGGGCTTACTCAAGGATTCAATGAAAGGACGCACAATGATTGTCCGCTTTGTTTCTTTAGGCCCCCCTAACTCCATATTCACTATTCTAGGTTTGCAGTGCACCGACTCCTGGTATGTAGCCCATTCCGAATACCTCCTATTCAGACCCGGCTACGAAGTCTTCCGCAAAGAAGAACCCGCAAAAAGCTTTTTGCG
>JBNASL010000030.1:0-13843 GCA_049717905.1 Candidatus Bathyarchaeales archaeon | reverse complement strand
TGAAATTTCGTTTCTCAAAAACTATTTTATCCAAGACCATGCTTAAAGCTTGGAAAACTTCCTCGGCGGTTAAATTTTCAGTATCTAATATCAGGTGGAATGGGGTGAAGTCTTCGCCTAAACTGAAACCGTAAAGCCTCTTATAAATAGCCTTTGTTTTCTCCTCCTTATTTCTTAGGGCTTCTAAGGCTTCTTTGACGCTTATTCCATCCCTTTTAGCTACCCTTTCAGCCCTTTTTCTCGGCGAGGCTTCCAGCCAAACTTTAAAACCGTTTTTAAGAAGCCACGGCATGGTCCAACTGTCCAAAATGACGTTTCCCTGTTTGGCTATTTCCAAAAGTTTTTGGTCCACAGCCTTGTCAAATTGGAGGTCTTTCTCCCTATTTTCCAGAAAGGATAAGCCTTCTCTGCTTTCCCACCATCCCTTTTCAATGGGTTTGTAGCCCCTTTCTATGGCTAAAGCCTTTAGGGCTTCTCCACCTGAGTAGTATTTTAGGCCGTATTTTTTAGCAAGCCTCTTTGCCTGGGTGCTTTTTCCGCTTCCAGCCATTCCGCAGATGCAGATAACCAACGGCTTTCCACTCATCCAGCGAAGCCCTCACGCAGCATTTATGGTTCTAGCTGCCTGTTTTAGAGCGGCTTTTAGGCAGTTGTGGCACAGTTGCCCTCCGTAAATTCGCCAAATTCTTCTTCTAGTTCGGTTTAACTTTCCCATTTTTGATGGGGAGAGCCGTGGGACTCCAGTTAAGGGTTTGCTGCAATGGCTGCAACTGCTTGTGGCGGTGACTTCGAGTTTAAAGTGGGTGCTTGTGCGGCCTCCTGGTAAAGCCTTACAAACACGTTTTCGGCTTCGAGTGCGTTGAGCTGGTTTAGGCATGACATATCACTCCGTGCTAGTTAACCCAAGCATGTGGGAAAATACTAAGCCGAAAAGTAGAGAGCACAGCAGGTACCACCAGTACAGCGATGAAAAGGGACCGAGTTGTGACCCGATTCCAGGGAAAAACGCGATATCAAGGCTTCCGTACATCCTTATTAAAAATTGCCATACAAGGATGATGGGAATAAGAAATAGGAAAGTCACTTTCATGGATTGCCACATAATTTTTGAATTAAGCTGGAGTATGTACTGTTGTTTTTTCATAAGTTTCTCGATTTGTTTTTTATCTCCGCTTTTTTGTGCCTTTCGTAACTGCGTATTCCAGTCCATAATCTCTTTCCTCCAAGCTTTGGACTTCTCAGGGTCTGTTAGAAGGCGGTTTGCAAGAGATGTAAGAAACGTGATGGTGGCAGCGAGAAGCATTATAAAGATTGTTAACCATGCGTTTTCTAAGGGCATCTTTCCACAACCTCTTTTAGACTTTTACCGTTAACATTAATAACTATTTTCACATGTGTTGCTGATTACTTTTTCCAGTTGGAGATGCCTACTCATGGTTTAGCCTCCGAACAGCTTTCTAAATGCCGGGTACATTTCAGCTGCTCTTTCTCGCACCAATATTTCATAATACTGGTAGATTATTCCAACGGAAAGCAGTATTCCTATGCCGGAACCGAAAACTCCGAAGAAGTCTGAGAGGCCAGCGATTAAGCCTACAATAATTCCGCCGAGAATGGTGACCGCTGGAATATAGCGTTTAAGAATCTGCTCCACAGCCTTTCCGGAACGCCTATACCCTGGAATCTGCATGCCTGCATCTACTAGTTGTTTGGCTACTGTGGATGGGCCTAAGCCGCCGACCTCAAGCCATGTAAGGGAGAAGATGACACAGAAAGCAATTAGAATTGCTAAATAAACAATTGCTCTCACTGGTTCTGCTATGACGTGTGAAAGGTTACCTGGGGAAGTTACGAAGTAAACAAGTCCGCCGCCAGGCACATATTGACTACCTTCCATTTTGTACCAGCCTAAGAGATTAACCCAAAAGTTGTCTTTTCCCCAAGGCTGGCTCCAAAGAATATAGGAAAAGAAGTATATGTTGGCGAAGAGTGCTGAAGCGAATATTACCGGGAGATTAGATACATATAACAGTTTTATTGGGTAGCGGCTTCTAAAACCGCGGTATCCCGCATAAGACAGGGGCAGTTCCACCCTTACTCCTTCCATGTAAATTATTGCTAGAAACGCGGCTATTGTAGCTACAAGCCCTATTAAGGATGGATAGCTTCCCCTTAACAAAAGCCCAGTTACGGGTTTTCCACCCATCAACGTCTGAACTAAAGCAACGAAAATCCCTGAACTTCCATACTCATCCACAGGAGGAGAAACATAGAAGCACTCAAGAAATATTTGCTGTGCAACACCAGCCATAATAAAAAGACTTATTCCGCTTCCAAATCCCCAACCCTTTTGAATGAGTTCATCTAAAAGCAGAACAATAAATCCAGCGGCTAATAATTGTAGGAAAACGATTATGGCCGTTGTTCCTGGCAAACTGCCGTACATTCCGCTAATTATGTAGGCTGATGCTTGCACTCCTGTCAGGATTATTGCGAAAACTTTGCTTGCTGTCGTGAATAGGGATCTGTCCTCAGGCTTAGACATGTCGCATTCTATCATTGCGGAGCCAACCAAAAGCTGCAGAATTAAGCCAGCCGTCACTATTGGGCCTATGCCTAGCTCCATTAAAGTGCCACGAGAAGAAGCAAAAATTATTCTCAATGGGGCTAGTCTTTCTTCGGCTTCAGCTGGAATTCCATAAAGACGACAAGCTTCGCTAGCCATTACAAGGTATATTATGAGAGCTATTGCCGTCCACAAAAGTTTCTCATTAAACCCCACTTTACGTTCCGGAGCTTTGATTTCCGGAACAAATCTGGCCACGGGTTTAAAGAGACTTAGGAATCTGCCGGCCATGAGTTAACAACTACTCCTCGGTTTCTTCAGATTCTACTAGAACTTTTCCTCCAGCCTCTTTTATTTTTTCAGCAGCGGATTTAGAGCATGACGACACTTTCACAACCAGCGGCTTTGTAACTTTTCCTGCTCCAAGAAGCTTCGTATAGCCTAGACCTTCTAAATCTACGAAAATCTTTCCTTCTTTCTCCGTTCCCTTTAGTTTTTCAGCCACTTCGTCAAGTTCTCCAACGTTTATAATTTTGACTTCTTGCCTCAAGCTTTTAGGCGAAGTAAAACCCTTTTTCCCAAAATATTCTGGTTCATACCTTATAACGTAAGACCAACCGTGTTTGTGGCGTCCAGCTTTGCGCCTGCCTTTAGAACCAGACTTCCTATGTTGGCCTACTCTGCCATAACCATGCGTTCTTGAACCGCGCTTCTTTCTGATTTTCCTAAGCTTGTGAGGCATTCCCTAACCAGCCAATTTGTTTACGGCTTTTTCTTCTAAAGCTTTTTTCAAACGTATTTCAAGCACTCCATTCTTATATGTTATACGCATTGTTTCTGGAATCACTCCTTTTGGAAGATTTAAGCTTTTATAGTACTTGCGCCCCTGAGCCTTCGCCGATAAAACTAATCTTTGCTTTTCAACGTGGGTTTTTATGTTTTCCCTCTTAAAGCCCTTAAGTTCGGCTACAACTACTACGCTGTCTTTTTCATGGAATATGTCTACTAGAGGCTCGGGTTCTTTCCAAACTGCCTTTTTAAGGGTTTTAGAGCTCCTATATCTGTATGGGTATGGTCTTCCACTAACCTTTAAATTTTTAATTCTAGAAGTTTTGGAAGCCCTTTCGTTTTCAGCTTCATCCAATTTCCTTACAATCTTGAACCATTTTGGACGTCTTTCGCTTCTCCGCCACTTCATGCCAGAATCTCCTTCACTTTACAATGGCATTTCCAAACTGACTATAAAATATATCGCCAAAATCTAAAGCATAAAAGCGGTTAAACCATTCGCTTTAGAAGGTCGTTAATTTTGTCGCCTCTGTATCCCAACTCGCCGCCCGCACCATAACTCTTCTTTATTTTTCCCTTAAAACCCTTGGTTGGAGGATACAATCTAAAAAAAGGCTGCACATCGGGAAGTTTCCAATATTCAACTTTGCAGTTGCATACCGCCTCTGCAAGTTCTTCTATGGATTTATAACCAATTTTCTGAACGTATTCCTCTGTCAGTTTTTTGTTTCCAACAAGTCTCCCCCTCTTCTCCAGCAATATCGCTATAGTTTCTTTCGAAATTTCGCCCCACGTTATGAAGTTCTGCGCAGTCTTCAGCATTCCAAGAAATGAAGGCCTATTATCAATTAAAACCGCATAATTGTTTCTATTTAAATTTAGCATTCGAAGGGTTTCCCTAACTTGCAGCGGTGCGCTTATGGTTCCACGAATTCTCACAGCGGCAATGCATTTGCGTTCTTCTGGTTCAACGGACAACTACTTCACCCAATCCATCGGAGTTATTAGACTATAGGTTTTCTTCAACGCGTCAAAAATCGCATACGCAAAAGACGGGACGGTTCTGGTGGAGCCGAAGCTTCTAGTCCAGCAGTCCTTTACCCCAGCAAGCCCGAGAATAACCTTGGCAACCTCGCTGGCAACTAAGCCCAACCCTCTTGGTCCGGGGATAACAACTATTTTTACGCCGCCGCATTTGCCTTCCACTTGAAACGGCACAGAGTGAGGTTTTCCGCAGCCGCACTCCCAGCTTCCGCAGCCCCTTCTTACTGGAACTAGGTTAAGCCTAGCCTCGGCGGCAGCCTTTTCTATGGCGGTTCGCACTTGGCTTGCTTTTCCAGCGCCCAGTCCAATGTAGCCGTCTCTGTTTCCAACAGCCACTATGGCCTTAAACCTAGACTTTTCTCCAGCGTCCGTCTGTTTCTGCACGAGATTTATGTTTATAACTTCCTCTTGAAGGTCTGGAAGTAGAGCATCAACAATTTGAGGTTCCCGTATAGGTAAGCCTTCCATAAAAACCTCTTCAATAGAGGTTATCTTACCCTCTTGAATTAACTTTCCAAGACGCGTCTTAGGAACCCACTGCTCTGAACTTTCAGCTCTTTCAACTGCCAACATTTTTACCTCCACTCTTAAACGCGGCAACTAAAGCTTTTTTAACCTCTGTAAAGTGCTCTGGAAGGCTTTCCGGAGGAACCTTGCTTTCAAGATACTTTGAGAAGGTGAACATATACTTTTCAGTATTTGCCAATAAGGTTTTAGCATACTGTGCGATATGTTCGCCTCTTATTCGCTTTTCATCTGGCAGTTTCTCTTCGCTGTGAGATATGTTGAGACCAGAGTCTAAAACTCCTTTTAATGCAGCGAAAACCCTTGCACCCTTCGAAGGAGAGTGCAGCCCTATGTCTAAAATCGCTTCTTTAACACCTTTAGCTTTGGCTTTAAACCCGCATAAAAATCCAGTTAAGTAGGCTGCTGGCAGATTTCCCCGCGGAGCTTTCCATCCATAATTTTCGAGTTCCCGGCTATGGGCTGAAACTAAAACTTCATCTCCATGGGGTTTTGCCACAACAACTTGGGTGAGAACATTCTTGAGTGTTCCGCGAACTACAAGCCTAGGTTTCCCAGAGACCACTAAAGCTTTCCTTTTTTTATAGTTTGTTTTACCTTCCCTTCGCCTGCGGTATGGCACGCAATAGCGCGAGTTTTTTGCCATCAGCGTTTCCTCCAAAGATCATGAGCCTTTAAGTAACGTTCCATGTCAGCTATTGATTCGAATCTTCCACTTTTCACCATAGTATATAAATCTCGATAAGCGCTTTCACTGATTATCTTGCTTTCCTTCAATTCACGAAGCCGTTTTCTCAATCCTCGAACTTTACTCATCCAAGCCTCTTTCTTGGAAATTTTTGCGCGAGAAGCACCAGTTTTGCTTCCAGGCCCACGCCTTAACCCTTTCTTCTTCTTTTCATGAAGAACTCTTGCCCTTGCGCGGCTTACACCTTTCTCCTTTAATGGTTTAATTACCCCTTCGTGAATTAGCTTTTTGATTTCCTCATGGGTTATTGCAGCCTCAACATCATCCACCCTGTTAGGATCTATCCAAACCCTGTTCTGCCCAACCTTCAATATTTGCGATGCTAAACGCCGCTGGCTTTTAAGGCTTGTCACTGCTCCTTCTTCCTCCCCTCACGTTTCTCCGCCTTTTTCCGCTTGGCTCTTGGTTTCTCCTTTTCAACCGGCTTTGCTTCTTTCTCCTCTTTCTCTTCTTTTCTCTCAGTCACTTGTTCCTCTTCCTTTTCTTCAACTTTCTCTTCAACTTCTCCAAGGTTCAGAATTTTTATTTTCTTTTTCCTTGCCTCCACCAGAATTTTTGCTCTTGTCCTTTTGCCTACAGTGTGAGCGACCCGCACAGCTTGGGTTTTCGGATTTATTCCCTTAAGCTCTTCAGCATTATGCACTAAAACTTCCTCGTAGCCTGATGGATGAACGCCCCTAGCGGCTTTCGGTCCCCTGTATCCAACGTTTACCGTGGAGGGCCAACCCTTGATTTTTCTACGCATCTTGTTGTCTATGCCCCGCGGTCTGCGCCAATTCTCCTTTAACCGGTCATACCGCCAACTTTCGTGTCTGACGAAATTCGGCTTCTTGCTTTTCAATCGTTTCCTTATGCGCAAAGCTTTCTCTAAAGCGGCAGTATTCTGCTCTTTCACTGTTCCATTCCCTCACTTCGCTCAAATAGGTATATGCCATCCAAGAATATACGGGGATCTTTCCTTTTCACCTTAGTTGCTTGCTCTATGTTTGCCGCTGTCTGGCTTACATCTTCTAAATTAATCCCTTGGACGATTATGTCTTCGCCTGAAACTTTGACTTTGGCATCGCCAATTATTTTTGCTCTCCTAGGGTTACGTTCACCTGTAAAGTTCTCAATTAAGACGGTTTTATCTTGAACTTTAACTGAGATTGGGAAATGGGAGAAAACGATTTTCAACTTGTGGGTGAAGCCTTTCCTAACTCCGGTAATCATATTGTTAATATGTGCATAAACCGTGCCGACGAGAGCGCTTTCCTTTTTCCTCGGCCAGTCAGCCCATATTCGGATGCTTTTGCCTTGAAACTCCATGGAAATTGGGGCTTGAGAAAAGTCTCTAGTTAAGGTTCCCTTCACACCTTTGACAGTGACCTTTTTTCCTTCGAGAGTAACCTCCACGTCGTCTGGAACTTGAATGACCTTTGACACCTCAATAGCGCGCATTTGTATCCCTTCTTTTAGTAAACGAATGCTAAGAGTCTACCTCCAATATCCTTTTCCTTTGCTTCTCTGTGAGAAAGCACGCCTTTAGATGTTGAAATAATTAGTAATCCCACTTCTCTTGATGGGAGAAACTTTCTTTCCCAATCTTCAATTTCGTCAGCTTTCACGGGAAAGCGCGGTCGGATGGCTCCACACTTGTTTATCCTTCCTAAAAGTTGGACTTTGAATTTGCCAGAACGCCCATCGTCTATAAATTCGAACTCTCCAAGATAGCCGTTTAGCTGCATAACCCTTAAAACTTTGCCGAGAAGTTTAGAGGCTGGGCTAATTACGCATTCGCGTTTATTGCGCAGCTCGTTATTCAAGATGGTTGTCAAGCCGTTTGATAATGCATCCATCACGCTTTCCTCGTCACTCATATTTTTCAAAGCCAAGTTTTTTGGCTACTTCCCTAAAACAATGCCTACACAAATATAAATTATAACGCCTAATAACAGGTCCATACGATCCGCATCTGGCGCATGGCCGGGCGCCTTTGCCATATTTCCTTTCTTTTTTAGGCTTCTGTTTACCCATAACTTTTCCTCCAAGCTAGACTATTTCAACCCCCAAAGTGTCTTTAACGAAAACCATGGCTTCTTCAGGCGTCAATGCATGGTTTGAACCGATTTTCGTTTTTGCTCTTTGCCTATCTTTAACTCGCCACCCAGGACGATTAAGAGAAACACAGATGTCCATGCCGAATATGCCTATTTCCGGATCATATTTAACCCCTGGGATTTCTATGTGCTCTTTTATGCCGAAAGCGAAGTTGCCGTTTTCGTCGAAACAGTTCCTAGATAATTTGTTATCCACCACATGTAAAACTTTTTTAAGAAATTCCATCGCCCTCTCTTTTCTGAGTGTTGTAATGCAAGCTATCGGTTCGCCTCTTCTAATTCCAAAGTCTCTTATGGTTTTCTTTGCCTTCCTTTTGCAAGGTGTTTGACCAGTTAATTCCTTCAGAACCTTCGAAGCTTTTTCCAAAGGTTCTCCTGATTTTCCGACACTTATGTTAACGACAACCTTTTCAATTCTTGGTTTAAGCATGGGATTTTCTTCCCATCTTCTTCGAATGTCATCCTCAGACAATTTGAGATGCCTCCGGCAAGGATATTAGGGAATTGGTTTCGCCTAGGGCAAAGACGAAGTTCAATATTGTTTGGTAACGGTTTCCCTTTCCATCTTCAATGGTTACTATGGCGTCCCTGCGTTTCTTTCCCTTTGGCTTTTCTATTTCAACAACTTTACCGTATTTTCCCATGTTTTTTCCGCTGGTTACAATTGCAAAAACATTTTCTTTCATTTTGACATGTTGGAGAATCTGTCTTTCGGGAAGGCTTATTTTAACCGTGTCGAAAGTGTCGTAAACGTCTTCTTGAGGGTTATTTGGATCAGCAATTTTCACCAAAAGGTTTGAACCGTCGTGGAGATTCAGTTGTATATGTCCGTTATTAACAACTGTCTTGTTTTCTATTCTGCAAAGTTTGAAGCTTGCCTCTTCTTTGGTTATCGGGTGAAGAATTAAACCTTTATGAGAGGGCAATATGCGGAAATCTTTGCCTGCGTCTGGCAAGGAAACAACATCCATTAGCCCAGTTGGAAAACTGTCGTCCCACCTAACCTTTCCATCAACACACACTTTTCCCTGCGAGGCTATTATTTTTGCCTCTTTCCTTGTTTTGGCGACTCCAAGGATGTCTCGTAAAATTATGGTGAGAGGTAGACAAGTTTCGAGAGAATGTGGTCCCGGAGTTGGTTTTACAACCCAAACGAACTCTTTCCTGTGAATAGGCCATGATCTTGGAGCTGGTTTACGTTTTAAAACGGTTGAGCCCCCTTTCTTACCCAACTTTAGGTTCCTCCTCAGTTTTTCGCTTTCTTGGCTTTGCCCGCGGTTTCTTCTTTTCTTTTTCTTCCACCTTTTTTTCCTCTGGTTTTTTAGCTACCTTTTTAGCTGCCTTCCTCCTTCTTTTCGGTTGCTTTTCCGGAGGCGGCAACTCTTTTACAGCTCCTTTTTCCTCAACGAGTTTTTCTTCCACTTTCGCCATCTCTAAAGGCTTTTCTACGGTTGCCTCAACTATTTCTTTGGCTTTCTTTCTCGTTTCCAAGATTTCCTTCCGCCATTTATCGTCAAGATTAAGCTTTGTTATCATAACCTTTGAAGGGTGAATTGGAACAAAGATGGTTGTTCCATCAACTTTTTCGCGTGTTAAGCCTTCAACATAAATCCTATATTTTTTCCTGTTAACGCGGGTTACTTTTCCTTCAAAGCCTTTGCGGTCGCCTCGCATTATGCGAACCGTGTCTCCGCTTCTCACTGGAAGGCTTCTAGTTCTGTAAGATTTTCTCAGTTCCGGCGAAAGGGGAGCAGCAAAATGTTTGTGGCGTATGTGGTCTGGCGCTTGGAAAAGCATTTTTCTTTGTTTCGCAGGTTTTGCTGTTTGAGTCGTTGTTTGCGTCATTTTTTCACCTTGCTAGATTATTATGCTGGCGGCGCTTGCTATTCTCGGCCATCTTTCCGCAGCCTCCTTTGCCACTGGTCCACGGATTTCTGAACCCTTCATTTCTCCATCTGGAGTTATTATTACGGCCGCATTATCTTCAAATTGAACCCAGATGCCGTCCACTCTGTGGAAGGGCATCCTCTGCCTAACCACAACTGCTTGGAAAATTTTTCTCCGCATGTCTGGTGTTCCATGTCTAACTGAAACGGTGATTCGGTCGCCTACCGCTGCGGAAGGCACACGTCTTAATCGCCCCTTATAACCCATAACTTGAATTAGACGCAATTCTCTAGCTCCGGTGTTGTCAGCACATTTTAATATGGAGCCAGCTGGCAAACCCTTTGAGATTTTGGGTCTTTGACCAATTATGCCTTTTGCAACTAAGCCCCTTGCCTTCGCCTTTGCAGCCATTTTACTTCTCCTCCTTTTTCTCAACAACAACGAAGGATACTGTTTTACTTATGGGGCGGCATTCGGCTATTGTGACGCGATCTCCCTCCTTTGCCTCTATACATGGCGGATTGTGGGAAGGTATTCGGCTGTGGCTTCTCTCGTAGCGCATAAACTTTGGAACGTAACGAAGATAGTCATACCTAACTATGACAGTCTTATCCATTTTCGCACTAACAACCACGCCTTCCAATATGCGCCCTCTTATTGGGAGGCTTCCGTGAAAGGGACAATTCCTGTCGCTGCAGGCTTTTTTAGGCTTTTTAAAAGTTATGGACATCACCATAACCTCCTGATGCGTTTTTTAAGGCGATCTTCTGGTCTTCCAACAAGAAGTTTTCCGTCAACTTCTACAACAGTTCCATCAGAGAACATAAAATGGAAGATAGAGGAATCCTTTATGATTTGTTTCTTTCTATCTTCATGAAGAATAGTGAACGTGTTTCGTGTTTCATCAATTATTTTTCCGCGCATGCCCTTACAGTCGCGGTTTCTGCTTTTGGCAATTTTCGCCTCTGTTCCAATAAATTCGCAGCGTATTATGTCCGGCGTTACTTTCATTTCTCTTTCTTCCCCTCTTTCACTGGCCTTAAGCCAAGTTTCTGCTCATTTTCTATGGTTAATATTCTGGCTATGGCTTTACGTAGTTCCTTTATCCTTGCAGGGTTTTCCACGCTGCCTCCAGCCTTAACCATGGTTTTTAGCCTAAGAAGCTCTGTTCTAAATTCGTTAAGCTTTTTAGCCCGCTCTTCAGAGGACATTTCCCTTATTTCTTTAACCCTAAGTATTGGCATCTATTCCACTGCTCCCTCGTTTTTGCTGCTTGTTTCTTCGGCTTCGCTAGAGGCGTTTTCTATTTCTTCAGCTGGTGGAGGAGCCTCGACTATTTGGATTTTGTCTGGGAACTTGGCATCTGGAGGCATTATTCGAACCTTTACGCCGTATATGCCAGGTTTCAGTTGAACGTGAACTTCTGCCTTTCTCATGTACTTTAGTGCTGGGTCTCCGCATTTTGGCAAGTATCCGCTTCTGAACTTTTCACTTCTCGCTCTTTCGGTGCGCAGTTTTCCGCTAATAATTATTTCCGCGCCTAAGGCTCCAGCTTCCATAACCTGGTTTAAAGCCCAAAAACCTGCACGTCTAAAATGTACTCCTCTTTGCAGGGCTGAGGCTACGCGGGAAGCAACAATGTAAGCGTTTAACTCTGGAACTTCAATTTCAGAAACTGAAACTTGCGGATTTGAAATTTTGAAATGCTCTTCTAAAATCCTTGCAAGCTCGCGTATCGTTTCTCCGCTTCTTCCTATAACCAGTCCGGGACGCATGGCATAAATCACTATGTGAGTCCCAAGCGGAGTCTTTGAAATGTCCACTCCGCCATATCCAGCTTTTTCAAGTTTTCTCTGCAGAAACTCGTCGATTTCCGTCTTTTTTCTAGATTCTGATATAAAATGCTTGACAACAGCCATCAGGCTTCCTCCGCTGTTTCCGGCTGCTCTTCTAGGGCTAATTCTATGTGGCATAAGGTTTCAAATTTCGGTGTGGTCCTTCCTTGAGCTCTTGGCATATACCGTTTAATTTTCATTCCAGGGTAGGCGGCCGCATGAATTATCTTAAGCCTTTCAGTGTCTAAACCCTTGTTTTCAGCGTTGGCTTCTGCGCCTTCAAGGATTTTTAGGATTTGTTTTGCTGCTTTAACTGGATATCTTCCAGCGTAAGCTTTTTCTATTCCGTGGCGGTGTCCCGCCTTCTTTTTGAACCTTGTGAAGGGCACAGCCTTCTTTTTAGCCATAACATCGCGCAGGTATCTTTTAGCTTGGATAAGCGTCATCCCCTTGATGGACCTGCATACTTCACGGGCTGATTTATGGGATACCCTAACCTCTCGCCCGCTTGCCTTAACGGTTTTTTCAGGGTCTAACGCTTCTTCTGGTATGGAGTATCCCCATTTTGGCACTTGATAGACTCTCCAACTGTGCAATTGAACAGCTACATGGCGATTTATATGGTTTTCCATCAACTTACGCATTTTTAAGTTTGCCTCATAGAGTCTGCCAGTTGCCTACGATGCGTTTATGTTCAACTTTGAAATTAGGTATCCAGAGTTTGAAGCGAGTTGTGAAAGTGATGGAAGTAAAGGACAAGAATATTACCATGTTGCATGGTGCCGGCGGAACAGTCATGCACGACCTCGTTAAAAATTACATTGTCAAATATTTTGGCGGCTTAGGCGACGCCGAAGTCTCTCTTGAGGCTTTGGATGATGCGGCAGTGGTTGGCGATATTGTTTTAAAGAGCGATTCCCACGCTGTTAAACCCATATTCTTCCCAGGCGGCGACATTGGACGCTTAGCAGTATCTGGAACCGTTAATGACATTGCAGTTTTAGGAGCTGAACCTTACGCTTTGACTTGTGGCTTCGTTTTGGAAGAAGGCTTACCCCTAGAAGATTTTGAGAGAATTTTGGCCAGCATGCGGCAAACATGCAAAGAAGCCAACGTGAACATTGTTACGGGCGACACTAAAGTCGTAGAAAGAGGCAATCTTGGCGGCTGCGTGATAAATGTTTCAGGGGTTGGCAGAAGAACCGGCGCTTTAGAGAAAAACATTAAAGTTGTAAAGGAGTTTAGACGGGATTTTAATGCGCGCTGGGTTCTCGACTCAAACCTTCGAGCTGGCGACAAAATCATTTTGTCTGGAACCATCGGCGACCATGGACTAGCCGTTTTATCTGCACAAGAAGGCCTAAGCTTTGGAAGCGAAACAAAGTCTGACGTAAGACCTTTAAACCGTCTAATTCAACGTTTGCTCGGCGAAGTAGGCGGCATAGTAGCCATGAAAGACCCGACGAGAGGAGGCCTAGCCGACGCTCTAAACGAGTTCAGCGAAAAATCTAAGGTTGGCATACTAGTGCATGAGGATAAGATTCCAATTAGAGAGAACGTGCAAGCTGCATGCGAAATGCTGGGTTTGGATCCTCTTGAAGTTGGAAATGAGGGAAAAGTAATCATAGGGGTTGTAAGAGAGAAAGCTGAAGAAGTTTTAGAGCTTTTAAAGACAACAATAGAGGGGAAAGACGCGGAAATCATAGGTGAGGCCACAGCAGACTTTAACGGAGTGGCCATGCAAACGGTGGTAAGTGGAAAAAGAATAATTGCTAGGCCTATAGGCGACCCTGTTCCAAGAATATGCTAAACGCTTTTACTTTCGCCACAAATCTGAAATCCTTCCAGCCTTAACAAGCTTCCACTTGCCGAAAAAGTCTTTCTTGTAAAAGTGGTATAGCCCGCATCTGGTGCACTGCATAATACGCTTACCTTTATCAAAATCAACTTCGTAAAGCTCCAAGGGTGAACCACAATCAACACATTTTCCAGCGTATTTTTTGTCTGAAATTGCACTCATTTTAAATCGTCCCTTATCTGCTGAATAGATGTTTTAAGGTTTAACAGTTTTGGAAAAAATAAAAAGGGAAATGAGGGTTTATGGTGGAGGGGGCGGAGGCTGTGCTGGGGTTAAAGGAGGCTGCGTGGTAGGAACCTTTACTGAGAAGAAGCCTATTGCAACAAGTATCCATGCTACAAGCATAAGTATTAAGCCAATAAGGATTATAGTTAAAATAGCGCCTACAAGCAGAAGCAATCCTGCAGTGTTAAACATGTTCTCGCCAGATTTTGTGGCAACAATAGCAAAGGACCTCTTAAAGTATAAAGCACCTAAAACGTAGAAAATAAA
>JBNASL010000029.1:0-14963 GCA_049717905.1 Candidatus Bathyarchaeales archaeon | reverse complement strand
ATCGTGTATGTGCCCTCTTCTTCAGGTGTCCAAGCAAAGCTAAACGTTCCATAATACCCGTTGGTTGTAACCGTGCCTAGGTCTATGACTTTGCCATCTTTAATAGCTGTAAGCGTCACTGGAACACCAGTTATAGTTTCATTTCCCCAAAGTCCATTCATTGGCATCTGCTTATGCAGATACTCCATCCACGTGGCCATGCTTTCTTTGGCTACGCAGGGCGTTCCAGGCTGGGCAGGCGACATATCCAAAACAGTGCCTTCAATAAGCACTTGGCTTCCCTTAGCCGAAGTCTTAGGCGAAGCAGTAACCGTCGTCTGGCTTTTGCCCTTACCAATGACATACATGTAGCCGTCGCTGCTGGCGAGTGTTAAGTAGCCGTCAGCTATGGGACCTATATCTGTGGTATGTTTAGATGCTGCGCCTGGTATGCCTACTTTCCATAGGAGCTCACCTGTGGTGGCGTTAAGGCAATGCAGTTGCCATCCTCTGGTGATGGGTACGGTGGCTGAGTGTTCAGTGTTGTATATGTAGTATTTTCCGTCGGCAATTGCGCCACCGATGTTTGTGGAATAAACTGGGTTGCCGTTTTCGTCGATGTACGGAGTTTCGTATGGGGTGGCTGCGGGTGAATGGTATTTCCAGGCTATTTTTCCGTTAGTCCAGTTGAAGGCGTAAACGGCCGCATAGCCATTCCGGTAAAGTAGGCCGTAGGCTGAGAGCACATTGTAGCCTCCGAAGCCGCCTGTATCCCAAGGATACTCCATCTGTTCACTCTTCCAAGCTAGGCTTCCATCATTAAGATTTAAGGCTACGAAATATCCTTGCTCTGTCAATATGGCGATTTTTCCGTGGTCAGCGTAATCGCAGGCTCCGCTGTATTCCCATTCTGGAATTGTTTTGGTCCATAGCACCGTGCCATCTTTCAATTTGGCAGCTGTTATAGTTGTGTTGGCAGGTGCTCCTCCAACGAAAGTTTTCGCCACTAGAGCGGATATGCCCACGTTAAAATCGGTGGTTTCCGGCAAGCTTGACCACGGCCATGTTACGTTGTTTTTTATTCTTGCTGTTAAAGTTGTAGATTCGCCAAAGGTAGTCCAGTTTATTAGGCGATATTTTCCTCCGCCTAGGTTTTGCACGCTTAGGGCGTATCCGTTTCTGTAGTAGTAGCCCGTTGTCAACGGAGCAATTGAATAGTTGCCGACCATAGCTCCTGTCCATGGACTATACTTTCTCAGATATCCGCCGCCTATAGACAAGAAGTATACGGATGTCACGTGTTCATGCACTCCAGTAACTGCGCCGCCTGGTAAAAGCCCTTGGTTAAAGTATTCAATGACTGTGGGTGCTGATTCGCCTACCGTTAGCGGTCTTTCCCAGAACACTTCCCCTGTGCGTATGTCGTAGCACATCCAATAGTTTACCGCGGTTTTTCCGCTTCCAGGTTTTGTATAGACTTCGTAGGCTCTGCCAGCATATATTATCTGGGGATAACGTCCCACACCGCTAGAAGCGAAAATGTTGACATCGTTGATTTCAAATCCATAGTCGCCTCCGATAATGCCTGCTATTGTATACTGTTTTTTCCATACTACATGTGGACTGTTTGGTCCTTGGACCCATGGAGTGAAGTGGCCACGATGAGCACCGAACCCGCCTGGCGTCACTCCAGCTGCGCCCATATGTCCACCATAGTATGGGTTCGTGTTAGGATAGAGTTTGTTCCATAGCTCGCGCGCTAGACCATATGAATCGCCTGCAGGACCGTGCCAAGGCCAGTTTCCAGCAATCCTCCACCACTCTCTATACTCATAGGGTACTGGTCTTGTCCAGTAGTCCGTTGGAAGCGGCATTTCAGGCCAAGAAAGCGCCACGTAGCCTTCCAGCACTGTAACGTTCATTACTTTGGATGAGCTTGGCTGGTAGTATGCTGATTGCGTATATGTGCTTCCCCCTGGCTGGGCTGTTGTGTAAATATCGCCTAGAGAGTAATTTCCTGCTGGATAGTATATTCCTGGGAAATCAAATTTGAAATGCCATGTGCCCGCTTTATCCATAATCCACTCAAACCATGCCGTTCCATCTGCAACATAGGAATCCATTTTTACAACTTCTTGGCTTCCATCCGGCTTGGTTATGGTCACTTTTAGGTCTTTGAATTTTCGATTCGCATTAGGCGCTGGTAGAGGAAACAAGTTAACTAATACAATCTGGTTAAGGCCCACAACAGTAGGTCTAACACTCATTAAGGCTGTTGTAGGAACAACAATATTAGGAGTAACGCCAGAAGGTATTGTTATGCTTGGCTGTTGCGTCGCGAGCTGCTGAGCTTCAACTGGCTGTACAGGCGTTGCCACAAGCATTAAAGAAACTAAAGTCAAAGCCAAAGCAATAGCTTTAAGAAAGTTTCTTGAAGTTTTCATTTTTATTTCTCCTTTCAAAGTCACTCGATACATAAATCAAAGTTTAAGCCTTATAAATTTTTCATACAAGAGGTTAGAGCCCAACTGAAGAGATAAAAGTCTTGAAGTGTGATAAAATTATAACTAGCTTTTCTTCAGTTAAAAAGCGAATAAACCATGGGTTTAAAGTTTCGCAATGCTCAATATGAAGGAGAAAAGCATATCGCTCTTTGATCAAAGCTTACGAAATAGTAGTATAAGCGTTGGTGTTGGGGCTCCCATAGGCTTCAATCGTTTAACTTCTTGTAAAGAAAACCTTGCACCAAGCATCCGCCTTAAGCCTTCCTCTGTAAAATAATGCTTATGAGAATCGTAACGCAAACTTTCCAACCCTTCAGGAGTAGACATTACCAAGTAACCATTAGTTCTGAGAACCCTGTAAGCCTCATTAAAAAAGCTAAGGGGATCCCACAAATGCTCTACAACTTCAGAGGCTATAACCACGTCAAAGCTTTCAGAGGCAAAAGCTAAATGCTCTGCGTCGCCAGCTACAAGCAACGGAACCCTATGGCTCTGAGCAATTTTAACAATCTTTGGCAATTCTACAGATATTACCCTGTTACCTTTTTCCCTTAGAGGTTCGCCAATAGATCCATCTCCACACCCAACATCTAAAACACATAAGCCGTTACCTATGCGGCTGATCATGTCTGAAATAGTCTGGACTCTTGCCACATTAAGGGGACGTGCATGAGCTACTGGTGTACTGTGCAGCGGCGTTGACATGCAAGCGTCATATAACTGCCACTCCACCCACTTCTGCTTACTTTGATGTCTAAGCCTGTATCGAGTTTCCCTTATGATAATATGTTTTAATTGCAGAGGATGTGTTAACAAGTATATGAAACCATGAACTAGTTTTCTTGAAGCTTTTGGTCGCCCCGAAGCCATCTTAAGCCTCACAAAACACAAACAGACTATCATTTTAAGGTTATCGGTTACACATTAAATTTAGGCAGTTGAAGCATTAAAAGTTTTTAATCCCATGTAAAAAGCAAGGAAATTTAAGGATTAAAAAGTTTCATAGTGAACTATTCTGCTAATGGATCTTCTGTTTGGAGGCTCTGGAGATTCAGCAGGATAACCAACCGGGATTATTGCCACTGGCTTTATGCCTTCAGGTATTTTAAGGATCTCCGCCACCTCGTTTTCTCTGAAAGACCCAACCCAGCACGTTCCTAAACCCAAAGAATGAGCAGCCAAATGAATGTTCTGTGCAGCGGCAGCCGTATCCTGAATACAATATAGGGTTTTGCCGCGGAACCCATAACCTTGCAAAGCACGGTTTTCATCAGCGCAGATAACTATAACTACTGGCGCCTCTTTAACAAATGTTTGCCTCAACGCTGCACTTGCAAGCTTTGCCTTAGTTTCTGGGTTGCGCACAACTATAAACTCCCATGGTTGAATGTTACCTGCTGATGGTGCCCACCTTGCCGCGTCAATAAGCTTTTCCACAACATCGTTAGGAACTTCAATTTTTTTAAAGGACCTTATGCTTCGTCTTCTCTTTATGTCTTCTAAGATATCCAATTTGTTCAGCCTCAAATTTATCTATAACTCAACTAGCAATAGTCTTAAATTTTACTTATCCCCTTTTTCTGCCGCATTTAAAGAGGCTTAGATAAGAGGATGAGCATGAAGTTAAAAAGGACTTGGCTTATAGTAATGTTTTTTTGTTAAGCATCGTTTTTCTGGTTGGGAGCTATTTTTTTGCAGACTATACTGCTGTGAACGCGCTGAGTAAATTGAAGGTGGTTGAGGAGAGCACGAATCTAATTCTAATTAACCAAACTCGCATTGTTGGCGTTGTATTTTTCAACATCGATAATCCTTCCGAAATTGACATAAACATCATCTCCTTCAATCTTACATTATTTATCAGTAACAATGAAAGCCAAAAGGCTCTTCTAGGCACTATGAAAAGTGGCAACGTAACCATTCCTTCAAAAAGCAATCTCTTCATCGAACTTAAAGTTAACACAACAAATGCCGCTGCAGTTGATCTATTCAAAAGCCAAAAACATACATTTTATTATTCCGGCACAGTGATCGCTTCAGCAAATGTTCTTTTTTGGCAGATCGCAAAAACTAAAGAGATGCCTTGACCAGCAGCCTATATTTTCTGAAGTATGCATTTACCAAAAACTTTAGTTATAAGAAAACGTTTAAAACTTGGAACAAACGTTAGGTATGGTGATTCAAAATGTCCTTTTACAAAACAAGAGGACCTTTACTCATCACATCTTGGAGAGCCACGAGAGCCTGCAACCTCAACTGCCTATACTGCAATGTAGAGGCAAAGACGAAACCTGCACCCGACGAATTAACCACAAAAGAAGCCATGCGCCTCGTAGATCAGATTTACGAATTCGGGTCAGAATGGTTCGGACTGAAGGGCGGAGAACCTCTCGTGAGAAAGGATGTTTTCGAGATCATAGGCTACGCGAGGAGTTTAGGTCTCAAAATATGCCTTCTAACAAACGGTTACTTCGTCGATGGAGACATATACGACAACCTTGTAAAAAACGAGGTTTTCACATCCATAAGCCTAGACGGCCCCGAAGAAGTAAACGATATAATACGCGGCAAAGGTTCTTATAAGGCAGGTTTATCAGCAATCCAGAAACTTTCCAAAGCTGAAATCTTAAATGGCATTTCAATGGCCATCACATCGATAAATTATATGCATACAGACCACATAATAGATTTAGCTGAGGAATACGGCGCCAAGTTCGTATGGTTTAATCATCTGCTTCCTTGTGGAAGGGCTCGGGGGAAACTACAACTTGAACCAACCCCCGAACAATATGAATGGGTTCTAAATCATCTATATGACTTAATAAATAAACCATATAAGAAAAAGTTCGACTTCCATATACATTGCCCATTTTTCGCTCGCATATACAAAGAGAGGAACCCTTCAAGGTTCTGGGAGTGGTTCAACAATGAGTTCGGAGGAAAATGCGTATACTTCCTATTTGGCGGATACTTAAGCGTACTTGAAAACGGAGACGTAATCCCCTGCTTTTATTCAGAAGGATTGAAAATAGGAAACATACGCGAGAAGAGCCTCAAAGAATTTTGGGAAGACGTTCAAAAGTCCGACTTTTACAGCAGACTAAAAGACCCAAACAACTTGAAAGGTAAATGCGGAATCTGCGAGTACCGAGACATATGCGGAGGGTGCAGAACCAGAGCCTACGCCCACACAGGTGACTACTTCGAATCAGATCAAGCATGCGCCTACATACCCAAAACACTCAGGGAAAACTCCCTTCACTCCTGCATGCACGCCACAAACATAGCAACCCTCAAAAGAGAAAAAAGTAAAACCTAAAACCTTGAACATGAACTTGAATCTTTTCTCACCTAACGAAAACTTTAACATTTCACCCTAAAACTTAAGGAAGCCATGTGCAATAAAGTCTTGGTTAGTCTGGGAGCATTAATCTTGAGGATAGCCAATACAAATCAAAAGTTACAGTTTCTTGGGCGTAGTGGCGCTTTGGGGATTCTAAGGAAAATTTTGCTAGGTTGGTGGTTATATACTAGGTTTTCTGACGGCTCTTAGCACGTTACTGCTGGCGGTATTCCTAGATTTTCTCATAAGTGACCCTACGCCAGAGGCTCCCTGGAAACTTAGGTTTAAACTTCACCCAACAGTTTGGATGGGAAAATTAACCAAAATATTGGATGGGCGCTTGAAAAATCAGAATCCTAAAATAGAAAAGTTCAATGGTGTTCTGCTAGTCATAGCTGTCGTAGCTGCCTTTACGGTTCCAACATATTTTATACTTGAATTCGTGTACATTTACTTGGGAGTTATTGCCTACATAATTATAGGCGCTATTATTCTAAAGTTCACTATGTGTATAAAACTTGAGACGGACTGGAGCATAGCCGCAGCTAAAGCCATAGAAAAAGAAGACCTTGAAGAAGCCAAGAAATATGCGCATTTTTCAAGGAGAGACATGAAAAACTTGACTGGCTCCCAAATATCATCAGCCGTTATAGAATCCATGGCTGAGAACCTAACAGACTTTAGACTCTCACCCATTTTCTACTACATTTTTTTCGGTGTACCTGGAGCCGTCGCTTTTAGAGCTATAAACACCCTTGATGGCATGGTTGGTTTCAAAGACCCAGAGCACATCAACATAGGCTGGTTTTCTGCAACATTAGACACTATCGCAAATTATATTCCAGCTAGGCTATCAACGCTTCTAATAGTCATAGCATCCGCTGTTCTAAGAGAAGGTTACAAAGAGGCATGGAAAATTGCATTCAGAGATCATGCTAAAACTCCAAGCAGGAACCACGGTTGGCTCATGGCTGCTATGGCTGGAGCCTTACGTGTCCGCCTTGAGAAGCCTGGACACTATGTTGTAGGTGATGGCCTTGAAGAACCATCGTATAAGCATATTCTCCGAGCATTGAAAATACGCAATGTTGTGATGATACTTTTCGCGTCAATTATCTTAGTGCCCATTCTTCTCCTATTGAGCCTTATTCTTTAAGAGAAGCTCCCGATTAATAAGAGAAAATGATAGTCCTAAATCGTCTGCTTGAAAGGAAGTTTTACTTTTCATTTCTGAAAACTGAGAAATTTTCCTTTTAATCGTTGTATAACTCTTTTTGGTGACCGATGGAAACTTTTATGAAATCTTTGCTGTATTCTTAGCAGTGATTCATAGTTAAACTCCTCTGTCTTAACATAAGCTAAGAAGTCGTCCATTCGGTCATAAAGTCCTTTTTGAACAACCTCATCATAAAGGTTGCTTCCAGGACACGCGATGAATATGTTAAATTGGCACCAGTCTGGATTAATTTGCTTGGCAAATTTAAGGGATGCCTTCATATCCTCAAGTTTTTCTCCAGGTATGCCTAGCATAAAGGAACACGCAATTTTTATGCCTTCTTCTCTGCAAAGTTCAACCGCTTTCACCACCTGATCAAGTGCAATGCCTTTATTAAGTTTGTTTAAAATTCGTGGCGAACCGGATTCAACACCGAACCATATGGTTCTGCAGCCAGCATGCTTCATAGCCCTTAAAAGTTCCCTTGAAACTAAGTCCACTCTAGTGTCGCAAATCCACTCAACATTTAAATCCCGTTTTCTTAGCAGCTCGCAAACTTTCAAAACCCAACTTCGGTTAATGGTGAAGTTGTCTCCAACAAAGTAGATTCCTTTTGTGTTAAAATTGTTAATAAGGTGTTCCACTTCATCTGCAACCCTGCTTGGGCTGAAAAGCCTACAAGTGTCTCCCCATAGTCTTCTGTTTTCGCAAAAGGCGCATTTATAGGGGCATCCGCGCACAACGTTCATGGTGTCTACAGGGTCAACTCCGAGGAAATCGAACTTTCTATCGTAAAGGTGCATTGGGAGCAGTTTTCTCGCAGGGTAAGGTACTTCATCCAAGTTTTCAATGAACTTTGGAGCGTTTCTTACAATTTTTCCGTCATGCCTATAGGCGATTCCTGCAACCTTATGGATAGCCTTTGAATCCAAGTTTTTCTCTGCAGCGAGAACTGCTAACTCAGTTATGGCGCGTTCGCCTTCTCCTAAAACAGCATAATCTATTTCCGGATGTTGCAACATTGTTTCAGGCATGTAAGAGGGGTGTGGCCCTCCAACAACAACTTTGCATGAATGGTCTGTTTCCTTGGCAACTTTAGCCATTTCAACGCATTGCCTGTAGGTAACTGAATTGCAGCCTATACCTACCATTTCAGGCTGATGCTTCTCAACAAGAGACTTTAGATAGCTTACATCTTTTTTAAATGCGTAATTATCGAAAACTTCTACTTCGAAACCTGCTTTTTCAAGAGCAGCGGCGACATAGGCCAAACCTAATGGAGGAAGCATTTTTGAAAGGCCCCAAGGAGAGCTAGCGGGCACATTAGGGTTAACCAGCAGAATCTTAGGGCTCATTTTCCACCATTTTCTCCGCGTTTTTCATGTCTTTATCAAATGGAATTATTTAAATTCTCCTAGGGAGCATCAATAAAATTGGTAATTGGTGGGCTAGAGATTTTAGTCCTCTATTCTCCTAATAAGCTTAGATGAACTCCCATACGATATTTATCCGCCATATGTCGCCAAGCTTTGTAAGTCTTATTTCGTTATCATCTATTTCAATTAGGCCCTTATCTTTAAGTCTCCTTATTGCATCGGGAAAAACCTCTTCAGGGAACTTCCCAAACTTCGCTTTAAATTCTTTCTTGTCTACTGGTAGCCTAATGTATAAACGTTGCATCATCTTCCGCATCATATCCTCATCTGTAGAACAGTGAAGTTTCGCTATTGGAAATACGCCATTTTTCACGCATTCAATATATTTATTGACTTCTGCAATGTTCTGGTAGGAATACCTCCATATGTATCCCATGAAACATCCTGCTCCTGTTGTTAGTTGACCTGCCCACGGCCATCCGTGCACACAAGACTCCTCTATGTGCTCCTTAACTTTCGTGAACCTATCATGTCCTACAGGTATGTAGCCCGCTTTTGTTAACAACTCTAAGGCCTCTATGTACATTAAAGCTTCTGTTTTCCAATCTTGCGGTTGAGGTACTGTGCCATTTTTAAGTTGCATTTCAAGAAGGGTTCCTGGATAAATTTCAAGCGGGTAACAATCTATGCCCTCAACCTCTAGTTCTATTGCTTTTTTAACGTCTTCCCTCCATGCTTCCAAGGTTTGTCCTGGAAGGTTGTACATTAAGTCTATGCATGCGTAAAGTCCAAGCTTTCTTGCCTTCCTTATGACTTCTTCCGCGTGTTCTCCGCTGTCTGGAATGAAAAGCATGCGCCTTATCTTGTTGTTAAAAGTTTGGACGCCTAAATCCAGCTGAAGCACTCCATAATCTGCGAACTTTTCAAGTTTGTACTCGTCAGTGTTATGCGTTGAAGCTGTTACTTTTATCATGTATTTGCTGCTTATGTTGAAGTTGCTTTTGCAGAAGGAAATGATGTCTATGATCTGTTCAGCTGACAGAATTGTCGGGGTTCCTCCTCCGAGGACGATTTCATCAAACTCGCTTGTCCGCATATACTTTGTCTCTGCATACATTTTAAGCTCTTTCTTCAAGGCTGCCAAATAAGGCTCAATAACGTTCATGTTTGTTAGAATTGTTGAAGGATAATAGCAGAAAGCGCATCTAGAATCGCAAAATGTTACCCAGGGTTGAAGCTCCATCTTTTTACGGATTGTATTTTCATTGTTCTCTAGAAAATCGGCAAAAGCCTTCAACATTTCATGGGTTGCATCGGGATACTCACGGTAAGTGTATGGCGGCCATAGTTTCCTATACTCATATGCACGTAGAATCTCTGCCTTGTCTATGTCCAAAAAGCTTCCACCTTTTCACATGAGTCCTACCTTCAATTAGATATAAACTTTATTATAGTGAAAATGGGTCGTTGTTATCAAATCTTCAATGTTGCTAACTTATGGTTGCCGCTTTTCAAAGCACGATTGAAAGAGAAAAATAGAGAAAACTAAAGCCTTGCAAAAGGTGTAGGCGGAATGAATTTAAAAACAAAGTTAAACAGATATACTGTGCAAAACAGGAGAGGCGCTGTCTAAATAGTGTTTCACAATAGAGGCGGAGTTGTGTGGTTAGGTTAAAGGTCGCGGTTTTCAATACTCAACCTCCTCATTTATTTTTTGGGGGTGTAGAGCGTCGAATAATTGAAACAGGCAAAAGGTTACAGGGAAAAGTTGGAATTGAAGTCTATTGTGGTACAAAGGCAGGTTTCAATAAAATGGCCATTGTAGATGGAATAACACTAATTCCATGTTTCTCAACAGACCTATTTTTTCCAATTGACAACTGGTTTTTTAACAAATCCTTAGGTAGACGGTTTAAGGCGATAAAGGCAGATGTTTTTGAGGCGCATACTGTAAGCGGTTACGGATTTTTGAAAGCCATGAAGCAACACAAAATCAAGAAGCCTTTCATTCAAACAATTCACGGGGTCCTCGCTGATGAGTATATTCAATCTCTTAAATTTTCTTCTCCAACGCTTAGGACGAAGTTTTCCCGAATTTTTATGCGGAAACTTTCAGAAATGGAGAAGTATGCGGCTAAAAACGCGGATTTGATAGTTACTGTTAGCAAATACTCGTTGTCCAAGATGGTTGAATTATACGGTGTGGACACCGCAAAAATACGGGTGGTTCCAAACGGTGTCGACGTCAAGAGATTTAGACCTGCTCAAAGTTCGAAAAAGCTTAGACGCAAAGTTGGAGTGAATGATAATTCATGTGTGCTTTTCGTTGGAAATCTTATTCCAAGAAAAGGCGTTCACTTTCTTATAGAAGCTGCAAGATATGTCCTCAAGGAAAATAAAAGAGTAGTGTTTCTAATAGTTGGAGACGGGCCGCTGAAAAATTACCTAGTTTCATATTCAAAAATTCAAGGTGTTAGTGAAAATTTTGTTTTCTTAGGCAATGTTTCTGATAGTATGCTTCCAGCCATATATAACTGCGCTGACGTATTCGTTCTACCATCAATTCAAGAGGGGCAGGGCATAACACTTTTAGAAGCTCAAGCCTCAGCCAAGCCTGTAGTCGCCTTTCACACCGGAGGCATAGATGAATTTGTGTTAAATAAAAAAACTGGATTTTTAGTTAAACCCGACAGCTGCGAATTAGCTAACGCCATTTTAAACCTCTTATCCAATGAACGGTTAAGAAATGAAATGGGGCGTTATGCCCGAAAGTTCATTTGTGAAAATTTTTCTTGGGATAGTTGTGCTGAAAAGATGTTCACAGTCTACTGTGAAGCGTTAAAACAAAATACGTGATACCGAGCACCTATACTTGGATTCATGCTAGTTTGATGATGGGATTGCATATCAAATTTATAGTCTCACCTGAAATGTGCGCTGGCTTTTTCAAGCATCTCCATAATGGGCAAGTTGTAGGGGCATGTTGGCTCGCATTCACCGCATTTTGTGCATTTATCTGCTCCAACTTCGAGGCCTTCGTAAAGTTTTTTAGCCCAGTTTTTAAGGTTGTAAGTCTCATAAAGCATGTGAAACCTAAGAATTGCGGGGATGTTCAAATTTTGGGGGCATGGAAGACAAAGTCCACAGTCTCTGCAGTGACCTTCAAGTTTAACTTTAAAAAGTTCTTCCTCGTAACTTGTTAACCCCCTATATTTGTTTCCAACGTCTACCGCAACTTCAACTTCATCAATAGATCTCATCCCAACCACAGCGGTGGATATGTCTTGCGCTACAACAAATCTGAGTGCTCTTTGAATTCTTGAAACTTTGTCTTGTCCAAGCCAGCGTTTGAGGTCTGGCTCATCTGAAAATAGAGACAGTGATGGTTTATACAAACATGTTATTAGGTTTGAGGTTTTGGCTGATAGGGGCTTCATGGCTGCAATTCCCACATTGAGGCTTTTTGCGAGAGGTATTAGTTCCTCTAAAGCTTGCCTTGTCACCACGTTTATGGGAACAAGCACGGTGTCGAACTCGTTTGTTTTTATGGCTTCAATAAGTACAAGGGGTTTATGTCCTGTAATGCCGATATAGTCCACTAATCCTTCTGAACGTGCTTTTTTGCATGCCTCAAGGGAACCGTTTGGGCTTAGAGCTTTTTTCAATGTTTCTTTATCGTCTATTCCGTGAAGCTGAATTATGTCAAGCCTATCCGTTCTTAGCCGTTGCAAGCTACTTTTAATATCTGAGTATGCTTCGCTTCCAGTTCTTGAACCCGTTTTCGTGGCGATTATACATTGGTCTCTTACGTTTTCCAGTGCGGCTCCCATTTTTTCCTCGCTGTCACCGTCCAGTTTAGCCGTGTCAAAATAGTTGATGCCTAGTTCAAAGGCTCTTTGAACAACTTTCTTTGCCTCTTCCATGCTGATTTCTGAGATCCATGTGCCGCCGAACCCGATTATTGAAACTTGAAGATTAGCTCTGCCAAGTCTCCTTCTCTGCAATGGGGCTGCTCTCCATTGAAAAATGAAGCCAAACTTAAGATATATCTGTTTTATCTTAATCGCCCATCGGCATGATTAAAACTATAACTGAGAGTATGTGCTTTCTAGTAAAAGTGTTCAGTTGGACGGGTGTCTGTTGAAGGCAGACTTAGTATTAGTCAACGGACATGTCTTAACAATGAATCCTTCTAAACCTTATGCTGAAGCAGTGGCCATCAAAAAAGACAAGATTGTAAAGGTTGGCAGAAAAGAAGAAATCTCACCTTTAATTGGCAAAAAGACTGTAATAGTTGATTTAAAGGGAAAAAGCGTTATTCCAGGCTTAATAGATGCTCATATACATGTTGCAGATTTTGGGAAAATTTTAAACTGGGTTAACTTAAACGACGCCAAATCCATTAGAGAGTTGCAAGATCGAATTAAACCGCATTCGGAAAGAACGCCTAAAGGTAAATGGATTATAGGTTACGGGTGGGACGAAGCCAACTTTATGGAAAAGAGGTCGCCAAACGTGAAAGACTTGGATATTGCTGTACCTGAAAATCCGGTGGTTCTCTATCGCCGTCAAGGCCGGGTATGTGTCGTAAACACTAAAGCGTTAGAATTGGCGGGAATAACGAGGGAAACTGTTCCTCCACAAGGCGGCGAAATCGAAAAAGACCCTCAAACAGGCGAGCCTACAGGCATTTTACGTGAAAATGCGACGGACCTGGTTTGGAAAATAATTCCAGAGCCAACTGAAGAAGAGATTATAGAAAATGTCAAGTTGGCGTTTAAAAAAATTCTTGAAGCTGGAATCACCAATGTACATTGGATAGTTTTATCGCCTTCCGAAATTGCAATTATCCGTAAACTTTGCACAAAAAACGAACTGCCCATAAGAGTTCATTTAATCATTCCAATAACTTTTCTAAAAGACTTAGAAAATCTAAAGGCTGAGTTAAAGGGAAAAGTCAAGCTTCAAGGAGTTATAATTTTTGCAGACGGATCCTTAGCCTCGAGAACCGCAGCCCTATCCAGCCCCTATAAGGACCGCCCTACAACAAAGGGAAACCTTTTCTACACACAAAAACAACTGATGAAGTTGATTGCTGAAATCTGCAAAAACAGCCTTCAGCCAGTAATACATGCCATGGGCGACCAAGCCATTAACTTGGCTTTAAACGCCATTGAAGAAACTTTAGATGAAACCGATAGAAAGAATCTGCGGCCCCGCATAGAACAAGCCGCCGTGCTAAATACAGACCTAATTAGGCGCATGAGACTTCTTGAAGTAACTGCTTCGGTGCAGCCATATTTGATTTTTTCAGAGTTTTCAGTTTGGTCAGCTATGGAAGGCTTGGGCATTGAAAGGGCCCGTTGGCTTTACCCGCTTAAAACATTGATAACGGAGGGCGTGATAATGTGTGGCGGTTCAGACTGTCCCATGGAACCTTTGAATCCTTTTCTACACATTAAGGCAGCTGTGGCAAGACAATCTTTCCTAGAAGAGCAGATTACGGTTGATGAGGCTTTACGCATGTATACGGTTAACGCAGCATACGCGTCATTTGAAGAGGATATAAAGGGCTCAATTGAGGAGGGCAAACTAGCCGACCTCACAGTTCTTTCTCAAGACCCGTTAAAAATTCCGCCAAACCAAATAGACCGCATTAAAGTGGAGATGACGATTGTAGGTGGAAAAGTAGCTTACTCAAGTTCTCCGTTTATTAAAAAGTAGAAATTGGCACCATTTTAGATGTTTTAGCTAAGAAAAACATTTAACATGAGAAGCGGCACTCATAATAGGGACGATGGAAATCCAATGGCACTTAACCCCATAAGGTTCAGCAACTTCTGGAACGCCGTCATAACTTCTCCGCCTGTTAAAAGAATGCTGACTTTGTCGCTAAAAGAATGTGACGCTTGTGGAAGACAAATTCTTGAAACTGCCTTAAACGATTATGTGGGCTTGAATACGCAGAAATGTAAGAAATGCAGCGCATACTCGCGGATAATAGGGTTCTGGATAGAATTTCTCAGAAGAAGCCTTTCAATTGAAGAGGATAAAGTTAAAAAGATTCTAGCCGACAGCTACGCGCGCAGAGGAATAAAAAGCATAGTTAAAACCTTCACATATTTCGGTGTAACAAAGCCTTTGACCGTATATTCGCCTTTCCTCGTGGTTTGGGACTACACAAGAAAATGCAATCTAAACTGTAAACACTGTTATTCCAATGCAAGAGCAGCGGCTTCACGCAAAGAGTTGACAACAAAAGAGGCCTTAAACGTTGTAGACCAGCTTGCAGACTTCGGTGTCGTGGCCCTTGCCTTTTCAGGAGGCGAACCTCTAGCCAGAAAAGACTTCTTTGAGGTGGCGAAACATGCTGTTGACTCTGGCCTTTACGTTTCCCTTGCAACAAACGGGACATTGTTAAATAAGCAGACAACGCGAAAATTGAAGGAAATTGGGCTGAACTATGTTGAAATAAGCCTTGATGGAAGCAGTCCAGAAGTTCACGATGAATTCAGGGGATTAAAAGGCGCTTTTGAAATGACCGT
>JBNASL010000028.1:0-15360 GCA_049717905.1 Candidatus Bathyarchaeales archaeon | reverse complement strand
CCTTCATAAAACCTATGCATCGGCGAGGCTAGTTGTGTTGGCCTTTTCGCTTTAGCTAGTAACTCTTCAACTTGGGGTTTCTTCCCTTCTTTTTTGGACTTGGACATTAAGGGTTTGCTCCTTTTGAAAGATGTTGTTTGAAGTATTAGGTTTAAAGGTTCCGTAAGACTTATAAATACAGAATCGTAAGTCACAAGACATTTAATTGCCCTTTAAATATCTCGCTAATGAGGGGGGGCGGTTTGCTAAAAATCTATAAGGTCAGTCTTCTCATAATAGTTGCACTGACGCTAGTCTACGCTTTTCAAGGCTACTATCCGGGGTTTATTTCTTTTTTCTCGAATGCTTTCCCTCCACTTATTGCTGGTGCAACGGTCATAATCTCTGGCTTTTCTTTGGGAAAATATTGGCACAAGGCTAGAGAACAATTTTCAATAGTATGGCTTTTTTTCACTTGCGGATTGTTTCTATGGTTTATGGGTGAAGCCGCATGGGCCGGTTACACTCTTATTTTAGGCGTTGAAGTTCCCTACCCCTCTGTTGCCGACGTTTTTTGGGTAAGCGGCTACATCCCCTTTTTTATCGCATTACTTTTGTACGTTAAACTTTTTAGTTCCGCACTATCTTTGAAAATGTTTGCAGCATCTCTGCTAATCACTGTTGGCTTAGCTATTTTTGTGTCCGCCGCTTTGATAACTCCAATTCTAGGGGTTGAAGAAGACCTAGTCACGATGGCTATGGACTTCGCTTATCCCCTCCTAGACATCACCTTGTTTTCTGTGGCGTTTTTAGGTCTCCTAATCTTTTGGAAGGGAAACCTCGGAAAGTCTTGGCTTCTGATTAATGTGGCCATTTTGTTGGATGTGTGTGCTGACATGCTTTTTAGTTACGCAACAGCTCAAGGCACTTACTACAGCGGACATGTAGCTGACCTAATCTTCGATCTATCGTATCTATTCTTCTTAATAGCCTTCTACATCCACGCAAAGGAGTTTTAGGAGGAAAAACAATGGCTAAAAAAAAAGAGAAGCATTCAAGGAAGCCCTAATTGAGGCTGTAGATGAAGGCTTGCTGATGCTTGGAGAAAGCGGAAGAGACGTTGTTTATTTTCATCTTCAACACTCTTACGGCCTAAGAAAAGAAAATATTGCGGACAACCCTGAAATTTTTACGGAGTGTTTGAGAAAAATTTTTGGCCTAGGTGCCCAAGTCATTGAAAGTTCCATTGTCAAGGTTCTATGCCGCAAGCTTGGAATAGAATACGTGGAAAATAAGAATTACACTTTTGCACAATACTTAAATGATATAAAGGGTGGTTGAAGTAAAAGACTGAAACGGCTGTCACGAATTGTCTGTAAAAATTAATAGATATTTCTAATAAAAAGAGTTTAAAATATTTAGAGTGGAAAAAGCTTGCTTAGTATCTTCTTTGTCTGTATCCGCCTCTTCTTTCCCTTCCGCCGAAGTCTCTTCCGCCTCTCCCTCTGAAGGGGCGTCTTGGTTGTTCATACACTTTTGTTGAAAGGTTATTCTGAGTGTTCACTTCGCCGGCAAGCGCCTCTTTCGCAACTTCCAATGTGCCGTATCTTCCTATGTTTAGGCGCATGCTTCCTTTGAATAGGGTTACGTAGCCGTTTCCTATGTTTATAGTTTCGCCTTCTTTCACCTTGCCTATATTGTCATCCCAGAGGGTTAGGTAGATGCATCCTGTTTCATCACCTATTAAAGCGTCGCAGACCGTGTGGGGTGCTCCATCTCTTCCTGAGGCTATGCTTCTAACTTCGCTTTTTGAAACAACTTTCGCTTTGACGTTTACGGCTCTTGAGGCAAGCGTTAACTCGCCTACTTTCACGTCTACGGGTTTTCTGCTTCCTGAAAAACTTTCAACTGCCAAACTAAATCAACACCTTTGCACTATTTGTCAAAACATACGCTGCCTCTTCACTTAAGGCTTTTGGTTACCCGCTTAATTCTTAACCTAGGCCCTTTGCCTTCTACTTTATACGGAAGCTGGCTTGTTCTGAAGATGACGAGCCTTTCCTTAAACTCTTTTAGGTAATCCAAAGCAAGCTTTTTACCTTTATCCGTTAAAGCGTAAACGGGGATTGTCACGCCTAATTGCAGCAAAGCCTTTTTGCCTAATTCTTCTCGCAGTATCTTCGAAGCGCTTGCACACGCAATGTCAGCTTTGGCTATGTGCTTCACATCTGCCTTACCAGTGCATGTGTTGCAAACAGAGAAAACTAAAACATCCGCTTGTGCAGCGGCCTCGAGATTTCTAATTGCGCTTATAGCTTTTGACTGAAAGCCGGCTATGCTGACGGCGATGTGCCGAAACCCCAAATCTAAAGCCTTTTTCACGCCTTCAAGCTGGTCAATAAGAGCGCTGCTCTCATCTAAAACAAATCCTCCTTCTTTTCTAATTTTTTCGACGATTTCCTTTATAGGTGATGTTCTTACGATTCCAGTTAAACGGGCGCCGATGGCTTGCACAAGCTTACCGTTGGATGTTATAACTGTTCCTGTTCCTTCACAGACAACAACTGCGCAGTCTATAAGTCCTTTTTCAAGCCAAAAACGCATCATTTCAGAGGCGCCATAGGCTACTACTGGTTCAGAGTTGAAAAATCGGCTTCCACAGCAGAATCCAAAACCAGCAATTTTCATTTCTACACTTTCTTCACGGCTTCAGCATCAATCTGTTTAGCGCCGTATAAAGTCTCATAGAGGGGACAATATTCAACCAGCGGCTCGCTTAAAACTTTCACGCCTTTTTCAGAAATTTGTACACGGGCACCGCAGCAATAAATTTCATGCTCACCCTTAACGCACATGCCCTTAACACTCAGCAAGGAAACTGAAAAATTCTGAGCGCTTGGCGCTTTGGCTATTCTTTGTTTGTCATTTCGTTTATTTGCTGTTCCATCAAGTGTCCGCGGCAGTAAACTAGGGCTTTTTTGACGCCGGCGACCTTCAAAGCCTCATTTTTGATATCTACAGCCAGTTTGAAGGCTATGGGACAGAATGGACTTGAAGGAATGAACTCAACCTTTACGGTTCCAGGCTCCTCTTCTTTGACGCTTTTAATCATGTGCATCTCCGCGAAGGTTAATCCTGTTTCAGGGTCAACAACCTTGCCAACGGCCTCGCGTACTTTATTCTCTAACTCTGTCAATTTTATACACACTCATTTGTCTTGGAAAAATAGGGCTAGCGCTCATATAAGCGTTGCATGTGCTATGGGCTTATTTCTTCGTGTTTTGCGCTCAAATTTTGCGATTAGTGCAGTTAGTATTGGATACCCTTTGTTGTAACAGTTTCTTCTGGATGTTTAATATCAACTACTTCGTTTACAAACTCTGCTCTTTCAATGAGCTCTTTAGGAGCAAACCTTCCAGTTAAAACGACATCAGTTTTCTTTGGAATTTTGTTCAAAAAGTCCAAGACTTCCTTTACATCTAAAAGGTTACAGTACAAAGCTAGGTTAATCTCGTCTAAAACAAGGAGATGCGGCTTTTTCTCCCTAACAATTTTTTCTGCAAATTTCAGCGCTTTCTCCGCCAGCTTCTCATCTTCTTCGCCTAAAGTGCCTAGTCCATGCCACCCTTTTCGGCCAAACTGGTAAATCTCATAGTATGGCGCTAGCGCTTTCCTAATTTTATATTCGCCAGTGTTCTTCCACCATTTTAGAAACTGGATTATTACAACTTTGCGTTTATGTCCCACAGAACGCAAAGCTAAACCCAAAGCGTTAGTGGTTTTTCCACCGCCAGTCCCAGTGTAAAGATAGATGTAGCCCAATTAAGCCCCTCCCATTCACTTTTATTAAAAACTTTAACTTATTAACGCTTTACTCTTACTCCCTTTCCACTTTCAAAAGTTGAGTAAAGATGCAATGACAGAGGAGGCAAATTTAATTTTTAGCTAATTTTACGTGTTTGATCTACTTTTTTCTGAATGTAGTTCTTTTTGATTTTCTGTATGTTTTCTGCAAACTTGTATTTTTGCCAGTTTTTGGGTAGCGTACACTTAGTTTTAGTGCAAACGGCGTCGATGATCATTTTTTCTATGAATTTTGCTCCTAAACCGAATATTCTTTCAAGTCCATCTGAAAGTTTCGCTGGATTTTCATGTATTGTTTCCTTTTTTATGGCGAATGTGGTTTCCAGGTGGAAGTATAAAGCCTCTTTTATGCTGGCGCCCAATGTGCCTAATGCTTCATCTACAGCTTCCAGTAGAATTTTATTAAATTCTCCGTCAAGTTCATCTTCGCTACTGATTTTGAGAACAGCTATAGGCGATTTATTTTTTGCTGTCATAATTTTTCTCTTCCATTCCAGCTTTTGCTGCGCGGGTTTCAATCCACTTCACAATTTTTTCTTCCGTAATTTTCTCAGCTTCTTTCTTTTCTCTAAGTTTTTTCTCTATCACCTTTAACAGTTCTTCGGGGTTTACCGGCTTCATTATGTAGGCGTCTGCGCCATAGTTGAGGGCTTCTACGGCGTTTTGGAGAGATGCATGTCCCGTAACCATTATTTTTATCATTTTTGGTGTAGTGTCTCTCATTTTTATGAGGAGTTTTGTTCCTTCAAAGTCTGGCAGTTTAATGTCAAGCAACGCCAAGTCGTAGTAGTTTTTCTTTGATTTTTCCATGGCTTCTTTTCCGCTTTTTGCCGTGTCAACCTTGTAGCCATTCTCCTCAAGTATCAGTTTTAATGTTTCTCTTATTCCCTCGTCGTCATCTACCACTAGGACATACGCTTTCGGCATACTTTTCACCTCCTAGACATATTCTTGTTAATGGGTAACTTAACAGTGAAAACTGATCCTTTACCAACTTCACTTTTAACATGGATGCTGCCCCCGTGGCTTTCAACAAGTCTCTTGCAGATCATTAGGCCTAGGCCCATACCCTTAGCTTTCGTGGTGAAAATAGAGTTGAAAAGCTTTTTAACATGTTCTTTTGGCATGCCCATGCCTGTATCTTTAAAACATATCAAAACACAGTCTTTCGCTTTTTTAGTTGAAACTTCTAAGGTTCCACCGTTCTTTTCCATTGCTTGTATTCCGTTCATAGCTAAGTTTATAAAGACTCGTTTTAGTCTGTCCTTGTCCACGTTTATTTCTGGGATGCGCCCAAACTCTTTGACTATTTTAACGTTTTCTGGCGGCTGAACTTGTGAGAGGGCTTCCTCAACTATAGCGTTAATATCAGCTTTCTTAAGCGTGAGCTTCTCTGCTACCGCGAATTCTTTTAAGTCGTTTACTATTTTGTCAGCATAGTTAATTGAATTTTGGATGACTTGTAGCGCTTTTATCGCTTTATCAGAAGTTTGAAGATTTGCTAGCTCATTGCGGAGGATAAATGCTGCATTTTCTATCGCTTGCATGGGGTTCATTAAATCGTGTCCAATCATGGTTGCAAGTTCAGCTATGGTTGCCAGTTTTTCCAGCTTTAAACGTTGCTCTTCCAACTGTTTTCTCTCGCTTATGTCACGTAGGATGACGAGAACTGCGGGCCGCCCTTGATAACTTATAAGTGAGCCGCCTATTTCAGCTGGAACGCGTTTTCCATTTTTGGCTATAAGCTCAATCTCAAATGTTGCTGGAGGTGCTCCCTGCAATTTTCTAATGTATCGTTCCATCATAATTTGACGGTATTTCTCATCTACAATCTTTTCAAAGGGAAGCCCGATTAACTCTTCTTTTGAATAGCCGCCAACTTCTAGGCAACGTTTGTTTACAAAGACTAGTTTTCCATCTTGAATTATAGCAACTCCAGCGCTTGCCTCCTCTACTAAAATGGAATATCGCTTCTCAGACTCTAGCAGTTCCTCAGTTCTTTTTTGGACAAGTTCTTCTAGGTGTTCTGAATACTGCTTAAGCTTCTCCTCCATCTCTTTTCGCTCAGTTATGGGAACAACAACTTCTAGGGCTGAGGTAACATTTCCATTTTCGTCTCTAAGTGCACTGGCAAAGAGCGCTATCCACGCTTTTTTTCCTCCGCAATCTTCGACGAGTTGCTCGCTTACAGCTTCATCCTTACCAGTTTCAAATATTTCTTTAACAGGGCATCCTAGGCAAACATTCTCTTGGTTGTTGAAGACTTTGTAGCAGTGTTCACCTTTCACGTTTGCATGCTTTTTCTCTTCTTCAACCTTATTTGTCCATAAAACGCGGAAATCTCTTGAAACAACTACAAGCCCAACGCGCATATTTTCTGTAACAAGTTCAAGAATCTCCCTTTCTCGCTGTAATTCCTCTTCTATTTTTTTAAGCTTACCAATATCCTTTACAACATGCACGGCGCCTATAAGCTCTCCTCTTTCATCAAAAATCGGCGAGTTGGTAATCAAAAGAGTACCTAAATTAGGATCGTTTATCTCCGCCACTGTTGCCTTTTTCGTAATTAACGTCTTTTCATGGGGACAATTAGGCCAAGGTTCATTAGTGCCATGCAAAACTTCAAAACATCGTTTGCCAATAACCTCTTCTGGCCTTTTTTTTAAAACATTGCAAAGTGCCTTGTTAACTTTTACAAACCTGAAATCTGTGTCTAAAATGAACACCACATCGGAAATGGCGTCAAAAGTCTTCTTCCACTCCTCTGCAACCCTCTTGATTCTTTCTTCAACCTCTTTGCGCTCCACAATGTCTATGAAGCTTTCTATGAGGCAGTTGCGCCCTCTCCAAATTGTCTTCTTAACGGTTTTGAGGATTGGAAGTTTCTCCCCACTCGCCCTCAGCAACACGCGTTCCGATTTATCTATAGTTTGTCCCAAGTCACTTATTGGACATTCTCCCTCGTCACTGGGACATATAAATTTGTGGCACACTTTTCCAAAGACCACATCTTTGGAGGCGCCTATTATTTCCAATGCAGTGGTGTTTGCATAAATAATTTCATGTGTTTTCTCGTCTATGATCACAATTCCTGTTGGGATGAAGTCCAACACTCTTTCCATGTAGCGGTCGCTCTCGTTCGTCGTCAGTTTTTCATCTGCTTCCCTGCCAACATGGAGTAGAAAGCCGCTGAGTCTTTCCGTGGCGTGTTGCGACCGGGTCATCTCGCCACTTCCACTCTAGCGTATAGCAATATTTGCGATATCTGAATTGAGCAACCGAAAACTAGCTTAAAAATTTTATGGATCATTGCGAATTAAAACTTCGTTGAAATCACGGATTTATTACGCCGTATAAGCAAGAGAATCTATCTTAATGGCTGCCAATTCATTCAGCTATCAAAATAGTTCAATAATTCCCCGAGGCGCATGTGTTAAGTTTTAAATACAATGATTTGAATATGCCTCTTTGGAGCATTCCTCAATGAAGTACGATTATGAAGCGTTGCTTAAAAGGGCGCGCTCCCAACTTCCTGAGATTACCTCTAAACGGGAACGACTGGAAATTCCAAAACTTCATTACTCGGTTATTGGCATGCGCACTGTGATCCACAACTTTAATGAGATCGCTGAAGTATTAAACCGCGACCCCCAACACATCCTGAAGTTTTTAACTGGCGAGTTGGCAACAGCCGCTACAACTCAAGAGTCAAGGGCTATTTTTCAGGGCAAATTTCCAAGAGAAACCCTTGAAAAGCTTCTTCAAAGATATATGGAAACCTTTGTAGTATGCCCGGTGTGTAAGCGTCCAGACACCAAAATTGTTAAGGAGAAACGCCTCTCCTTCCTTGTATGCGAAGCTTGCGGTGCAAAATCATCTGTTAGACACTTGTAAGAGCGTATAGGCATTGAAGTGTTACATGAAACTGAGAAAAATCGGCAACAATGTGCTTCTGTCCATATGTGACGCTGAAATTTTGGGGTGCACACTGCGCGAAGGAAAAATAGTTTTCCGCGTTACCGAGGAATTCTATAAAGGCGCAGAGGTGGAGCTTGAAGAAGCTATTGAAATGATAGAAAGCTCCACAATAGTGAACATGGTGGGCAGAAATATTGTCCAAAAAGCCGTGGAAAAGGGCTACGTTCACCCAGAAGCAATTTTAAACATAGAGGGAATACCCCATGCCCAAATAATAAAACTTTAGACTAGCAGATAAACTTCTACAAAGTAGTCCATACAAAACTCAAATTATCCGGCTTAGTTTCCTAAAACTTTGTATACGCATTAAAAGCATGCCCTATGGCATAAGCTTAAAAATTGATAGCGTCTAAATAAGAAGGAGGTTAAACCGTATGGATTTAATGGCGCTGTTGATACAGATTGTAGTAAACGTCATAGTGCTTGCCCCAGCACTTTGGCTTTCTGGAAGAACCCTTGTAGGAAAAGATAAGGCAAAATTTACAGATGCCATATGGATAGTTGTTTTAGGCGTGGTCTTAGGTGCAGTTGTCAACTTTTTCGTCAGCGGCTTAATTGCCGCAGTGATCATGTTTATAGTTTGGCTTGCGCTGATCAAACATTTCTTCGATTGTGGATGGCTGAAAGCCTTCATCATAGCTGTGCTTGCAGTGATAATCTTCATAATAATAGTTGTAATACTTGCTATAATCGGAATTGGAATATTGGCGCTCGGGTTCTAATGAGTCACCTAAAATTCCCCTTTTTAATTTTCAAAAGCATGCTCAAATTTTATTTGGGATAGACCTCCAACTCCTGCAATTTCGCTCAAATAGTAAAGCTACGAAGTGTAAATTTTAAGAGTAAAATGCGGAATAAACAGCACTTAAAGTGAAGCGGGTTAAATGAAAACTGGAATGCTAGCCTTTAAAGTCTTTAGGAATTTTCTTAGATTTAAAGCTGGGAAAGCTGCGCCTCTTTTTTCCTCTTTTAGCGTTACAGGCCGCTGTAACCTGCGCTGCGCCTATTGCGATTGGTGGAAGAAAAACATGCCAGAACTATCCACCGCAAAAGCTTTGAAAGTTATAGACAATGCTTGCAGTTTAGGCGTGCCGTTCTTTGATTTTAGCGGTGGCGAACCCTTGCTCCGCGGAGATTTAGCTATTCTTGCGAAAAGGGCTTCATCTCACAACTGTCTGGTGAGCATGAACACCAATGGAACCCTCTTGAAAAGTGCTAAGGCATATAAAATTGCAGATGTCTTCGACGTAGTTGCAGTTTCCCTTGACGGGCCTCCTGAAATTCATGACAAGATTAGGGGCGTAGCTGGAACCCATAAGAAGGCTCTTGAAACCATAAAGTTTCTTAAAGCCCACGGAGTTAGAGTTGGAGTTAACAGTGTTGTTTCCCCTTGGAATATTAAGGCTTTGCCACGTTTTATGGAGGAGCTTCGCTCTGTTGTGGACTTTGTTCAGGTGCAACCTATCCATCCTTATCCGCCGCCTCCAGAGAACAAGCCGCCATCAGAAGAAATCTTAAGGCTTCAAGAATATTTGCTGAGGCTTAAAAGTGAAGACCCAAGCTTTTTAGCTGTGCCAGCAGAGTTTATTCGCGGCTTTAGGTTTTTCTTTGAGGGTGAAGCGCCTAAAATTTGTCACGCTGGGAAACTTTATGTGGCTATTGACCCTTTCGGCAGGCTTTTGGCGTGTGCTGCCAGAGGAGATGTTGTGCTCGGCAATGTCCTAGAACATTCAGCCGTTGAGCTTTTAAGAGGCGAAGGTGAAAGCGATTGCTGGCTTAGGGTTGGTTCTTGTCGTGGATGTTGGCTTGAATGCACCGTTGGAGTTTCCATGATTGTTGAAAAGCCCCTAAAGGAAACAGTGCATATGGCGGGCCATCTTAGGTGATTAAGGGTTTAAAGGATAAGCATGCTTTTAAGGAAGAGAAGTGTTTCTTTAGGAAGGAAAAGGTTTGAGGTGCTTAATTGGGTAAGAAAAAGGTCATAAGTGAAGAAGAGCTAAGCGAAATGGTGCTTCCCACAGAAAATGATGTTTTAGGAGTAGCTATAAAGCTTCTCGGTTTTGACCGTGTTCTGGTTAAATGTCAAGACGGCCATGAGCGTTTATGTCGCATAAGGGGTAAAATGAAAAGACGTGTTTGGATCCGTGAAGGAGATGTTGTTCTGGTTTCTCCATGGGATTTTCAATCTGACTCACGTGGCGACGTGGTTTGGCGGTACACTCACGCGCAGGCGGAGATGCTCCGTAAAAAAGGTTATTTAACCATTTAACAGCATATGAGGAAAGCCCCTTTGGCTTTTCGGAAACATGTTGAGAAAAAGCTTCAGAAAGCGGAAAAAAGCTATGAGACTGAACAGCTGATGAAGGAGAAGCGCAGCGAAGAGTACGAAGTCTTAGAAGAGGTTTTCGATCGTTCAACTCTTATGGTTATCTACGACTTTTTGAACAGTGGAGTTATAGACAGAATTTTCGGCGTTGTGAAGGCTGGAAAAGAAGCTAGGGTTTACTGGGGTAAAAATAAAGAAGGAAAGGAACTAGCCATAAAAATCTACTTAACTGTATCAGCGGAATTTCGAAAAGGAATGCTAAAGTATATTGAAGGCGATCCTAGGTTTAAAGGCGTGAAACGCGACACACGATCGCTGATTTTCACATGGGCTCAGAAGGAATTCAAAAACCTGGAGCAAGCCATAGCCGCGAAAGTCAGAGTGCCGAAGCCTATCGCTGTAAAAAACAATGTGCTTATAATGGAGTTTATTGGGCGAAACGGCGTAAGCGCCCCATCCTTGAAGGAGCAGCATCCGAAAAACCCTGAAAAAATTTACAAGATGCTTATCATTTATCTTAAGCGTCTTTATCAAAAGGCTGAGCTTGTCCATGGAGACCTAAGCGAGTATAACATTATGATTTGGAAAGGGCGCCCAATAATTTTTGACATGTCGCAGGCTGTGCCCCTTGCTCATCCCATGGCAAGCTTTCTCTTAAACAGAGATATCGCTAACATCAATAGATTCTTTAGCCGCTTGGGAGTTGAAGTTTTACCCGCAGAAGAGCTTTATAGGAGGGTTACTGGCGGTGGCTCAGCCTAACACTTTTGTAAGGATTCCAAAAGAGCGTGTCGGCGTATTAATAGGACAAGGCGGAAAAACTAAGAAGGCTATTGAGAAGACGCTTTCGGTTGAGCTTCAGATAGAAAGCGACACAGGCGGTGTCACAATAATTCTAGCTGAAAACGCTGAAGACCCCTCAGCCCTTTTGAAGGCTAAAGATGTTGTAACCGCCATTGGAAGAGGTTTTTCGCCAGAACACGCCTTTAGGCTTATTCACGACGAGGACGCGGCTTTAGACATTATAGATTTGCGCATGATTTTTGGAAAGTCTGAATCAGACATAAAAAGGGTTAAGGGACGCATAATAGGGATGGAGGGCAAAACGCGCAGAATAATCGAGGAGCTGACGGATACGCATATAGCTGTTTACGGGCATACCGTAGGCATTATCGGAAACATTGAGCACGTGCAGGTTGCAAGGGAAGCCATCCAAATGCTTATTCAGGGAAGCCAGCACGCCACGGTCTACAAGTTTCTGCATAGAAAACGTCGAGAACTGAAAAAGGGCATGCTTGAACTGTGGGAGAAACCAGAAGAAAGTTAGCTTTTGGAAGTTTTGCTGCTTTTCCATATGCACATGATTGCTTTCGGCTTGCAGAATGAAACACATGGCGGCGTCTTTTCTTCAGGTTTGCACGGTGAGCAAGTGTATTTAATTTTTTTACGATGTTCCTCCTTCACAGCGGCCAACTGCTGCTCTTCAATGTCCACCATCATGGGTACTATTTCCAACGCTTTTTGGGGACAATGCTTAACGCATTCGCCGCAGCCATTACACTTTTCAGAATCCACAGCTATATAGTATTCGCCCGACCCATCCATGTAGCCATAATAAGTGATTATTAGGACTCAACCCCTGTGCGTTTAGTTTTTCTGCGACTTCTCGTATAAGGCTTTGGCGAAAAGCGCTGCTCCTATGGCGCCGGCAGCCATTGGGTCTCGCCCGTTTTCTTCCCATTTTGGCGCGGGAAGAGGCTTAATGCCCATTATTTCTTCAACCCTTGAAACAATACCTATGTTTTTTGATTGCCCTCCTGTAATTACAAGGTCTTTTTCGCATCCCACTCTTTCAAGAAGGTTGCACATTCTTATGGCCATAGCCCGCATATAGGCGGCTAAAACTTTCTCCTTAGGCCATCCTCTGCGCAGCAAGTCCATAGCTTCAGTTTTTGCGAAGGCTACGCAGGTGCAGCTTACAGGGTCTGGTTCTTCATTAACTTTCAGCGAGGCTGCTCCCATCTCTTCTATTGGTATTTTTAATAGGTCGGCGAGTACTTCCATGCCTCTGCCTGTGCCAGCCGCGCATTTGTCGTTCATGAGGAAGACTGTCACTTTGCCTTTTTCATCGCATTTTATGGCTTTTATGTCTTGACCGCCCACGTCAAGGATTGTTCTAACTGTTGACCCCCAAATGTAGTTTGCGCCTTTCGCGTGGCAAGCTATTTCTGTTAGGGTGCTGTTGGCCATGGGAACGTTAACTCTTCCGTAGCCTGTTCCCACTATGTAGCCTATTTCGTTTAGTTTTAACCCTGTGCCCTCTAAGGCCCAGTCCAAAACTTTTTTGGCGCTGTCCGGACTGTTTGAACCTGTTCGCATTATGCTTACGGAATAGACTTCGCCGTCAGCCATTATCACTGCCTTGGAGCTTACTGAGCCTATATCAACGCCGGCGGTGATTACTTCTGCGTTTCCAAGCTTTTTGTTAGGCGCTATAAAATGGTATTCGCGCCATCTCCAATATTCCATGTTTTCGCTTTTCACTTTTGCATCTCTCCGACTTTTTCCATGGCGTATAGAGCGGCTCCAAGGGCTCCGGCGAACTCCGGGTTTTCAGGTATTAGAACTTCTGTTTCAAGCTTCCTTTTTATGGCCGCGGCAAATCCCACATCTTTGGCTACGCCTCCAACCAGCATGACATCGGGGTTTAAGCCTACTCTGTGAACCATGGAAATTATTCTTTCAGCTAACGCGTCGTATATGGCTCTTGCTATCTCATGTTTAGGCTCCTGCTTGTGGATTAGACTAATCACATCGGATTCTCCGAAAATTACGCATGTGGCGCTTATAGAAACTGTGCCATTAGCCTTTAGAGAAAGCGCTCCCATGTCTTCAATTTTAACTTCTAACGCTCTTGCCATGGCTTCGATAAAAGTTCCTGAGCCGGCAGCGCATCTCTCGTTTAACGCAAAGTCTAAGACGTTTCCTTTTTCGTCGCATTTTATAGCACGCGCTTCTTCCGCGCCCACATCTATGACTGTCCTTGTAGAAGAATGTAGATAAACTCCTGCCTTTGCATCGGCAGCTATCATGCTGACTTTGCCTTCAGCTCTGGGAGCCATCTCCACTCCAACACCTGTTGCTGTAACATGTTCAACCTCATCACTGTTTATTTTGGCTTTTTTCAAGGCTTCTTTGAAGGCTTTTTCAGCCGCTTTTCCCGGCTCAAAACCTGATGGCGCCAAACTGTAAGCCAAGATTTTGCCGTCTTTCAAAATGACGACTTTGACGTTTTGTACACCCATGTCTATTCCTGCAGTTATCATAAGTGTTAGCCATCCCCTTCAAATTTCAACTCTAGATTTTAACATTTCTAGGAAGGCTTCAACCCTTGTCTTTATTTGCCCCGTGTCTTCTCGTGTGTAGTCAGTGTCCAAGTAATAGACAGGCACGTTTAATTTGTCTAGGGCCTTCTTTATCCGCATATATTCCATAGCGTACAGCATACACCCGCGGACAACATAGTAGATTACCCCGTCAACCCTGAACTCTTTGACCTTGCTGACTAGCCAGTTAACCCTGTTTTCATTTCCATCTTCTGATGTAAAGCATGGACAGGTGGATGGGAGAAGATATCTTTCAGCCACGGCGTTAAACATGTCGTCCATGTTCCATTCGTCTACGCCTACGGGGTCGTAGAGGAAGCGGTCTCCTGAACAGAGTTCATCCACTACTATTACTCCTTGAGGATTAGCCTCTTCAATAAGGTTGGGAAGTTTCCAGTTGTCAGGCCAAATTATAGGCGTGCCTGTAAGCATAACCCTTGGGGTGTCGGGGGGGCAAGCCCAAACTTTTTCCTGCCCTCTTTTTTCAAGTTCAGCGCATAGCTCTTCAGTCTTTGCGGTCCATCTTTCTATATCGTCCCACATGCTTGTCTGATTAACCAGCATGGCGTCTCTTCCCATTATAACGGGGTTTCCTTTTCTTATGTCTTGGAGTTTGCGGAAGGCTTTTGCTGCTTTATGCATAAGCTCTATGGCTGATCTTAGCTTTTTGCTGGTTATCTTCGTCCCAGTTAGCTTCTCGATATTATCCTTAAGTGTTTTTAGTTCTTCTCTCCAGAAAGCCATAGACTGTTCTGAATCCTTTATTCTTGGGGGGCAAATGGTCCAAACTGGCTTGTAGTCTCCTAGGATTTCGCTTAGTTTAGTATTTCCATCGCATGTAAGCGTAGTTATTAATGCGTCGCTTAGTTCGAGGTATGGCGATAAGCCTATCATTTTTACGCCTATTGTTGACCTTATAACTGGGCAGACTTCAACGGGAACTACGCGGTTTCCAAGTTTTGCAGTGTCATACCATCCTGAACTTACGCGTACTGGAATGGCGTCTGCAGCCAAAATCAGCTCGATGGGCGCGAACATGCATGTATATCCTATAACTTTTTTGCCTTTTTCTTTGGCTTCAAGGAGTTCTTTTTCCCTTTTGCCGAAAAAGTTTGCGATTTCGTCGAAGTACTGCATGGCTTCAGGTCTGTTGTTCCATGTTTTTTTCATTCGCTTAACGTTTTCAGTTATCACTTTGGTGGAAGTGGCTTTTATAGCGTTTCTAAGTTCTTCAGCCTCTTTAGGTGCAATTTCAAGGGCGTATTTCTTCTCATTTTCGCTTTTGGGTTTCATTTATGGAGCCTCTCTTATCTGCTTTCGACCCAGTTTCGAGATTTGAATATGGTTTTACCCGCCACGTTCAGTTTTAAGCAGTTTTCGTAGGGGCACATTTCAACGCATCGTAAGCATAATATGCATGCGGATGTTGTTACATCGCCGCCTTTCTTTTCGTAGACTTCTGTAACTTGGGTTGGACAGACTCTTTTGCAGATTCCGCATTTGGTGCATTTTTCCTCCACTTTGTTTAGGCGCGTTATGGAAGCCCATTTGAAGGGTGGGTACCTGCTGAAGAGGGATATTAACCCTCCTAGGGGGCAGATTCTACACCAGAACCTTCTGTAGGCGAAGGCTAGGATGGTGACTAAAACTAGAATAGCTAAGTTAAGCGATGTGAGGAAATAGCCTGCCTCGTAGAATATTCCTGTGGTGCTTTCCCAAACGTATGCGGGGTCCATATATCCTAGGGATGTTTCTGTCAGTGTGCATAGGGGTTTCATGGGGCAGACTTGACAGTAAGGAGCGCTGAAATAGTTATATATGTATTCT
>JBNASL010000027.1:0-15373 GCA_049717905.1 Candidatus Bathyarchaeales archaeon | reverse complement strand
TTTGAGCCTAAAACGTTTCCTATGGCAACGCCTATGCCCTCTCCGCTTATTGCTGCAAAAATAGAAACACAAAATTCAGGAAGAGAAGTGGAAAACGCAACCAAAATAAATCCTATAGTTGTTTTTCCGAAGCCAGTTATGTCCGCAACCTTAACAGAGTTCACTATTGTCCAGTCGCTTGCCCGGTCGAGGATGACCAGTGAAACTAAAAGAACAAGCACGTTGCCAAGCAGTCCCCATTCCTCGAACAAGGCAAGCCCTCCTTCCGCTTAATCCAAAAGGATTATGTATTAAAATATTTCCTTAACAAGTTTCGAAATAGAGGATAAAGCAAAAATTGTTTGCCGACATAAGCCTATCTATGGCTCAATATGAGTTAATATTTCTTGGAACAGGCGGCGGAAGATTCGCAACGCTTACGCAGAAGAGGCGCACCGCTGGAATACGCATAATAGGCGAAGATTTAAACCTCCACCTAGATCCTGGACCGGGTGCGCTGGTTTACTCTATAAGCGAAGGTTTGGATCCACAGAAGCTTAACGCAGTTTTTGTTTCCCATTGCCATCCAGACCATTACACAGACGCTGAAGTTTTAATCGAAGCCATGACAAGAGGAATGACGAAAAAGCGTGGAGTGCTTGCCGCCTCAAAAAGCGTTTTGAAGGGAAGCAGCGTTTGCGAACCATCCATTTCCAAATATCACCAGCAAATGCCCGAAAAAGTAATAGAAGCAACACCGAACCTTAAATTTCAAGTGGCAAACGTAGGCGTATCCGTCACAGAGGCTAGGCATACGGATCCAGACGCGGTTGGCTTCAGATTTGAAACCAAAGAATACGGCGATTTTGCCTACACAAGCGACACAGAATACTTTGAGGGCATAGGAAAATACTATGAAGGCGTTAGGCTTTTACTGCTTTGTGTTATGCGTCCCGCTGGAAAACCTTGGAAAGGCCACATGACCACCGAAGACGCGGTAAAAATCGTTGAAGAAGCCCGCCCAGAACAAGCCATTTTAACGCATCTTGGAATGCAAATGATATTTCAGGGACCAGCAAAAGAGGCAAAAACAATTGAGGAGAAAACTGGAGTAACAACAACAGCAGCCCTAGACGGAATGCGGATAAGCTTCGGAGAAACCATAAAAATACAAGTGAAAAGCGCAAAAACCCAACAAGGATTAAACCAATTCTTTTAAAAGCTTAAAGGCTCAAATAGCTTTTTCAGCATCAAAGGAGTCTAATAAATGAGAATAGTCATTCGTTTAGGCGGCTCAGTGGTTGCCACACCCGTCAACACCAGCCTAATAGAAAAATATGCGGAAATCCTTAAAGAGTTAAAGGCTAAAGGACACGAACTGGTTGTTGTCGTGGGCGGCGGAGCCCTAGCCAGAGACTTCATAAAAATTGCCAAAGAATTGGGACTTAAAGAGAAAGACCAGGATGATTTGGCGATTTCTGTTTCAAGACTCTTCGCTCAGCTCTTCATCAAGACACTTGGAAAAATTAGCTGCGAAAAGGTCCCGTTAAGTGTTAAGGAAGCGGTTGAATGCTTAGAAAGGGGAATGATTGCGGTTTTGGGCGGCTTAAAGCCCGGCATGACGACGGACACTGTTGCCGCGTTAATCGCCGAACGGATAAACGCTGACATGCTCATTAAAGCCACAGATCAGGAAGGCGTATACAATAAGGATCCGCGAAAATATCCAGACGCCGTTAAACTTGACAAGCTAAGGTTTGAGGAATTACCGCAAGTCTTAGCAGAGAAAAAACATAAGGCTGGAATCCACCAGATTCTAGACCCAGAAGCCGTAAAAGTCTTGAAAGTCAAACGCATAAAAGTGTTAGTTCTAAATGGGTATAAACCGGAAAATATTCTAATGGCCATTGAAGGCAGAAGTGTTGGAACATTTATAGAGTAGTTTTCCTGCAGTTTTGTGATTAATTCTGCAGAAAGTTTATATCGAACCTCTGCGTTTGTTTGTCAAATTTGATATCAATGGTGATATGAGCATGTTTGATTACCCTCCGCCCCTTCCACCGTTTAGGCACTGGATGAAACATATGGCAGCCGTTCCAAAAGGTTTCTTACGCTACCAAGTGCTTGAACTTTTAAACGAGAAGCCACTTTCCGGCTCAGAAATAATGAACGAAATCGAAAAGAAGACAAATGGATGCTGGAGGCCAAGCCCAGGATCTGTTTACCCGCTTCTGGCGTGGCTTCAAGACAACGGCTACATCAAAGAGGCGCCAACCCAGGAAAGTGGAATAAAACGTTATACACTTACAGATAAGGGTAAACAGCTTCTAGAGGAACAGCGAAAACTAAAAATGCAATTCAAGAAGGGGCGGAAGATTTTCGCTCCGCCATTTTTCGGCGCTTTGTGGCTTCGCATACCGCCAGAAGAGGCTGACAAGCTTAGAGGAGCTGTGGGCCGCCTTCTTAAAGCCTTCTTAAGCCTAGGAATAAGCCTAGAAGAGAAGTTTTCAGAGCAAGCCCTAAAAGAGACTTTGAAAATTTTGGATGAAACCGCGCAGAAGCTTGAAGAGATAAATAAGAAAATGTGGGGTGAAACGCATGACTGAAGACGTGATTAAAGCTGAAGGACTAACGAAAATTTTCAACAAAAGCCTAGTTGCAGTGGACCACATAAACTTCAGCGTTAAAAGCGGGGAAATCTTCGGTTTTCTTGGTCCAAACGGTGCGGGAAAAACAACAACAATTAACATGTTGATAACTGTTCTGAAGCCCACAGAGGGCAAAGCCTCTGTTTTAGGCTATGACATTGTTAAAAAAGCAAATAATGTGAGAAAAATGATTGGAGTTGTGCCTCAGGAATATACGGCTGACGAGGACTTAACTGGATACGAAAACATAATGTTATGCGCAGACTTGTATGGGATTCCCCGAGAAACCGCAAAGAAACGCGCTCTTGAACTCCTAGAACTTGTAGAACTAACCCAATTCAAAGACAAAAGAGTTGAAACCTATTCTGGTGGAATGCGCCGAAGACTCGAACTCGCATGCGGACTAATTAACAGGCCTAAAGTGCTTTTCCTGGACGAGCCCACTTTAGGCTTAGATGTCCAAACTAGGACTGCCACATGGAACTATATTCGTAAGCTTAAGGAGGAGTATGGCATGACCCTTTTCATGACTACGCATTATTTGGAGGAGGCCGACGCCCTCTGCGATCGCATAGCCATAATTGACCACGGAAAAATAATCGCAATAGGCGCGCCAAGTGAGCTTAAAGACAGCCTAGGCGGCGACATAATAACCATAAGCATCAAAGAAAACGCAGATGTAGGCGAGCTTATCCGCAATGTTGAACATGTCAAGGACGTGAGAAACGAGAATGGCTCTTATCGGATTAAGGCTGAGTCTGGAGAGGTAACGGCTCCCCTCATAATTGAGGCTTTAAGGAAAAAGGGCTATACGGTGACTAAGCTTTCGCTTACGGAACCCACCCTAAACGAGGTTTATTTGGAGTATACGGGCAGAGCTATCCGTGATACTGAGGAATCTAAGGAAGCCTTTAGAACGCAGAGAATAACCCTAAGGAGGGCTAGGGCAAGATGAGCAAGCCAAACGAGTATCATCCAAGTATGCTTCGCGGTTTATGGGCTTTAACAGTTAGGGAACTCAAAAAATGGTTAAAAGAGCCCATAATCCTCATGATGGCCGTATTGCAGCCAGTAATCTGGATGGGCTTCTTTGGAAAAGCCATGAACCTAAACGAAATGTTTTCAGCTAATAGCCTAACCAACATACAAATTCCCGATGCCATTCCGATACCTGGAAATTATGTTATCCCCTCAGTTAATGGAGTTGTCTATGTCAGTGGCACGTGGATTTCACAGATGCTTCAACAAATGTTTTCCGATATTGGCACAAACGTTATGCAGAACACATTTGGCGTGGCAGACTATTTCAGCTACATGGCTGTTGGCATGATATCCATGATAGTGATGTTCACAACGATGTTCAGCGGCATGTCCATAGTCTGGGATAGACGCCTAGGCTTTCTGGACAAAGTGCTAAGCACTCCAGTGTCTCGAGCAGCAATAATCCTTTCAAAAATGCTTAACGCCGCTTTAAGAGCCATGTTTCAAGCCACAATAATCCTTGCGTTGGCAGTGCTCCTAGGCTTAAAGGTAAGTGCTACTTTTACGCCGCTTAACTTGTTAGGCATATACGCGGCAGTTTTCCTTCTTTCCATGGGGCTTTCAGCGCTTTTCCTAGCCCTTGCCCTAAGATCCACTAGACAAGAAACGCAAATGGCTATTGTAAACCTGATCAATATGCCTTTAATGTTTGCAAGCAACACTTTCTTCCCAATAAAAATGATGCCTGAATGGATTCAAGCCATTGCAAACGTGAACCCTGTAAGCTATCTTACTGACGCTTTGAGGCAGCTTACCGTTTTCTCGCTGGATGTTTCAGCGCTCATAACTGATTTCATATACTTAGGCATCTTCGCTGCAGTGCTTTCCGTTATAGGCGTTGTGCTTTCATGGCGATACTTAACCAAGTAAAAAGGAGTCGACAAAATGGCAACAATTGTTGAGGCTGTTGAACTCAAAAAGACCTATATGCTTGGCAGAGTTCCAGTAGAAGCCCTTAGAGGAGTAAACCTAAAAGTGGAAGAAGGCGAATTCCTCTCAATTTTGGGTCCTTCTGGAAGTGGCAAATCCACCTTGCTAAACTTGATAGGCGCCTTAGACAAGCCTACAAGCGGAAAACTCCTCATAGAAAACATTGACATCTCAACACTTAATGATGGCCAACTTGCAGATTTACGGCGAAAAGTTGGCTTTGTATTCCAGTTTTTCAACCTTATTCCGAGGTTTACAGCTAGGCAAAACGTCGAGTTGCCCATGGCTATAGCTGGCCTAAACGGGGAGGAAAGGCGGAAACGCGCCGAAGAACTCTTAGAAACCGTTGGTTTAAGGGAGAGAATAAACCATAAGCCTGCAGAGCTAAGCGGAGGCGAACAGCAACGTGTGGCAATAGCCAGAGCCCTAGCTAACAACCCCCGCTTCCTATTAATGGATGAACCTACAGGAAATATCGACTCTAAAAACGCTTACGAAATAATTCAGCTTATAAAGAGGCTGAACCAGGAAAAAGGCGTAACAACAATAATGGTTACCCACGACCAACGCCTAGCCGCTGAGGCAAAAAGAACCGTGCACATGCTCGACGGCCAAATAGTTGAAGAGGTAATGAATTAAAATGAAGACAAAAGATGTTTTCTCCTATGCTTTCAGTGCCATAAAACTGCGGAAACTCCGCGCTGGCCTAACAACCCTCGGCGTAGTTATAGGAATAGCCGCCATAGTGGCGTTGCTCTCCATCACTCAAGGTTTGCAAGTAGCCATAGCTGGACAACTTCAAAAAGGATTTGCAACAGACACCCTAATCGTTTCCACTGGAGGCGGCCTAGGCGCAAGCGGAACAGATTCAGGCTTCAACCTTCTAGTTAACGACACAAAAACAATAGACGCCATAGAAAACGTCACCACTTCGCTGGCCATAATCCAAAGAGTTGGCTACATAAAATCTGGCAATCAAACGCGACGCGTCACAATAGTAGGCATCGACTACGCCACTTACAAGGAAATTTACGGCAGCACATTTTTAGCCGAGGCTGGAGAAATCCCCATAAACCCTGAAAACACCACAGTGGTTGTTGGGAAACGAGTAAGCGAACCATGGAATAACGGTACAATATTCTGCAGCGTCGGCGACATTGTTGAAATACTTTGGACTAACACCACAGCGCGTCCACTTAGAAATGAAACCTATCATGGCGAAATTGCGGCTGTGCTGCAAGAGGTTGGAGGCTTCACCATCGGCGGCCCATCCGACTCCAACATATACATTCCCATATCGCAAGCCCAAAGCTTCTTTGGAACAGAAAGATGTGAAATGATTATTGTGAAGCTTAAAAATGACGATAAGGCAACTATAGATAGCACCGCCAAAGCCATAAGAGAGGCTTTCAGCAACCAAGTTTCAGTGACTTCCTCCACGGCGGTTCTCAACATAATCTCCAGCGTGTTCTCCACCATAGAGCTTTTCTTGGCTGGAATCGCTGCCATTTCGCTTTTAGTGGCCGGAATAGGCATAATGAACATAATGATTGTTTCTTTGATGGAGCGTACAAGGGAGATAGGCATACTGAAAGCCTTAGGAATGAAAAGCCGAACAGTACTTTTGATTTTTCTAAGCGAAGCAGTCATTATAGGCTTTTTAGGCGCTGTGATAGGCGTAGGTGCAGGCTGGACTTTGGCACAGGTTGTCGTGCGAGTGCTCAATTTTGGAGGGGGCGGTGCACGTTTCGGGAATCAAGCCGCGGTGTCCAATGGACTCACAATAAATCCGGTTTTGACGCCAACGGTGTTTGTTGGCGCTATGGTTTTCGGTTTAATGGTCAGCGTTGTCTTTGCGCTTTATCCGGCTTGGCGGGCTTCAAAGCTTAAACCAGTAGAAGCTTTAAGATACGAGTAAACAGTATAATAGAGGGTTTGTGCTTTGGTTAAGCGGCTTTACCCAAATCAGCCGGTTGTAGGCGTAGGCGCCATCATAGTTTGCAATAGCAAGATTCTACTTGAAAAACGAAAAAGCGAGCCTGGAAGGGGTAAATGGAGTGTTCCAGGAGGCCTTGTGGAGCTTGGCGAGAACACTGAACAAGCGGTCATAAGGGAAGTTAAAGAGGAAACTGGGCTTGATGTGGAAAACCCTGAGCTTGTCGATGTTGTTGACAACATTATTTTTGACGCGAATGGCAAAATTGAATATCACTTTGTCATAGTTGACTATTTTGTAAGGCTTAAGGGCGGGGAGCTTAAGGCGGCGGACGACGCCGAAGAGCTAAGGTGGGTGGCCTTAGAAGAAGCGGAAAAATACAATGTAACAAAGACTTTGAGGGCTTTTCTTCAAAGAAACATGGAGAAGCTGAAAACGCTTAATTCATGTAAAGAATAGTCTTGTTTCTCCCATGGTTTTCACGTCTAAGGCTTTCACTTTCACAACTATTGGGAAATCTTTGACAACTTTTCCTAGGGCTAGGCAGTGGTGTGGCGGCAAGTCGCGGGCTATGGATTTTACGGTTTCCGCGTCTACACGGGCTGCGCGTGAAACCACTTCTAAGTCGTTTTCGTTGGTGAAGTTGAAGAGAAATATATTATCTGCTTGGCGATAAATGTTCTCGCGTATGGTGTCAGGCTGGTTTGTTATGAAAGTTGTGAATATGCCGAAGTGGCGCATCCGCGTTACAATGTCATCCCAGTAAGTTTCCCGCAGATAAAGATGGGCTTCTTCAGCGAATAGGAAAACTGCCTTAAGCTTCCAACTTGTCAAAAGTTCCACAAGCTTGCCCAGAACATACTCAACAACTATCTGTCTGTCTATGGAGGAGGTGTTTCGCAGGTTGATTATTATGGCGCCCCCTTCTTCTCTGGCTTTGAATAGGCATTCTTCTAGCAAAGTTGCTTCTGCAATGTTGTCTGTGAAGAAGCCTGAGTTGACCATGGCGTAATAGCGGCTGAAAAGTGCATCGCGCACATTTTGGTTGCAGTGCCAGTTTCGTATGGCTTCGCCTAGTTCGTGAAGGGTTAAGTTGCCTTTTTCTTTGAGGAACTGCCATATTCGTCTGAACTCGCGGGCAGACGTGCCTGGCAAGTGCAATGCGTTTATGAGGATGTTTAGTAGCACGTTGAGGTGGAGCTGGTTTAGGGCGACTTTAAAGTTTTGGGAAGGCGTTAAAACGTGGATTTTGTTGTAGTAGGCGTTTCTTTTTCCGTCTGAAGTCATTCCTAAACCAGAGTATTCGCCGTTTAAATCCAAAACAACCACTGTAGCCTTGTACTGTAGTAGGCTTGTTATCAGCAGTTTTGAAAGGTGCGACTTGCCAGTCTCCTTCTTTCCCGTTATTATGTTTAATCTTCCATCTAGCGATGTGGCGTCTATGGTTAGAAGCGAAGCCTCCTTTGTTCCACCTAGGACTATGGGGAGTTTTCCGTCAACCCTTGCCAGTTTAAAAAGAGTTGATATTGGCAGTTTTTTGATTGTTGATTGGGAGCGGGATGGAAGCCATGAACTGCTTGGGCTTAAGCCTTCGCCTTCCACTGTTGCACGGATCTTGCATACTAAAAGCCTCGCGTCTTGAATGTAAGTTATGTGCGGCGCTATTTCAAGGGGGTCTATGTCTTCGCCTTGGATGAGTTCACCTCCATCTGGAAGACTGCGCAGCAAATCCTCAAGAACGCCTGGTATGTTGGCAAACTGCACATCTATGACTTGGACGATTAGGGCTTTTGATGCTTCTGCATCTTCAACGAGTAAGTAGTCGCCCTTCTCCACTGTCTCGTTTGGGAAGCTTAGGATTTGGACTATGTTGCCTTCTTTCTTATACAACTTCATTGTGGCTTTCACCTTTTCCGAAGGGTCCGAAAAGCAGCCGATGCATGTCTGGTCTGTTAACGAGTTTTAGGCTGTATTTTTGTTGTATAAAATGTTGCATAGCTATGACTTCGTTGGCTGTGAAGGTGCAGAGAATGTGCGCCAACCGTAGGGTTTCCGGATAACTGTGCGTTATTAGGTCGTTTCCTAGGAGTTTTTCAACGGCTTCGATTTTATGCTGTGTTGACAGTTCTTTGTCTATGTCGAGTCTGAAGGCGCAGTTTCCGTTGGTTAATTTTGCTACGTAAACGTCGCCCAGCAAGACTAGGGGCGGCTTTGGTTTTAGGTTTGCTATTTCTATTAGGCATGGCGGTTTTTGTGCGAAATAGGTGTCTGTTATGAGGTATCCATTAAGCCTTAAAGTGGTCATTTTTGTGAAGGCTAAGACCGTGTTGCCCATGTTTCTCGCAGTTTGCAGAATCTCTTTTAGCTGGTGCGTTGGGGTGTCTGGTGTTCCAGCTGTAAGAGAACCGTCAAAAAGGATTATTCCGTTGTTTACTGTTTTGGCTAGGGAGGCTTGAAGCCATTTTTCTAGGAGATTTGCCATGCGCATTGGTATATGCGTAAAGCTTAGCGATGAGCTTGTTTGTTCTGGAAAATATGCCCGTAGAAGCGCATTGTAGACTTCTTTTAGGTTTTCTTCTGTTATGTGGAATATGAAGGGACCTACGCGTAAATAGCCATAATTGCTTTTTCTTTTCCATATGGTTGTTCCGCGGATAGCTATTATTATGCCCTTGTTTGTTTCGCCTAGTTTTATGCTTGAGGCGTCTACGGCGGCTATGGTGGTTTCTGTTCTGTTCGGCGTGAGGGCTATTGGCTTTGTTTGGGGTTGCAGTAGCGGGTATAATTGGTCTTGGCTGTGGTTTTGTTGAGTGAGTTGTTGGTTTAGTTGAAAGTTTTGGTTTTGCACGTGTTTTAGCGAGTGTATGCTTAGTTCTATGAAGCGTTGAGGTAGTGCTAGGTCCATTGTTTGTGGTGGAAAATTATATTTTGGTGTTGTTGTTATAGTGTATTGTTCAATCACCAAGATTCACCAATAGCCAATTGTTTGGGGAAGGTATATTTAAGTGTTGTGCATGAACAAGATGCACAATTCAATAAACAATAAGGTGGAAAATTGACAGAAACAAGCACAAAACCACCAATCCACGTAAAAATGCGCGTAGGAGAAATAGAATTCGAAATCCAATGCCAAGAAGACCAACTGCAAACAGCCGTAGACCGCATCCTATCCGCAATAACCCAAAAACTAAAAGAAGTCTCCGCAGCCGCGATAACAGAAAAAACGGTGCCGCCAAGAGCAGAAACATGCAAAGGCGTAATCCAAAAACTGTGGGAAGAAGGCTGGTTCGCGGAGGCTAAAGGCTTAAGCGAAGTCCACAGCGAAATGGCAAAACGCGGATTCCACTACGACCGCACAGCAGTAGCCCACGCCCTAATAGACCTAGTAAAAGACGGTATACTAACCCGCGAAGGAAAACCTCGCAGATACCAATACGCCCAAAAAAGACCACCGCCTTAATATGAGCTGAAAGGTTTTTATATTCTGAGTTCAAAATAATGGGCATATGCCCGAAAAATTGGTTTTTTAGCCATTTGTGGCAAATTTTATATTTTTTAACTGCGACAAAGAAACGGAGATGGCATAGTTTGAAGGTTTTTGGTTATGGTGAAGACGCGCTTAATATTGGCTTGTATTTTCTATGTTTTGTGTTAAAAATGTTATATGCGTAAATGCAGTTGGCATATGCTTGTTTCCATTGTTGGTCGGGTCGGCGCCTTGAAGGTTTTGTTCGTTTGCTCTGGCAACGTTTACCGAAGCCCCTTAGCTGAGGCTTTGCTGCGAAAAATTAGGCCGGACTGGGTTGTGGATTCCGCTGGAATACGCCTAGTTATTCCCATAGCCGAAGAAGTCAAAGAGTTTCTGAAAGAGGAAAACGCGGAAAAATTTCTGAAAACCGCTCCAGAATCCTTAAGCAGTAAAAGACTTATGGACTACGATGTTATCGTGGCCATGGAAGACATTCATAAAGAATATGTTTTAAGCCTCTGCCCCAAATGCAAAGACAAAATCGTGGTTTGGAACATCCCAGACCCATATCTTATGAATAAGGAAGCCATGTGGAAAATCTTCAAACAAATAAAAAAGAAAGCCCTAGAACTGGCTAACAGCAATAAATATCCTTAAGGTAGTTAGAAAAACTAAACTATTGTTTTGTTCTAGCTTGCATTTGGTTTTGTTCTCATGAGTTCCCTGTGCACTTTGATTATCTGTTTAAGCATTTTCGATCGGCAGTCCCTAACCTTAACATTGGGCGGAGTCGTCGCCAACGCGATAACAATGTAATAGTTTTTGTCGCTTTGTTCTTCCACATAAGCTCTAAAATCTGTAAACTCCTTGCTTAGCCTTTCTTGAAGCTTTCCAAGCACCATGTCAGGATCATACTCCACTGGAAACTCATACCGTACTCTGATGGTTTTAGGCTCCTCTTTCTCCTCCATAACAACACTGTTAGAGAACGCCATATTATTGGGGATTTTCACGAGTTCTCCGCTGTCGGAAAGAATTTTGGTGTGAAGCAACCCAACCTCCATTACAACGCCCCTCAAAGTTGGCATAAACTCGTCTAGGCTAAACATTTTATACGCTGGAGAAGCAATAGTCGATAAGGGCAAACTGCCTGAAATCTTCACCTCAGTTCCAGGCTTAAGAAAACCGGTTCCAAGGATAATTAAGCCGGCAAACAGGTTCGCCAAAATAGGCTGTAAACCCAAACCAATCACAAGGCCTGAAACCGTCGCGCCAGCAACCGCGCTTATGCCTGTCACTTCAAACACTGCCAAAACCATGAGCCCAAGCACAATGTAGCCAATCACAAGGATAACATTCCTAATAAGGTATACTTCTCTGCCGAGATGCTTGAGCCTTCGAGTTATAACTGAAGCTACAAGCTCAAGAGCCAAAGCGCCGAACACTATAATCGTCAATGCCCTAACAATTCTGAAATAGTTTAGATATTCAGTGCGGAATTCTTCAGGCAGTATCGTGGGAAGAGTCAAAATCCAAAGCACGGTCAGTATAGCAACAGCTAATAGGAAATAGTAGATTCTCCGCGGTGTCTTCAAAGTACGTCCCCAATATGCAGCATAATACCCAAAACGATACATAAAAAGGAAACGCTAAAAACCAAAAGCCATTAATGAACCAAGCAGAAGGGAAAAGACGATTAAAACTAAGGCCTACAAGCCTACTTTAGCCTTAATCTTTGAAAGCCACTCCCTCTGCATTTGGGCAACGCCAAAGCCAGTAATGCGGTAACCGCCTTCGCTGGTTTTTTCCGCGATTTCACCCTTAACCAGTTCGCCTAACCGTGTGCTGGTAATTTTGGGGTTTTTACTCAGCTTTGTTTGAAGCTCTTCCCTTGTGAGAACATCAGTTTTCAACATGCCAAGCTTATAACCCAAATAGGCAGCTAAAAGATGCAAAGCCAAAGTCTCATTATCTGTCAACTTCTCCTTAGAAACCAGCAAATACGGCATGTTATCTGCGAAGCCAATGAGGCCCTTACAGTCTTCCACAAGCTTATGCAAATCCACCGTTAAAACCAAAGCCTTCGACAGTTCAAAGGCGGGGATAATCTCGCCGAAAAAACGGTTAACAGCAACCCAAACATCCTCAACGCTGCCAGAGAAAGTTTTCTCCACTTCGCCGTATTTAACATGAACCGTCAACTTAGCCGTTTCACCGCTCAACTAGCTTTCCCTCTAAGCCTAGCCAAAACCTCATCCTCAACCCAACGTTCGCCTTGAACAGTCAACTTAAACTCAGGCCTCTTAGGGTCTGGCTTAAACACTTGGCCTCGTCTGGTCATCTCATTTAGGCGGGCTGGCACCATACATTTAACGCCGCTTGACTCCAAAAGCTTCTGAACCTGCGCAGCAGTGTTCTGCCTCCCCTCAGAGGCATACAAAATCAGCCCAATAGCTTCATAATGGGTAAGCTTTTCGCGGGCTATAAGAACAGGACCCTCAGTTGTAAACTCTATTATGCCCTTAAGCTGGGCTGCAGCCGAAGGCGCCAACTTACTTGAAACAATGTTGGAAAGGTTCTCCACAAAATCCTTTGGAAAGGCCTCAAGCAAGCTTAAGACTTCTTGAGGATTTTCGCCTTCAACAACTATTTCGCCAAAGGGCGTTTTAACATGAATCTCCACCCTTTTCATGGGCTTTCCTCCTTCTCAGCGAGAATGTAGACATATCCTTTATCCGTTTTCCAACGCCTAACCTTGCCTTTCCCGACAAGACCAAGCAAATCTCCAGCTAAAGTGCGCCCAGGATAATGCAGTTTGTTAGCTGCTAAGGCTTCTTTCAATTCTGTAAGGGTTCTGGGACGCCACTTTCCCCAGTCGCTTTCGAGAATCCTTAAAACGGCTTCGCTGCAACTCTCCGCTCGGGGAATTTTAGGATATTTCTCCACTGGAGATTCTTCCTTAACAGCGGCAGCCGCAGCTTTAACAGTGACAGCGGGCACTGGTTTAGGCTTCAGGTTTTCAAAGGCTTTGCCCAAATCACTCATCAAGTTTGGCAGTTCCTTAATGGTTTCCAAAACCTCACTGCGAGAACCCTTAACCTCAACTTCGTATTCGCCAACTCTCACCCGGAGGGCGAACCCTTCTCCCGAACGTTCAGCCACTTTTTTGCTCAAATTTATCACACTATAAGAAGAGTGCTTTCCCTTTTTAGAATTTACGCGTGTTTGCATATGTCGGAAATCGGAATATTGTATTAAATATTAAGATGTAATATTCGCCTTGAGGAACACCCTTGTCAAAAAAGGGAATAGGTGTCTGGCTCTTCAGCTCCCTAACCGCCGTCACCGTAGCCCATCTCATAGATGCATTAAACGCCCTACTCTTCAATAATCCTATCACTTTGTTGAAGCTTTATCCCTTCATAGAAGCTAAACTTCAAGCACTAACACCTGTAGCCTATTTCATCATAAGTGCAGCTGCAACCCTCATATTATGGGGAATAACATGCGCCATAGCCTTCGAAAACCCTGTGGAAACATTCTTGAACAAAGTCCTTTCAGACGCCAAACAACAATGCGCAGTGGAAACCCAAATGTTGGAACAGAAAAGCGAACTTTTGGATGCAATGAATGAAACAATGGAAATGAATAACGCTATGCTTGCCCAAGTCAAAGACGTAATCTATAACATAAGAACTGAAGTTAAAGAAATCCAGCCACTTAAAGAAGCCGTGGAAAAAGTTAGAGGGGAAATCGGCTATCTGAAAAGGGAACTTAAAAACTTCGAGGAAAAACTAAAATATCCAAACCTTTGCCTCACATGTGGAAAACCAGTAATGCCCGAGTTTAAAATTTGCCCTTACTGCGGAGAAAGCCTAAAACCCATTCAGGAGAAAATAGCACCATTAGAGAAATACAAGTAGAAAAAGGCTAAGCGTTCTTTTCCAACTTCTTTTTGATTAAGCTGCTGACAAGCTCCGCGTCTGCTTTGCCCCTTACCTCCTTCATAACTAGGCCCATAAGTAGACCGAAGGCTTTTGAGACATCCTTCTCAACTAGGCTTTTGTTGCAAGCCATCATAGTGTCTATTATTTTTTCCAGTTCCTCTATTGACAGAGTTTTTAAGCCGAGGTTTTCCACAGCCTCTTTTAGGCTTTTCCCTTCGTTTTTCGCTAGCCACGTGACGATTTCTGGAACGGCTTCCTTTGTTATTTCGCCTAGGCTTAAGCTTTTGAAAATTTCTCTCATCTGATTTTCAGAGACTTTCTCCACGGGCACGCCTTCTCGTTTTAAGGCTTTGATGGTTTCTGTGAGGAAAACCGCTATTGTTGTGGGTGAGACCCTGCTTTCTCCAGCTATTGTTTCAAACAGTTCTATGTATTCAGAGTCCATGATTTGTTTAGCTAATTTCTGGTTTAGACTGTATTGGCGCATTAACCGCTGAAGCTTTTGTTCTGGAAGTTCTGGAAGGCATGTCTTAACACGCTTTAGGTATTCCTCTGTTAATCTTATTGGTGGTATATCTGTTTCAGGATACATGCGAGCTGCTCCAGGACGCGGCCTCATGTAACGGGTTGTTCCATCCGGGTTTGCAGCTCGTGTTTCTTCAGGAACCCCTCTTAAGGCTTCGCGGGCTCTCTCCAAAACAGCCTTTAACGCGTCTTCGGCGTTTTCTGGAACGTCTGTAACAAACACCACGGCGTCTTGTTCTTGGGCTTGCACAGCTTTTCGCAAAGCTTCTACTTCTTGGGCTGTTATTCCGTATGCTGGAAGCTCGTCTGTGTGGAATATGCCGCCGACCCTTCCCCAAAAGCGGGCGCGGTCAGCCATTTCTGTTCCAAGGCGTATGCCTGGCATGAGTTCCCGTTTTAATAGGCCTTGGAATTTTGGAAGTTTTATGGCTAAGATTCTCTGGTCTTTTTCTAGAGCTTTGCGGAGGACTTTGCACATTGTTTGCTTGAAAACATGCGTGACGTCGAAAATTTCCTCTCGGAGGTATTCTTCATGCGCGCCTCCATTTTTGAGTTCTTCCCTTATTTTTATTAGATTTAGTTGTCTTTGAACTTCGTATTCTACAACCAGCGGGATGAGTTCAAGTTCCTGAACTCCTTTTATTTCAGTTAGGGTTCCGTTTGGGATTGAAACATTTAGGTCTTGGCGTATGGTGCCCAGCCCCCGCTTGACTCGCCCGGTGGCGCGTAGAATTTTTCCTATAGCCAAGGCTACTTCGCCTGCTTCTTTCGGCGTGTTTATTGTTGGGGCAGTTGCTACTTCTATTAGCGGAATGCCTAAACGGTCTATGCGATAACGTATAAGCGTGCCTTCTTCGCCTGTTTTGCGGGCTGCATCTTCTTCTAGGCTTACGTGTTG
>JBNASL010000026.1:0-16153 GCA_049717905.1 Candidatus Bathyarchaeales archaeon | reverse complement strand
CTTCGGCCTCCCGAGCCGGCGACCCGGGTTCAAATCCCGGCGGCCGCACCATACCTCTAGTTCTGTTTCCCTTTCTGTACCCTCGATTTTAGGTATATGTAATCTGTTGCTTGTAGAATGGCGGACATACATCACTACTGCAAGCGTTTAGAAAAAATGCTAGGAGGAGGATTGAAGGACTTGAGAACAGCTAGCAGCGTATTACGTTGTAATTTTCCATAACAACATTTTCGAATTATTAAATTCACAAATCTTTTAAGTAAATTCAGCGTATTTTTGATTCGTGTGTGCAAAATATGCCGTTGGAAGATTACCTTCTTCCAGGGGAAGAGATCCGTTTCCATAGTGGTCAAAGTGTTAGATATGGCGGAAACCTATATGAGTTGCTTGTTACTAATAAGCGGCTTTTGCTTTATGCAAGGCGTGGGTTGTTGTTTAAAAGCGATGATGTAGTTTCAATAAAATTGGAGGAATTACAAGGAGTAAAATACAAAGAAAGAGGCATGATCGGTAAAACTGGAATCTTAGAAGTTCATGGGAAAACACTTTTACAACTCGAAGGAACCCCATCTGAAATGAAAACATTGTACCAACAAATTCTGCAATTTATTTAACAAGGAGATCAACATTGAGGCTGGACGACGCAAAAGCTGAAGTACTAGAGCGCATCAGCAAAATATTAGGTGCCAAAATTTCGGAAAATGATTTAACATTTCCCCAAAAACGAGTGTTGACATCCATAGCTCAAACCCTAAGACAACTCATCATAATTAAACAAATGGTTATGATAGAGAAAACGAAACAGAGCAGCCTCACCTTTCGTATAGTTAAAAGTTTAAGAAAAAACGAAGAAAGCGAGGAAATATCAAATTACCTTAAACAGATAGATGAGTTGAAAGAACTTTTGAACACCAAAATAGAAGAGTTAGCAAAAAACATAATAGAAGAAAAACAGAAACCAAGGATAATAGGCGAAGATCTGGTGATTGAAAAAAGTGCAGCTATAAACGTTATACAGCCACTTAAATGCACAAACTGTGGAGCACGATTAAAGATTGTTTCATCCAATCTAGCAGAGTGCGAATATTGCGGAATGAAGTATACGATGGCAAATTATTTAGGCATGTTACGAACATCGATTCAAAAAATTTGATGTTGTACTTGATTCACTTTAATTGTTGAATGCAATCCTAGTGGAATTGGCTTAAAAGTTTCTTTACGACCATCTCTATTTTCATAGACATTACGAGCGCTGAATTCAGAACTGGAGGAAAAATTACCAATCCAAGTTACCGCACACGCCAAACACAGTGCCAAAGCTATTTACTATGAAAACATTAAAACAGAAACAAATCCTAAAAAACCACGAAAACTTATCCAATTCAAAATAAGTTAGGTGCCCTCAATTGAAAAATAAACCCAAGAAAATGAAAGGGAATTGAGCCAAATCACGACAACCGCATTCAAGTATTATATTTTAGTTTGCGGTGAAGAATAAATGGGCAGAATCCCCTTTTTGGTTTTCCTTGCGTTTTTATGGCATTTAAATGTTGTTGTCCCGCTGAAAATTAAGACAATGACATTTAGTTACCCAATTTCGCAGGAAACACTATTGATTATTTTACGAATTCCCTTTTCTGCTTCGCATAGGTTTTTTGCTATGGCCTCTGGTTTTTGCATGTTTTTGTGCAGTGCTTCAAGCGGATAAAATTGGGATATGACATAAACGGTTTTTATGCCGAGCTGTTTAGCCCCTTTAATATCTTCGTCTGGGCTGTCACCAACATATATGACTTCATCAGCTTTAACTCCAAGCCTTTTCAAGGCTTCTTCAAAAATTTTCACGTGGGGTTTGCGCCATCCCACATCCGCCGAGACCAGAACAGCGTTGAAGAAACGGTTCATGCCCGTCTTTCTAAGTGCCCCATATATTAGCGGAGCGTATGTGAAGTTGGAGACCAAGCCTAGCTTGTAGTTTTCCGCAGAAAACTTTTTCAACAATTTTTTGGCGCATCTCCTAGTCTTAAGCGAGGTTAAATAGTCTTCGAAGAAAAGGTTCACTGCAGTTTTTATCCGTGAATCTTTGGGAGTTGTTTTAAACCCTAAAAGGTTTAGGGCTTCTGAAATCCAAATGGCGTTAGTAACTTCAACAAGTTGCTGGTAGCGGATAACACGGTATTTCTCGTGGGCTTGGGTGTAAGCCTCCAAAAACTTTTCATGTTCAACATTAAACCCAGCCTCGCACAAAGCCTTGTACAGTTTTATTTTCGAAACTTCTAAATTATAGCCTTTAACGCTTACTAAAGTGCCGATGAAGTCGAAAATCACCGCCTTAATGGGAGACAACGCCAGGCACTTTCCCATTTTGATATTTCCAATTCTTTTTTCCAATACTTATTCCAATTTAATAAGATTTAGGTATATGCCCAATACTTTGAATAATGAGGAGCCATGTCCTTCAGAGATTACCTTCACGAAAAAGCTGAAGAGTCAAGGCATAATGAAACAGTTGCCTATTTAATGTTTCTGGCAGGAACAGTGTTTTTTGTAGGCGGCTTACTAGAAACCCTGATGATTAATTCGCTGCTCAACAAAAACCCAGAATGGTTCCTGTTTATTCCCTACTATGCGGAAAACCATGCGGGAGCCGTTTTGGGTTTAGCCCTCATAATAAGCGGTTTAACCCTAATAGTTTTTGGAATAGGCAGCGGTATAAACTATTCCCGCGACAGAAGCTGGTATATGACTGAATTAAGGAAAGCAAACTCCATAGAAGAAGTTTTAATGACCAGGAAGCAAACTGTGAACGAAACAAAACCAGCAAAACCAAAAACCCCGAAAAAGTCTAAGCAATAACTTAGCCACTACAGCTTATTGGAAGAAAGAAGGAAACTGCTGGAAACCGCTTCATCCAATTTTCTCACAAAAACGGTCTCCATAAACAAGTCAACACGCCCCAAGGCTTCCTCAATTTTTGGGTCAAAAGGTATTTCTCCAAAATAAGGAAGATCTGTTGCCTCAACCTGCTGTTTTATGAACGAACTTTCTTTCATTTTCATGTTCTCAACAACGCCTACGACTGGAACCTTCAAATCCGCCATCAACTTGACAAGTTTTTTGACAGTTCCGAAAGCCAACGGGGATGGGGTAGTCACTATCAGAAATTCTATTCCCTTAACAAGTTTGATTAGGTCAAGAGTTGCATCACTTATCCCGGGAGGCATATCAATTATTAGGAAATCCAACTCGCCCCACCGGGTTACTGCAAAAAGCTCTATTAAGGCGTTTGAAACATCCATTCCCCTTAACGGCAAAGCCTCCTCACGGGAATAAGCCACAATCGACATGTACTTAAAACCATAAACCTGCATTGGAAGAACGCCTTTCTCTTCTTTCAGTTGAATTTTCTTAACGCCTAGAATGGCGTGTGTTGAGGGGCTTGTGAAATCCGCGTCAAAAAGTCCAACCCTACAGTTTTTTCTCGCCAAGATCAGGGCAAGAGCTGACGCTACAAGGCTTTTTCCCACTCCTCCTTTACCGCTTGAAACTGCGATTATACGTTTTACATGTTTCAGCCTTTCGTTTATTATGGTGATTCGCGGATCCAAGGGGGCTATTTCACTCCTTTTATGCTTTCAAGCCATATTCCTCTGCCCTTAACAATTTCAAAGTCTGGGCTGCCGCATCTGGGACATTTAATGTACGCATGTATGGTTTCTGGAACGAAGTGTATGGCTTCAGCTGAATTCCCACTCAGCCTAGCCTTGCTAAAAGACCACTCATGACCACAGACCCTGCATTTCAATTCAGCCTTCACAGTTTCTATGGCGAATTTAGCATTTTTGAAAATGCTTGTCTTAAGCTGGGATAAGGCAAATTCGAAAATATCAAGTTCCAATTGCTGCAGCTCGCCAACTTTTATTTTGACTTCGCTAATAGCCTTTAATCCTTCCTTTTCCGCTATCTGAGAAGCTGTAGAAATTACTGCTTCAGCCAAAGCCCACTCATGCATAGAGAAAATCTCCACATGGAATAATTTAAAAATATTGTAATACACTGCACAGTTCTCACTTAAGATATGCTTATAGGATTTTGAATTCATAAAAAGAAAAGTTCAAACGGCTCTTTTAATTTTGACTTTATATGAGCGCCCTTAAATGAGCAGAGTAGCCATAGTGAAAAGTTCAAATCCTGTTGAATCCACTGTTAAGGCTCTTAGGATGGTAGGGTCTGACTTAGACGCTGTTTTATATGCTGACAAGCCAATTTTAGTTAAACCCAATTACATAAATGATCAGCATCCTTCGACGGGAATAACAACCGACAGCAGAGTCGTCGAAGGAATTGTAAAGTTCTTGAAAGAACACAGAAAAGACAACATTATTATCGGCGAAGGAAGCGGATTTGCAGACACATTTCAAGCCTTTAAAAACGCTGGAATAGACAAAGTTAGCGAACGGTGGAACGTGAAGCTTATGGATCTAAACAAAGACATTTTTGTTGAAGTTTATCCGCCTAATCCGCTTTCACTGAAAAAGGTTAAAGTGGCAAAAACAGCCCTCGAAAGCATCGTGATAAGCGTCCCAAAGCTAAAGCTTCACAGGATGGCCGCAGTTACGCTTGGCTTAAAAAACATGATGGGCGCATTGGCATCGAAAGGGAAGATGCATAACGGACACTTGAACGAAAACATAGCGGATCTGGCTTCGGTGCTTAAGCCAAGCCTAACAGTGATTGATGGAATAATTGCTGGGGAAGGACATGAAACAAGTGGAAACCCGGTGGAAATGAACTTGGTTATAGCGGGCACAGATCCCGTGGCTGTTGACGCTGTGGGTGCTGCAGTTATGGGTGTATCGCCTACAGAGGTTAAGCATTTTGTTCTAGCTGAGAAAAAGGGGCTTGGAACATACCGCTTGGAAAAAATAGATGTTACAGGCGAGCAAATAGAAAAGGTGAGACGGAATTTTAGGAGATCTTTTGTTTCAAAGTTTCTTTCAAATTTTTAATATTTTGTTTTGAGATGCCCCGGTGAAGTTACCATCTGCAAAGAACTATCATGGTGTTTGTGTTCAAAACCCCTTCAATCTTGCGAATCTTTTCGACACACTCGTTAACTTGGGCAATATCCGCGGCAGATATTATAACAGCTATGTCATACTCCCCTGTAACTTCATAAATTTCCTTGATGTTCGGGGTTTCCCTAAGCGTAGCTGAAATTTTTGATGTTGGAATTGAGGGACTTACTGAGATGAGGGATAATGCTTCAGCTCCACCGGAAAGCCCAGTTTCAATGGTGAATTTTTTTATAACCCCAGATTCCATAAGCTTTTTAATTCTTATTCTGACGGCACCTTCTGAAAGCCCAACTTTATTTCCAATCTCACTGTAAGAGGCTCTTCCATCCTGCGTAAGAATTTGAATAATTTTCTTGTCTACTTCATCCATAATCTTTTCTCCTAAACTTTTACGCTTTCAACAATTTTATTACTAAATCGGCAAAATAAACTTTTCTAATTCCGAAAACTTTATAAAAAATGCTGTTACCTCAATGCTGTATAGCGATAAAGAAACGGCGGTCTAAACAAATGTTTAGAGGATGTTACACGGCACTTATAACCCCCATGCTGAGCAATTACGAAATAGACTTCGATGGACTTGAAACCCTAGTGGACTTTCAGATAGCACAAGGTACAAACGGAATCCTCGCTGTGGGAACAACTGGCGAAAGTGCAACCTTAGAGCATGAAGAGCAAACCGCAGTCACAAAAAGAGTTTACGCATGCTGTACCGAACGATCAATGGTAATAGCCGGAACTGGATGCAACTCAACTCGCAAAGCCATAGAAAACACGAAGAAAGCCTACGACATAGGAGTTAGAGCAGTACTTTTGGTAGATCCATACTACAACGGCCCAAGCTCCCTTGAAATAAGACGCGAGTACATAGAACCCATAGCAGAAAAATTCCCAGAAGTCCAAATAATTCCTTATGTGATTCCTGGGAGAACTGGAACCCAGCTGTTGCCCCAGGACATAGCCATATTGCACCGTCAATGTGTTAACGTTCAAGCTGTGAAAGAGTCCACTGGAGACTTTGAAAATATGAAGTTGATAAGGCGGTTGTGCGGACAACAATTCTACATCCTTTCAGGTGACGATGATAAAACTTTCAGAATGATGACGGATATAGAGATAAAAGCATCCGGTGTAATTTCAGTGGTCTCTAACATAGCGCCAGCAGCCGTTCAGAAAATGACAAGTCTTATTCTTGAGGGAAAAGCTGATGACGCAAAAAACCTCTGCGAAAAACTTAATCCCCTATTCCAAATCGTCACTGTAAAAACAACTGAGGAAACGCCTTTCGGAAATGCCATAGTTAAGGCTAGAAACCCCCTGCCATGCAAAACTCTAATGAATGTTCTAGGCATGCCATCTGGACCTTTAAGGCAGCCTCTTGGAAAAATGACAAAGAAAGGATTAGAAGTTGTTCTTAAAGCTGCAAGAGAAGTTTATGAAAAAAGTCCCGAAATACTCAAGCCAGTCGAAGAATTCTTTGATGTGGACCTTTCAGAGAGGCTTTATAAGGAAAAATTCTGGGAGGGATTAACCTATGATTAAGCTTTGCGTGGCAGGCGCCACCGGCAGAATGGGAAGCACGCTAATCCGCGAAGCCTTAGACAGAGGTTTTCAAGTAGTCGGGGCTGTAGCTGCCCCTGGCGAACCAAGCTTGGGCAAAACCCTTCGCGAATTAGGAATTTGCAACCTAGATTTGACAGTGGTAGATTCAACAGAAATAAAAAACGCTGTTAAAAGCGCCGATGTGTATGTTAGTTTTACCTCGCCTAAAGCTGAGTTAACAAACTTGCCCGTGGTCGCCAACACTGGAAAACGCATAGTCATGGGAACAACAGGGTTTACGGATGAAGAGTTGGATAGGCTTAAAGAGGTTGTTTCTAAACGGGTGCCCGCAGTTTTTTCACCTAATTTTTCAGTAGGTGTTAACTTCCTACTTAAAATGTTGAAAACTCTTAAAATACTGCCCCAAGAATATGACATAAGCATTGTAGAGGCTCATCATATTGGGAAGAAGGATGCGCCAAGCGGAACAGCGCAATCAGTGGCAAAACTGCTTTCTGAAATAAGGGGCTACAAGAAGTTGGTGCATGGAAGGGAGGGGATAAACCCAAGAAAACCTGACGAAATTGAAGTTCTCTCGGTTAGGGGAGGAGGAATACCGGGAATCCACAAAGTTATAGTTGCAGGACCATATGACATGATAACAATTGAACACACAGCCTTCTCAAGAAGCGTATTTGCCCAAGGTGCCCTTTACGCGGTTGAATGGATAATGAAGCAAACAAAGCCTGGCGTATATTCAATGGAGGATGTGTTGGAGGGTGAATGAAGATGAGCAGTGTTCCTAGAAGGGTTGTTGTAAAGTTCGGAGGCGGAGAGCTCCCATCTGGAAAGGCGTTTAAAGAAGCGGCAAAAATGGTTAAAGATTCGGGCTACAGAGAGATCGTCATAGTCGTTTCCGCCATGAAGGGAGCCACAGACAGCTTAATAGAATGCATGTCTGAAGTGGGAAAAGTGGAAGACGCAGACTACGCGGAAATTGTAGCTATGGGCGAAAGAACAAGCGCAAGAGTTTTCTGTTCAGCCCTAAAAGCGGCCGGCGTAAATGCGACATATTTTGACCCCCAGCAGGAACGATGGCCCATAATAACCGACTCAAACTTCAAAGATGCAACCCCAGACATGAACGAGACGCGGCGAAGGGTTAGGAAATATTTAGAGCCTCTTTTAGGCGATTTTGTGCCTGTGGTTTGCGGGTTCATAGGCAAGGACAAAAACGGGCGCGTAACAACTCTTGGCAGGGGAGGAAGCGACATAACAGCAACTCTTCTAGGCAACTGTCTCAAGGCTGATGAGGTGATCCTAGTCAAAAACACAAACGGAGTATTATCCGCAGACCCGAAATTTGTTCCAAATGCAAAACCTCTAGAGAGAATGACTATTGAAGAGATGTTTTCCCTCGCCCAAGGAGGCGCAAAGATAATCCAGCCAGAAGCCTTAAAGTATAAGCTTCCAGAGCAGAGAATGCGGGTTGTAGGTTTTCCTGGAAGCCTATCTGCAAACGGAACAGAAATTGTTGGAGTTTTTAGGGCTAACCCAGTTGAGGTAAGAAAGCATCATGGACTGGCTGCAATAACCCTTGTAGGAGAAGTGACCCCTTCAAACCTAAGCAGAGTTCTCCAAGTTTTTGATGGAAGAAAGATTTTTGGAATGGGCACAAGTAGAAATTCAATAACAGTGTTTGTAGACGTGAAAAACCCTGAACGCGTCATTAACCAGATATGCCGTTTAAACTGTTTTAAGGCTGTCAGTTTACGGGAAAACGTAGGCGCCATTGAACTTGTAAGCCCAAATTTCGTCGACTCTCCCGGCTGGGTTGCAAAAGTTTCCAGCGCCCTTGCAGACAAAGCAATCAACATTTTAGAGGTTATTACAAACAAAGCCTCAATCACAGTGTTCGTGGATGAGAGCAAAATGGATGAAGCCTTAACAGCTGTGAAAACAAGGTTAAACGAGGCTGCTGAGCGAGCGGATTTTCATGATTAAAAGTCCCCTAGAAAATATTAACGGCGTACTTTACATTGACGGCGTTTCAGCTTTAAAATTGGCAAAGGAATACGGTACACCTCTCTATGTAATAAGTGAGAAAAAGATAAGGGAGAACTATAGGCGGTTAGCTGCCGCTTTTACCAGAAACTATGGGAAAGTGAGGATTTTATATTCTGCAAAAGCCAACACGAACCTTTCCGTGCTGAAAATCCTTAAAACCGAAGGAGCGGGAATAGACACAGTAAGCGCTGGAGAAATCTTTCTGGCGCTTGAAGCAGGTTTCATGCCAAACCAAATTTTATACACGGGAACAAGCGTAAGCGACGAGGAACTGGAATACGTTTTAGAAAAAGGCATCATAATCAATGCGGATTCGCTTTCACAATTCAAGAAAATGCTGAAAAAGACTGTGCCGCCCACCATTTCGGTTAGAATAAACACCGAATTCGGCGCTGGACACCATGAATACACGGTTACAGCAAGCAAAACCTCAAAGTTTGGAGTTGACGCAAAAACAGCCATGGAAATATACAGCATGGCGAAAAAAGCAGGCGTGAAAAATTTTGGAATCCACATGCACATAGGATCAGGCATAATGCAAGTAGACCCCTTCATAAAGGCTGCAGAAAAACTGTTGGAAACCGCCAATGCGATACACGAACAACTAGGAATAGCCTTCAGTTTCATAGACCTTGGAGGAGGCATAGGCGTACCCTATAAACCCGAAGAAACAGAGGTTGACATAGAGAACTTTGCAAAAAAACTCGTAGACTTTTTCAAGGAAAAAATTGCAGGGTATGGGCTTGGACAGCCTGAGTTGTGGCTTGAGCCTGGAAGATACCTTGTCGCTGAATCCGGTGTTTTGCTTACGAAGGTTAACATGGTGAAGGAGACTCCTTATAGAAAGTTTGTTGGGGTAGATGCAGGCGTTAACACTTTGATAAGGCCAGCCATGTACGGCTCTTACCATCACATAGTTTTGGCTAATAGGCTTAACGCGCCTTCAGTGGAGAATTACGATGTGGTGGGGCCTTTATGCGAGTCCGGAGATGTGCTTGCAAAGGATAGGCAGTTACCCAAGATTTCTGAAGAAGACATTTTAGCAATATTGAACGCGGGTGCTTATGGCTACGCAATGAGTTCCCAATACAACTCCAGACCAAGAGCAGCAGAAGTTCTGGTTAAAGACGGACACTGTGAACTTGTAAGGGAGCGGGAAAAACTCCAAGACTTGGTTAGGGGGCAAAGGATAGCTTCATGGTTAGAGGGTTAAAGTTTTGGAAGATGCATGGGCTTGGAAACGACTACATCGTAGTGGACAACACAGATGATAAACTACGGCGCCGCAACTTGGGAGAGCTTGCAAAAACTTTGTGCCAAATACATTTTTCCGTGGGGGCTGATGGACTGCTCCTCGCCTGCAAATCTAAAGTTGTAGAGGTTAAGATGCGAATATTCAACCCAGACGGTTCAGAAGCGGAGATGTGTGGCAATGGAATACGCTGCCTAGCCAAGTTCTGCTACGAAAACGGCATAGTCAAAAAGAAGACATTTAAAATTGAAACTTTGGCGGGAATAAAACAGGTTTGGCTTTCAACTGCCAATGATGAAGTAGAGAGCGTGAAAGTCGACATTGGAGAACCATCCTTTGACAGAAAAGCAATACCGATGCTCGGTGAAGGCAAATGCATAAACGAAGAACTTGAGGTGGATGGAGAATTTTACAGGGTGACATGCCTATCTGTGGGTAACCCCCACTGCGTCACATTCGTTGATGATGTGGCATTGGTTCCGCTGGAGAAGATAGGCCCCAAAATAGAGAGTCATGAAAAGTTTCCTAAAAGGGTAAACGCCGAGTTTGTTCAGGTTTTAAGCCCAAAAGAAATCAAAGTTCGTGTCTGGGAAAGAGGTGTCGGCGAAACCACTGCATGTGGAACCGGCGCATGCGCAAGCGTGGCTGCCAGCCACATCCTCGGGAAAACCGACAAAAAGGTTAAAGTGCGCCTTTTAGGGGGAAGCCTTGAGGTTTCTTATGATGGAAGGCTTTTCATGGAAGGCCCAGCCGTAAAAGTCTTTACTGGAGAATTGTTTTAGGCTTTAAAAAAGGGGATAAAAGTGAAGTTTGAGTTTTCAAACAAGATTAAACGGTTGCCGCCATACATTTTCTTTGAAATAGAGAAAACCCTTGAAGAGAAGAGACGCGCAGGAGCAGACATAATATCCCTCAGCATAGGCGACCCTGACTTGCCAACACCCCAATTTTTACTGGACGCCTTAAGAGAGGAAAGCGTCAAACCGGAAAACCATGGCTACTCAAACAGCAGAGGAGAACGCGAATTCAGGGAAGCGGTAGCCTCTTGGATGAAGGAACGCTTCGGCGTAACCGTTAACCCTGAAACTGAGGTAACAGCCCTAATAGGTTCGAAAGAGGGAATAGCCCATCTTACAAGGGCATTTCTAAACCCTGGAGACAAAGTGCTCGTTCCAGATCCGGGCTATCCAGCCTACCTAAATGGCGGCGTCATCCTTAACGAGGCAGTGCCCGTCTTTATGCCTCTTACCATCGAGAACTCGTTTTTGCCAGAAATTGATTTTGTTGCTTCTTCAAAAGCGAAAATAATGTTTCTTAATTACCCGAACAACCCTACAGGTGCCGTCATAGACAAGCGTGTTTTAGGGGAAATTGTTGAGGTTGCAGTGGGCAACAATATTATTATATGCTATGACAACGCGTATTCGGAGATTACCTATGGCGGGTATAAGGCTCCAAGCATTTTAGAGGTTAACGGCGGAATGGACGTGGCAGTGGAACTGCACTCTTTTTCCAAAACATTCAGCATGGCAGGCGACAGAGTGGGATTCGCTGTAGGCAACAAAAACTTGATAGAAGGCATTGTAAAGGTTAAATCCCAAGTGGATTCAGGCTTGCCGAAATACATACAGAAAGTGGCAATACGGGCGCTGAAAAGCTATGTAAACGGAGAACCCCCAAAAGAAGTTAAAACAAATATTGCCATCTACTGGGATAGAGTCAAATTTTTGGCAGAAAAATTGAAAGAAATAGGCTTTGAATGCAACATCCCAAAAGGGACATACTACGTTTGGACCCGCTGTAGAGGAGACTCCATGCAGATTGCAAGAAAACTTTTGGACGCGGGTGTTGCTGTGACTCCGGGCATCGGGTTTGGAGAGCACGGTGAAGGCTTTCTAAGGTTTTCAGCCACAAGACCCATAGAAGACATAAAAGAAACTTGTGAGAGACTGGCAAAAATGAAGAACACTTTTCAAAGCCCTTAAAGTTGAACCTGAAAAGGATGCCGACTTCAAAATGCCAGAAATCCTTTTATATAAGAACCTTGAACCTAATTAGACAGCGTGCCAGCGATGAGCAGAAGTAGAAGTAGCTTAAAGTTTAAAACAACGCGTTTTCCAGCGATGCGCTACTTCTTTAAATATTACTATTATTAGGCGAAGCTAAAGCGGCTTAAAATTTCCGTTTTAGCTTTTTGGTTTTTGGGGGTTTAGGGTTTATGGCGCAGTTTAATATTAGGCCCAAAAGAATTGTGGTCAAATATGGTGGAGCTAGCCTAGCGGACAGCGAACGTATACAAGTGGCTGCTAAGGCTGTGGCTAAAGAGGCGGCGAAAGGCACACATATCGCAGTGGTTGTCTCTGCCATGGGAAAAGCAACAGACCACCTCCTCAACACAGTTAAAAATGCTTCAGGTGGAAAAATCGGCAAAAAAGAGTTAGACGAAGTTTTAGCCATGGGCGAACGAACCAGCGTAAGAATCTTCGCGGTAGCATTAAAAGCAAGTGGTGTAGAATCCCGCTACTTTGACCCCTCAGACCAAGACTGGCCAATAATAACAGATGACGCCTTCTCAAACGCCAACCCCATTCTGGAACAATGCCATGAAAGAGTAAGACAATATGTGCTTCCCTTATTTGAAAAAGGCATAGTGCCCATAATCGCCGGCTTCGTTGGAAGAACCGTTGACGGAAAAATAACAACCCTTGGGCGAGGGGGCAGCGACACAACAGCGTTTATCCTAGCAAAAGCTTTGAACGCAGACGAGGTTATTCTAGTCACAGACGCTGATGGCATTATGACTGCAGACCCAAAGATAATCAAGAATCCTCAAAGGATTAGCGAAATTGATGTTAGCACCTTGGTTGGGCTTGCAGATTCAGGCACCAAATTCATTCATAGAAAGGCTCTAAAGTATAAGGATCCAGCCATAAACGTCAGAGTCATCGCCTACACACACGGCGATTTAAACTATGACGGCACCTTAATCACCGGAGGTTTTTCCACGGAGTTAAACGTAAACATAGCAAGCGAGTCTCCGGCAACTTCCATAACAGTTGTCGGTCAAGGAATCGCAAAACCCGACATTGTTAAAGAGTTGATTGAAGAAGTCCAAGCAAGTTCGACGCTGCTGGGCTTATCCCTGAACCATCATTCACTGGTACTGTTTGTTTCAGATGAAAAAGAGCCAGAGCTACTCCTTAACAGAATCCATGAAATAGTTTTAAAGCATAAAGAAGCCGTAGCCATGTCCGTAAGGCGGAATCTAGTGTTTATCCGCATAAGCGGAGTCGGCCTAGAAGAAACTCCTGGACTGATAGGCAGAATATCGGAGCCTTTAAGGCTTAATGGCGTGAACATTTTCGGCATATTAACCAGCACTTCCCACATACTTCTTTTTGTAAACTGGGAAGAAAAAGAGAAGGCTCTAAACTTAATTAGAAGTTCGTTAGGATTAAAGGAAGGTGATTCAAAATGTTGAAAGCAGCGGTTTTAGGCGCAACAGGAATGGTTGGCCAAATCTTCATTCGCTTGTTAAACGGCCATCCATGGTTTGAAGTGACGGCTGTCGCGGCATCCGAAAGAAGCAGCGGGCTAAAATATTCAAGGGCGGCAAACTGGAAACTGCCAACCCCTATTCCGGAAAGCGTCGCCGACTTAGAAGTCTTAGATGCAACTCCGGAAGCTGTGAAAAACGTGGATCTAGTGTTTTCAGCACTGCCCGCTGAAGTCGCCGGAAAAGTGGAAGAAGAATTTGCCAAGGCAGGATACGTGGTTCTCAGCAACGCCTCAGCCCACAGAATGGAACCAGATGTGCCTTTACTAAACCCAGAAGTTAACGGCGACCACATTGCACTAATCGAAGAACAACGCAGAAAGCGAAAATGGGACGGCGCCATAGTCACAAACCCCAACTGTAGCACTGCGGTTTTAACTCTTGCATTAAAGCCGGTTTACGACGGATTTGGCATAAACTTGGTAATAGTTTCAACTATGCAAGCGCTTTCAGGAGCAGGATACCCAGGCGTAGCTTCCCTCGACATAGTGGACAATGTTATTCCATTCATCAGAAACGAAGAAGAAAAAATGCAGAGCGAAACCCTAAAAATTCTAGGGTCTCCTTCAAAGCCCGCCGACTTTAAGGTTTCCGCCAGCTGCCATAGAGTAGCAACTTTAGATGGGCATATTGAAGCCGTTTTTGCCGAATTAAAAAGTGAGGCAGATCCGGAAGCAGTTGCAGACGCAATGAGCAGGTTTGTTGGAGAACCCCAAAAACTCAAGCTTCCAAGCGCCCCAGCAAAGCCCGTAGTGGTCAGAAAAGAGGAGGACAGACCTCAAGTAAGATTGGACAGAATGGAAGGCAACGGCATGAGCGTAGTGGTTGGCAGAATCCGAAAAGACCCAGTCCTCGGAGGAGTAAAATTCGTTGTTTTAGGCCACAACACCATCAGAGGAGCCGCTGGATGCAGTATTTTAAACGCTGAATACTTGAAAGCGAAAAAGTACCTATAACGCGTGGCGAAAAGCGTGAAAGAGCTCTGGATAAAAATAGATAAAACGGTTCCAAAAAACGTCAAGGAAAACTTGCTTGAGCTGGCGTCCGATGCCTGCGACGTCATATACGTGGAAGAAAGCCTTCTGGATTATGCTAAAAAGACTGGAATTAAGACTGCGTCCAGTTCAGGAGACTGCGCCATCCAAGTTCTCGAAGTTTTCGACCTTACAAAAATTGAAGAGTTAAAAAATGCGGGAAAAGCCGTTGCCGTAAGAGTGACTGTAAAGGAAAAAGAGGATGAGGAGAAAGCGGTTAAAGCCGCAGGCTTTTCCCCAGACTACATAATAGTAGAATGTCTTGACTGGAAGATTATACCTTTAGAAAACCTAATCGCTAAAGCTCGTGGGAAAAGTAAATTGTTAGCTGAAGTCTCATCCGCTGAAGACGCAAAAACAGCCCTTGAAACCCTAGAGTTGGGAGTAGACGGGGTTGTCTTAAAAACCTCAGACCCCAACGAACTAGTGAAAGTGGCGTTTATGGTTAAGAAACAAATTCCCAAAATCAAGCTGACACCAGTTAAAATTTTGGAAGTTAAACGCATTGGAACAGGAGCCAGAGTCTGCATAGACACTTGCGACTTGATGAAGAAATGTGAGGGAATCCTTGTTGGATGCCAATCCGCATGCCTTTTCCTTGTGGAGGCAGAGGTTCACGAAAACCCCTTCGTGCAGCCTCGACCTTTCAGGGTTAACGCTGGACCCGTATCCTTATACGCGTTGTGCTCGCTGGACAGAACGAGATACCTGTCAGAGTTGAAAGCTGGAGAAGAAATCCTCATAGTTAGCAGAAACGGGAACACTAGGTTAACGAATATTGGAAGAGTGAAAATTGAGTGGAGACCATTAATTCTTGTTGAAGCGGAATCCGAAGGCAAACGATTTAAAACCATAGTTCAAAACGCTGAAACCATTAGGCTTGTAACTGAGAAAGGCTCCATACCCGTCACCGAGTTAAAGGCTGGAGATGAAGTTTTGGCGTATATCTCTGAGGGAGGGAGACACTTTGGGACGCTGGTTAAGGAAGAGACGGTGGTGGAGCTTTGACCATCAGAGTTTGCGTCTCCATCATTCCCTCGAACGTTAATGAGGCATTAAGCCTTATTGAAAAAGCGGAAAAACATAAACCAGACTTTATTGAGGTTCGGCTTGACCGCATTAAAGAGCATGAAAGACTGGTGGACATAACAAGCTGCACGAAAATTCCTCTCATTGCAACAAACAGGACACAAGAGTGCCAAGGAAGATTTTCGGGAAGCGAAGTTGAACGCAGACAGATGCTGCGCAATGCTGCTCGAAGCGGTTTCGAATACGTGGACATTGAACTGCACATTTCCGGATTAAGAGAGTTTGTTGGCAGCATCCGCCAATTGAACGCTAAACCCATAATCTCCTTCCACGACTTCAACAAAACCCCAAGCCAGCGGAAAATGAAGGAAGTTCTAGAAGCCGAATTGACAGAAGGTGCGGAAATATGCAAAATAGTAACCACCGCCAAAAAAGTAGGCGACAACTTAAACGTGCTAAACTTCTTGCATAAAGCCAGCAGAAAAGCAAAAGTGGTTAGCTTCGCCATGGGCCCCCTTGGAAAACCTTCAAGACTTTTGGCGCCTCTTTTCGGAGGATTCTTCACCATAGCCTCACTAGAGCACGGCGGAGAAAC
>JBNASL010000025.1:0-16720 GCA_049717905.1 Candidatus Bathyarchaeales archaeon | reverse complement strand
TAAGAGATACTTCCTAAAGGCTAAAGAAGCCAAAGCCCTTTTAAAGGAGGCTTCAGCAAAGCTTAAAATTAGCTTAGAAAAGATTTTTGGAGCTGAGGCCAGAATGGAAGTGGTGGAGACAGATTTTGGCGAAATTTTCCTCATAAACGGTAAACCCTTACTTTTTAAAACCGAAGATAAGGTTTTCCCCACTCTTGCATTCACGGAATTTTTGGCTTCTGCGCCTAAAGTTGTCGTTGACATGGGCGCAGTTCCCCACGTATGCAATGGTGCAGATGTTATGGCTCCTGGAATTGTCCGCTTCGAAGGAAACTTCAACAAGGGAGACTTGGTTTTTGTGGTTGACGAAAAGCATGGTAAGCCAATTGCCTTGGGCGAAATTGTTTATACTGATGCGGAAGTAGTGAAAATTAAACATGGAGCAGTGGCCAAAAATATCCATTTTGTAGGTGATAAAATATGGGATTGTTTAAAAGGATTCGCAACCGCAACAAGATAAACTCTTTGGAAAATGTTGATGGCGATAGCTATTTCTATTCTCTCATTTGTTGTGGTTTTTGGTTTACTTTAGGAAGCGCAAATGGGGGACAGCTAAAGTGAAAACTGCAGTGTTGGCGTTACCTTTTTGCTCTATTTTCCTTGGCTTGATTTGGCTTCACGGCTTTAATCTTGCAGGCGGATATCCTATAGTCGAGATTCCGCCGAAGGTAAACGTGACTGAGACCATTGTTAACGCGTCAATCTCCAGAGTCAGCGGAAACCTCTGGGCAAAGATCGACGCGGAATACAGGATGCACGCAATCTATGCGTATGGAGACAATTATCTGACAGAAAACTATGGAATTGGACTGGTGTTATATCCTGACTCGCCGTTTGTGATGGTAACTGTTACGCAAGATATTTTGGAAGCTCACTATCCAATTCCTTCTGGTGCGATCAACATTTCTGTTAGGCTTAACGGTAAAGAAATTAGCGTGCAACAGGATGCCCACGGGTACTACCACCTTTTCGACGCTGATTTGTCGGAAATTAATTGGACGGTTTCGCCTGTTCCAAAAAACTTCGTGGTGACAGTTCACTATGAGCACCCAGTATCAGAAACAACTGCAGCATATGCTTATCTGGGAGATTACTTCTTCATGCTGCCCTTGTATAGACGCTACGGATGCAGCAACATTTCCTACCCCCTATATTCCTGGTACGGGTACCCACCCAACAATTGCCGCATTCAAATTAAATCGCACCTTCCTGAATTGCAAGAATTGCAAGTTTACCTTGCGGATTCCAAAGGGACACTGACGCCGCTGAACTATACTGCGTTTATTAACGATGAAGACAGAAGCTGGATTATAGCCTTCTCAAGAGAGCACCAATCTCCAATTATTCACGGCGCAGTCGCAGTATTCAAAGCTCCTTCAGAAGAAACCACGCTTTCACCCGCTGTGCCTGTTTTGGCTGCTTCCGCCATCATTTTAGCTGCTGTGCTAATTTATTTCGCTAAGCTCAAAAGGAAGATGCAAAAAGGGCAGTGAAAACGAATAAAGCGGCAATATGTTTAATTGTTTCATAGAGTTTAGAGAAAAGTAAATTGGCCTTAAATCTGAATTTTGAATTCATAAAGTTATTAATAGAAAAATCTGTATTTTTGATTCAGAATAGGCTTCAAAGGAAAACGCTTAACTCTTTGAAGATAAAATATAGAGAGTAAGAGAGGAGAGGTTTGCCCAGTTTAAGCAACCCGTTCCGCAGAAGCAGGAAAGAGGAAAAGGAAACGGCTAAAATTGGGGCTAAAATGGTTCAAGGAAAAACTTTTCTGAAGGCTATGCCTCTCCGCGACTTGGCAGACTTGGATGCTGTTAAAAGCGAAGTGCGTTCTGGAAACATCCTAATTCTTAGGATAACTCCTCTCGCAAGCAAAAGCGTTGAAGATGTGAAACGTGCAGTTAATGAACTATGCGAGTTCGCCGAGTCAGTCGGCGGAGATATTGCTCGCCTAGGCGAAGAACGTATTGTAATATGCCCTCCAAACGTGAAGATCTGGAGAGAAAAAACGCCTGTGGCAAGTGAGCCTATACCTACAGCAGCCTAAAAGTTTCCATAACTGCTGGAGCAATTGTCTGTATGCCGCATCTTTTCTGGATAAAGTTCGCTAGGCTTGCTATTTTTGCTTTCTCGCCGTGGCACACCATTATTCTTTCAGGTCTAGGCTTGAGATGAGTCACATAGTTGATTATTTGATGTCTGTCTGAGTGCCCAGAAAACCCTTCTATGGATTCTACTCGCAACTTCACTTTTACAACACTCATTTTGCCTTCGCTGTCAATCATGGCAACCTCGTTTAAGCCTCTCTGCACTCTTCTTCCAAGAGTGCCCTCAATCTGATAGCTTACAAAGATTATGGTGTTCTTTTCATCTTCAGCTAGGCTTTTGAAGTATTCTATTACTGGTCCTCCTTCAAGCATTCCTGAAGTAGCCATTATAATGCATGGTTCGCCGTCGATGACGTTTTGCCTTACGCTTGGGTGTTCAACCACTGTGAAGTAGTCTGATTCAAAGGGGTTAACTCCGTCGTGGAGTATACTGTTGCGGACTTCTCTGCCTAAATATTCTGGATAAGCCGTGTGAATTGCTGTTGCTTCTGAAATCATACCTTCGATGAAAACTGGAGCCTCTTTCATCAGCCCACGCTTCATGTAACCATCCAGTATGAGCATTATTTCTTGGGCTCTGCCTACAGCTGGAACTGGAATTAGAACTTTGCCCTTTTTCTCCAATGTCTCGTTTACAATTCTTGTTAAGCGTTCTTCAGCTTCAACTCTTGATGGCATAATGTCCTCGGGACCGCCATAGGTGCTTTCTGTTATGAAAGTTTCAACTCTTGGAAACTCTACGGTGGCTGCTTCCAGAAGCATGGTTCTTGCATACTTGTAGTCTCCAGCGTAGACAATATTATGTAAACCTTCGCCTATGTGGAGGTGAACAAGTGATGAGCCTAAGATGTGCCCAGCGTTATGCAGGGTGAGACGTGTGTCTGGAGCTATGTCTGTTACAACGCCATAACGTAGAGGAATAGTGTGCAATACGCATTCGCGAACATCCTTCTGGTCGAAGGGTGGAACAATGCCCTGTTTGCTAGCCACATCCAAATAGTCCAACTGTAGTAAAGTCATAAGATTTGAAGTTGGAGCAGAACAGTATACAGGTCCGTCGTAGCCATACTTGTATAGGAAAGGAACCAAACCGCAGTGGTCCAAATGCGCATGGCTTATGACAACCGCGTCCAAAGAGTCTATTTCAAAAGCAGGGTGGTCAAGCCTCGGGAATGCCTCAAATGGTCTAGAAGAACCTGGGTTTATGCCGCAGTCCAATAATATGTTGCTTTCCCTTGTTTGGACGAGGAAGGCTGATCTGCCAACTTCTTGAACGCCACCTAGAGCGGTGATTCTGATGTCTCCAACCTCGAAAGTTTTAGGTCTGAAAATCCGCTCGCCGAACATGCGGAGAATCCTTTCTCTTTCCTTACTTTCTGAGTGGAGATAATGGCGCATATGTGCTATGATTTTTGAGCGAAGAGGTGGGCTTCTTAAAACGTGGGGGCGCCATTTGGTTTTCTTTATGATTTCCTGAAGAACAGCGCCATTTTTTCCTATGACTAAACCGGGTTTTTTAGCTTCAATTATTATTTCTCCGAGGCTTGGGTCGAAATTTATGTCTGTGACTTCAGCTTCTGGCGATATGGTTTCGCGGGCTATCCTTTCAGCATCTTTTTCCGGCAGCCTCACGGAGGGATCTGAACGGACGACTATTCGTTTTCTTATCACGTTAACTATGTCCGCGATAAGGCTACTTTGCTCAACTAGAATTTCAGGCTTTTTAGCGTAGATTGCAAGCATTGGGCCTTCATATTCTACTCTTGTAACTTCAGCTTCTTTCGGAACATGTTCTAATATGTATTGGCTTATTTCGATTTTCTCCTTTTCAGAGTTCGGCGCCAACTCTTAAACTCCCTATTCCAGAAGCCTTTTTTTCTCCTCTTCGGTTAACTCTCTATAACCGTTAATGTCGATTACTGCCACGTTGAAGCTGTCGCCGCTTGCAGTGTCCCGTTTCATGGCAGAGTTAACCGCTTTAACAACCACAGGTAAAGCTTCAGCCACCGACATGTCTTCCTTATATTTGTCTTCGAGGACGCCGTAGGCTATTGGAGAACCCGAACCAGTGGCAACGCATTTCTCTTCTGTTAGACTGCCGAAGGGATCTAGGGAAAACACATGGGATCCGCTGTCATCTACGCCTCCTATCAAGACTTGGGTGGCTAATGGCATATATCTCGCCGAGAAAAGGAGGTTTGCAACGAGCCTTGCAGCTGAGTTTACCGGTATTGGTCTGCCCATGTTTAGTCTGTAAAGCTGCGCATTAGCTGTCAATATATCTACGGTTCTCTGGGCATCTGCAACCGTTCCAGCAATGGTCATTGCCAGATGGTCGTCTATTTTGTATATTTTCTTGCCATGTTTGTGGGCTACATAGAATCCCATGGTTACACGGGTATCTGAGGCGAGTATTACGCCGTCTTTGCAGACTAGACCTATGGTTGTTGTTCCTTTTAACGTTAACTGATTAACCGCATCGTTGTTTGCCATATTGCTCATTTCTCCCAAAACCTAAACATACCACCAAATTACTTCGCTAGGAAGTAGGCACCATGTAATCATAACCATGAGTCTTATTAATATTACGCTTCAAAACTTGCCAGTTCACAAGCATTTAATCAGCGTTCCTATATGGAAGGTTAACGCTTTCCATAAGCTGAAAAGTCTATTGGGTATCCTTTGCAGAAGCTTGTAATTTAAAAAGAGTTTTAAGGGTATGCTGCTATCAAGTTATCCGTAAATCCAGCCTTCAATAGTGATTGCTTTGCCTTTAAAACACCATTGGATGCAACTTCCAAGAGAGGTAATTGTAGGAGAAGGCGTCATAGAACGTGTCACCGAAGTTTCTAAAAGACTTGGATTTACAGAATCCGCGCTTATAATAACAGGGGCTAAAACCTATGAAGTTGCTGGGAAAACTGTCAAAGAACATCTTGAAATAGGTGGAATTGAAGCTGGAATATTGGTTGTTGAATCGGCCACCCTCAAAGACGTGGAAATGGTGGAAGAAAAAATTAAGGCTTTAAAGCCTCAGGTTGTTTTCGGCGTCGGTGGCGGGACAAAAATTGACATTGCAAAGTTAAGCTCAGCCCGTCAAGGAGTTCCCTTCATAAGCGTTCCCACAACTGCTTCTCATGATGGAATTTCCAGTCCTTTGTCTTCGGTTAAAGGACTTGAAAAACCCTTTTCGGTTAAGGCACAAGCACCCATAGCCATAATAGCAGACACAAATATAATAATGCAGACGCCTTACCGCTTAATAGCAAGCGGCTGCGGAGACGTGATTGCAAAGTTAACAGCCGTAAAAGACTGGAGAATGGCCCATGAAGAGCGAAACGAGTATTATGGAGAATATGCGGCAAGCCTAGCTTTGATGAGCGCTAAACTTGTGATGCAAAACGCTGAAACTATTAGGGCTGGAAGCGAGGAAGGCTTGCGGGTGCTTCTAGAAGCCCTAATAAGCTGTGGAGTGGCCATGAGCATTGCTGGAAGCAGCCGCCCATGCAGCGGTTCAGAACACTTGTTCAGCCACGCCCTCGACATTATAAGGCCTAACAATGCTTTGCATGGTGAACAGTGCGGCGTTGGAACAATAATTATGGCTTATTTGCATGGTGCAAATTGGAAACGCATAAAGAATACATTGAAAATTTTAGGGGCACCTACAAGCGCCTATGAATTGGAGCTAACAAAAGAAGATGTTGTCAAAGCCTTGTTTATGGCTTCTTCTGTAAGGCCTGAACGTTACACGATTCTTAACAAGTTAAACTTAAGTCTTGAAGAATGCGAGAAAGTTGCAAAAGCGACAGAAGTCGTTCAGAAAGCGTAAAAGTGCAGCTACTCTTTTTTCTCCGCTGGCGGTTCTGGTTTTTCTGTTTCTATTGTTGTTTTGGGCTCTTCTGCCGTTTTGAACGTTTCCGTGAATTTCACAGTGGTGATTTCTGGGAAGAACCTTTGTATGTCTAGGGCTATGCCTCTTTTAGCCACTTGAACACCCTCTAAGTAGAAGGCTTCTTCAGGCATTTCTATGCTGACAACCTTAGCTTTCACAGCGAACTTGAATTTTTCCACATCCACAGAAGGTATTCTACGGTGAATTAAGGCAGCTATCTTCTCCTCTTGAGTTTCAAGTTTCTTTTGAACAGTAACCTCATAAACCAAAGTTTTTCCAGCTAATGGGGGATTAAAGTCTAGGAGGACACGGCCTGCGCCTATTGCTCTGACCACAGCTATTTTACCATCATATTCAAGGCGCATCCCAAGGGTGGGGGTTATCCCTTTAGCGGTCAACTGCCGTAGTGGAACCCGTTTAACCTTTTCAGGATCTCTTGCCCCGAAAGCCTTTTCTGGCGGTATTTCAACAGTTGCGGGTTTTCCAATGTCCATGGTTGTTAGGCTTTCATCTAAGGCTTTGAGAACCCAGCCTTCGCCTACAACGACTAGTTTAGGCTCGTAGATTTCGCCTTCTTTGTATAAGCGTTCCTTTTTTGCGGTTTCCTCTACTGTTGTGTCGAAAACCTCGCCTGTCTCCTTAACCTTAGCAACGTAGTCCACGAGTATGAAGTCGCCTTTTTGCAGAGCCATTTAAATCCTCTTCGAATTGTGTTGCCAAAGTAAGCTTAAAGCATCAATAAAAGCTTTATCTATTTAAAGGGTTTTGAGCATCATATTAAAATAGCCAGACTCATGTGCCTTTTCGCGTTTGAAGAGAACAGCTTAAATTTAATATTAGCTAAATACTGAATTTTGCCATAACAGGAAGTTTCGCATGAAAGACGGTTCGGTTAACACAAAAAGCGCCTATGTCGCCATTATCCTTCTAGGAATTGTAAGCCTCATGGGCGATGTGGTCTATGAAGGCTCAAGGGGAATAGTGCCCTCTTACCTTGTTTTTTTAGGAGTCTCAGCCTTCATCATAGTTTTTGTCGGCAGGCTTGGCGAATTTCTAGGCTATGCTTTTAGGCTTGTAAGCGGAGTCTTATCAGACACAACCAAAGCCTATTGGGTTTTCATATTCATAGGCTATGGGTTAATCGTGTCAATCCCGCTTTTAGGGTTTGCAGGCGGATGGGCAATAGCAATAATCTTAATTTTGCTTGAAAGGCTTGGGAAAGCCTTTAGGTCGCCTTCAAGAGACGCTGTACTTTCCATCGTGAGCAAAGATGTGGGAGCTGGAAAAGCCTTTGGGGTTCATGAGCTTTTAGACCAGATTGGAGCAATTTTGGGGCCTATTCTAGTGGCTGGCTTAATGTTTTACAGCGGCAACAATTACAGTCAAACTTTCAGTCTTCTCCTTTTGCCATTTGCGGTTCTTTTGGCCACGTTGGTTTACACTTATAGAAAAATCGGAAAAGTGAAGCGTGTTGAAATCGAAAAGGTGCAGGATAAAAACAGAAAGCTTGAAAAACCCTTCTACATATACATGTTTGCTGTTACTTTAAACACTTTAGGACTAATCCCTTACGAGCTAATTTTGTATAAAGCATCCATAATTCTTAGCCCAGCAGAACAGTGGATTGTCCCGTTAATCTACACAGTTATTCAAGGAGTAGATGCGCCTTCAGCGCTTCTTTCAGGATATTCCTACGACAAGTTTAAAATCAAGATTTTAGCCCTACCCTTCGCCCTTTCGGTTATCCCGCCAATAATTGCTTTAGCCAACGCAGACTTGTCCATGTTAACAATTGCCGCAGTGTTTTTCGGCCTAGTCCTTGGAATGCAGGAGTCAATTTACCGTGCGGCAGTTTCGGCGTTTGCGCCTATTTCTTCGCGAGGGACAGCCTACGGCATATTTAACACAGCCTATGGCGTAGGCATGCTTGCCAGCGGCGCCATATACGGTTTGATAGCAACGTTTAAGCCTCCCTTCATCCTTGTAGTCTTGTATGTTTTCGTAACGCAAGCTGCGGCGGTGATTCTGCTTCTAAAAGCCCATTCAAAAAGGCACGCAAAAGCGGGAAAATTTTAAAACTTAGGATGTCTATTTTATTGCTGAAGGGGAGAATTTGGCATCTAAAGATGAGTCTGAAGTTTTAGACATCCTTGAAAAAGTGAGCAAAAGCGTTGTGAACATAAGCACTATAAGGCTTATTCAGAACATTTTTTATCAGGTTTTTCCGGTTAAGGGGATGGGTTCTGGAACTATAATCAACGGTGAAGGTTACATACTTACCAACAATCATGTTGTTTTAGGCGCTGAGCGCATTGCCGTCACGCTTTGGAATGGTGAAGTCTTAAACGGCCGCCTTATAGGGACATGTGCGGTTCACGATATAGCTGTCGTTAAAGTTGACAAAAAAGGTTTAGCCTATGCGGAGCTCGGCGACTCAGACAAGCTTAGAATAGGCCAACGCGTATATGCCATAGGCAATCCTTTCGGCTTGGCAGGCGGCCCCACCATAACATCTGGAGTTATAAGCGCCTTAAACCGCACAATCGAATCGAAAAATGAGCTTTTAGAAAACCTTGTTCAAACAGACGCTGCCATAAACCCTGGAAACAGTGGAGGTCCCCTAGTAGATGTCCACGGCAAAGTTGTTGCCATAAACACAGCTATAATACCCTTCGCCCATGGGATTGGATTCGCCATACCTATAAACTCTGCGAAAAAATGTGCAAACGAGATTATAGCTACTGGCACACATGCTAGGCCTTGGATTGGCATAGTGGGCTTAAGCCTTTCAAAAGACTTGTCAAACTATTATGGGATTCCCCTCAGTGAAGGAGTTTTAGTGACAAGGGTTGTGGAGGGAAGCCCAGCAGACGAGGCAGGCATAGCGGCAGGCGACATAATAATGGCGTTAGACGATGTGCCAGTCACCAAGATTGAGAAACTGCTAAGCGAAATCCACAAAAGAAAAGCAGGAGAAAAGATTAATCTAACTGTTTACCGCGAGGGATTCGAATACGCTATAACAGTTACTCTAGCCGAAACGCCCTAAACACTTTACGCCTAAAGCCAGAGACATAACAAAATTCTCTCAAATATAAAATACGCGTGCAATATAAAGGGCTAAGAGTTTCTGGGAGTAGCATAAGTTCTGTTAAGGTCATACAAGATAAGCATTCTATTCTTTCTCTCCCAGTTCAAGAAGAAAATTATCTTTGCTAAATACATTACAGGAGTCGCTGGGACAAGAAAACTAACCATGGGAACACCTACCTTAGGCCCGTAAATAGAAAGCAGAAAGACTAAACAAAAAGCCGTTGGTACACTAACGAACAAAATCAACGCCCAAGTCTTAAGGGTTGTCTTAATCTCGCCCTTGGTTTCAAGGTTACGAGTCTGCCTTAAAGCAATCAAAACTCCCAAACCCAGACCAAAAAACACTCCAAAACCACTAAAGATTATAGCAAAACCAACAATTGACGACTCACAAAAACATATTAAAGCCCATAATAAAAACACAATACTATCGAAGAATGCGGCCCTCGACTTCAACCCCTAAGCATCCCTACAAAATTATTGAAAGCAAAATAAACTTATTAAAATTTCAGTCAAGCAACAGTTTATTGGTAGCCCGGGGGAGATTCGAACTCCCGTCAGGGGCTCCAGAGGCCCCCATGCTTGGCCGCTACACCACCGGGCTGCCATTTTCATGGATTAAACTTGTTTTCTTCATAATAACTTTAGCGTTTAACAGGTTTAGAGCTTATCTTTTATGCTTCAATATGAATAGGCCTGTGGTTATTTGGCACCCTGAACAGATTAGGAATAGGGGTTCGAATCCTATTTTGCTTGCTATTAATGTGGCTAGCAGGGCGGCGGCTGCTTCTGTTATATCATAAATGGATTCGAACATGCCTAAAAAGGTGCCTCTTCTTTTCTTGTCGCTTAGGTCCACCATCAAAGCCAACAGCGACGGACGTTGCAGAGCGTGGGAAACTCCGAAAAAGAATTCAATAATGTAAAGTTGCGCTAAGCTAGAGATATAAACGTAGCCTAAAGAGCACATAGCACCCATCATAACCCCAGCAAAGAAAATCCGTTCTTTCCCATAAGTGTCAGCAAGCCTTCCAGCAGCTATTTTGAATACGGCGGCGACAAAACAGAAAATGGCGTACAATACGCCTATGTCAAGGACCGAGGCTGAAAAACGGTTAACCACAAATATGGGATATATGGGACCAAGCAAGCCGACTCCTAAAGAGTATAGAGTACTTAACGCTAGTGCAAGCATGAGCGCCCGCGATGACTTCAGCATATATGGGTCCTCCTGCTGAAACCTCGATGAGACGCCAATCATTTTCAAACGTAGACATTTTGGGGTCGGCTTGCCTCCGATGAGTAAGATTTTCTCGGTTAAGCCTTAAAAATAAATTTTTTGGGGCATAAACCTGTTTTTCTTTCAATTTTTATGGGAATGAAAAGGCTGTTTGCGACTAGAAGTAGACATTAAGCGTTTCTTACGACCCATCTTAGCCGTAAGAGGTAAGCTGCTTCTTAAACGTCTGATATGCTATAGCAGTGAAAAGTCTGTTGATTTTATTTTTCCCTTAGCATCCACAACTACCTCAAATTTTTCAGCCCAAGGATGCCCTTCCAAGTCTATGGGACATGTGCCCCTTATAACCCAGCACCCGTTTTTCTGTTCGATTGACGAAATGTCTATTTTCTCGGTGTTTTTCCTTTTTTTAAGGAATTCGAGGGCGATTTCTTGTGCGTCTTTTTCCAGAAGGGCTTTCATTTCGCGTTTCTCCGTTTAAGCGTTTTCATATTTTATGTGGTTGGCATTAAGGGTTATGAATGGAAAATTCTGAGTGAAGCTAAACATGTTACAATTTACGTATATATCCTTTAGAAAGACTACAGGATGTCTGCGATAAATTCAAATCTGCAGAAAACCGCTTAACTCTTAGGAAAGAAAAGCTCATGAGCGATAAGAAACGCATAATCCTTCACGTGGACATGGATCACTTTTTCACAGCCATAGAAGAGCGGGAGCACCCAGAGTTTAAGGGGAAACCAGTCATTGTAGGCGCAGACCCAAAAGAGGGAAAAGGCAGAGGCGTGGTAAGCACATGCAACTATGAAGCCCGAAAATTCGGCGTGCGGTCGGGCATGCCCATATCCAAGGCTTGGAAACTTTGCCCACAAGCCGTTTACCTGCCAGTAAACTATAACCTTTACACCAAGATTTCTGAAAGGGTTATGGAGATTCTACGAAAATACGCTGTTAAGTTTGAAGGTTGGGGCATAGACGAAGCTTTCTTGGATGTGACCTCAAAAGTGAAGGATTACACTGAAGCCGAAGCCCTAGCCCGCCAAATAAAAAGAGAAATCTTTGAAAGAGAAGGGCTTACATGTTCCATAGGCGTAGGACCTAACAAGCTTGTGGCTAAAATTGCAAGCGACCATCAAAAACCAGATGGCTTAACCGTTGTTAAACCTGAAGAGGTAGAAAAGTTCCTTGAGTCTTTGCCCGTGCGCAAACTTCTATGGGTTGGAAGAAAAACAGAGCAGAAGCTACGGGCTATGGGAATAAAAACCATAGGCGATTTAGCCCATTATGACCCGACTGTGCTTGCTGAAGCCTTCGGAACCGTGGGAAAACAGCTCTATCTGATGGCGCATGGAATTGACAAAAGCGAAGTGGAAGAGCGAGGCGAAATAAAATCCATAAGCCGAGAAAAAACCTTCGATGAGGACACAGCTGATTTTAATTTGATGTTTAAAACTTTAGACAGACTTGCCGAGGAAGTGCATGGAGACGTTTTAAGGCAAAATCTCTACTTTAAGACGGTTACTGTTAAGGTGCGTTATGAAAATTTTGAAACTCACACTCACAGCAAAACACTTTCTTTCATTACGAACAGGTTAGATGATTTAAAGAAAACAGCTAGAGAACTTTTCCAAGCCTACTTTAACCCTTATAGGAAAATAAGGCTTATAGGCGTGAGAGTTTCAAGTTTTGTTTCTGCTGAAAGGCAGAAAACCCTAGTCTAAAGAACCTTTTCGGTTTTTAGTTTTAGGTTTGGATATTTTTCCCTTATTTTTGAGTCCGCTATCTTGGTTATCAAAGCATTTGAAATCAAAACACATTTTACGCCTGCAAGTTCAGCCATTTCCGCTTGTTTCTGATCTTGGGTAACTAGCAGCAAATTATTGGTTTTTGCATAGTCCACAATGGTTTTGTCCTTCGCTCCTTTCAAATTGATCTCGTGAACTGTTAACGCTTCATACCCTAAAATTTCAAAATATTCTTTTAACCCAGAATACATCTCGTCGAGCAAGATTTTCATGCATCGTTCCTCCTACGCGTAGAACACTAGGAAATGCTGCCTATTTAGCTTCTCCCATAGCCCTAGAATTCTAGGAAAACCGGTTTTTTCGAGGCAAACTCTTATAAGCAACTTTAGAGGGTAAACGGTGGTCGTGCAAAACCTGCTTTTGCACAATAAAGCGTAAGGAGTTGAAGAGTGAAAATGTCTGGTAAAGAGATGCACAAGGCAGTCTGCTCTGAATGCGGCGCGGAATGTGAAGTTCCCTTCGTTCCAGACCCAAACAGACCAGTTTACTGCCGAGAGTGCTGGATGAAAAGAAGAAGTCAAAGACGGAGATATTAGTTAAAACGGTTCGCAAAGTCTAACGTTTATTCTATCCAATTTTCTTTTTATAGTGTTAGCTATTTGTCGTGTAATTTTCATTGCAGAGAAGATAAGTGCCCAGTGAAACAATTTTTAAGCTCAGTAATTGCAATAAAGGATAAAAGTGGCAGAAGGAGTCTTCTTGAACCAGCTCATTGAGACTGTTATTCTCGGCGTAATTCAAGGCTTAACCGAATGGCTTCCCATATCCAGCACTGGACACTTGAAAATCGCTGAAAAACTTTTAGGCTTAGAGACGCCCATACTTTTCGACGTTATCCTACACTTGGGAACGTTAACCGTTATCATGTTATTCTTTAGAGGCGATGTCAAAAAGATTCTTTCAGCCCTTGCGCGTCTCGATTTTAAAACAGAATATGGAAGGCTAATACCTCTTATAATCGTTGGGACAATACCCACCGCCATTATAGGATTAGCCTTCAGCATGTTTCTAGAAAATTTTTTCCAAGAAGTTTTAACTGTGGCCATTGCATTGCTTGCCTGCGGTTTTGTTCTTTACTCTGCAAAGTTTGCAAAGGAGAAACGAAGTGATATAAGCTATTTTGCAGCTTTGTTAATTGGGATAGCTCAAGGCATAGCAGCAATCCCGGGGCTTTCAAGAAGCGGGTTAACAATTGCTGCAGCGCTTTTGCTGGGTATTAAGAGGGAAAAAGCTTTCAGGTTCTCTTTTCTGCTGTCAGTTCCAGCTGTAATCGGAGCTTTTGGACTAACTTTTCACATGAACTTTAGCGAGTTGGCAGTCTCTAATTTGGACTGGATTGAAATATTAGCTGGAGTGATTACCGCCATAATTATTGGCTATTTGGCTTTAAAACTGCTTTGGAAAGTGCTTGCGAAGAAAAGATTTCATGTTTTCGCGGTTTATTGTTGGGTGCTAGGCGCACTGCTAATAACGGCTTTAAGCCTAAAAGTTTTCTAGCCATTTAGGCTTGCCTGAAAGGAATTCTGTTAAAAACTTTGCAAAATCGCCGTTTTCTTCATAGATTTCGGCTATTTCTTCATTCACGTAAATTCTGAATCCTTGGCTGAGCACCTGTGAGACTTCTTTGGCTACTCCTGCGTTTCTTCCACCGTCCATGAGTTTTTCATTTAGCAACGCCACAGCATCAACATGTTTTCTTTGAAGCTCCACAACCCATCTTCCATCTTCAATGTAGGGTCCTGAAACCACACTTTGGTTGCCCATATGTTTTGCTAGAAAGTTTTTGCAGTCGCCTTCCTTTTCCATAGGCGGTCCAAGATGCTTCTTTATCGGCGGGAGGAAGCGGCTTTCAAGTTCAAATAGGAACATGTTTAAGTTTTCTTCATTGCTCCATGCGGCACACCGTAATGGTTTGAAGTCGTTCAGTTGAAGAAGCTTTGTTAAGGAACGTTGAGACTTGTAAAGCTGCCCCCACAGCACGTCTGGAACCGCATCAACCTTTCCAAAAGCTATGAAAAGGACTGCTGAGCCGCGTTTTGCTAGGCTTTCCTTTAACTCTTTTGTTTTTAGAGCTTTTGTTTCAGGCGGATAAAAGAACTTTACATCTGGTTTTTCCAGGAAGGCGCGGGAGGCTGCTATGAAAGTGTAAAGTTTTTGGGGTTGCACTGCCGAAGCCACGTTTCTTCCCTTGTCCACTGGGTCGACTATTATGAGGGGTTCTTGGAAAAGCAGTTGCAGCTCGTCTTCGCTTCCTCTGTAGTAGCCTTCTATGTCTATAATCATCTGCTTTTTGTATTTTGCAAACGCTTTTAGCACGTTTACGAAGGACATATAACATATTATCAAGAGTTCGCATAGGTATCCACTGAAGCCGCCGATTTTTATTTCTGCGCCGTAGACGCCTATTCCCTTCATGAACTTCTTTAGTAGGCGGACTTCACCGTGCATTTTTGGGCTTAAACATTTTTTCACGTAGTCCGTGTGGTACGGGGTGCGGTCTGTGGCGCTTAACCACTCTCCATGTTTAGTGTCGTAGCAGGGCACTATGTTAACGCGGACATTATCAACGAAGGCTTCCAAGTATGGGTGTTCCGCAAACCTCTCCACTTGTTTTGAGCCTTCAGTTGCTTTTCTGGCTATTTTTAGGGCGATTTCTCCTAAGGATTTGCGCGGTATGGTTGTTGGCATGCGCATGAAAATGTCTATGTCTGGTTCTCCGCTGAGCCAAGTGTCCTTTGCAACAGAGCCTTCCAAGCGCACTGTGGCTTCGACGTTGAACTCTTTTGCTGCGTCCAAAACCTTCTTTTCCAGTTCCCTTGCTAACGCTTCTATTTTTGAGCGCTCCTCTTTTTTAGGCGTGATTTTGTTCAGAACCTGTGCGCAGATTTCCTCTATTTCTTTTTGCATAGCCAGCCCTTTTCTTATTTTTGCGGGCAAATTTCCCTAAGCGTTGAGTATATGGGACCTTTCGGTGTTAGATCGCTTCTCTTAAGTCTCAAACAGTTGGCTTTCACTATTCCAAATTCGTAGTTTACGTTTTCATCCAATCGTTTTGCAAGTTCAGCTTTGTTTCTTCTAGATTTTACGCGGGCAATGGTTAGGTGGGGGCTAAACCCTTTCGTGTCTGGAGCAAAACCTAAGCTACGCAATTGAGGCTCCAGCTGGTTGAAAATACTTCGCAGTTGTTCTGCGCCTTCCCTTATTCCAGCCCACAAAACTCTTGGATAGTGCATGTTTGGAAAAGCTCCAACTCCTTGAATCTTAACTTCGAAGGGTTTAAACTCAACTTTTTTCATTCCTTCATAGATTTTCTCCACCATGCTAAGCGTTATGTTTCCCAAAAAACGCAGAGTTATGTGAATGTTTTTAGGCTCCACGAACTTTAAATCTGCCCTTGTTTCAGCCAGAACCTTCTGCATATACGTTATTCTTTCCAGAACCTGAGCACTTTCTATGTCAAAAGCTATGAAACTTCTTATTGTTTCCGGCATTGAGGGTTCCTTCGCATATTTTGACACACAACTTCCATAAATGCTTTAAATGTGTGCTCACAGCGAAAATATTAATGTATAAAAAAGAGGGGAAATTACTTATTTGCCGTATATTGTTTGTAGTCCAAGTATGTCGCCTAGGCCGAGTGTCTGTTTATAGGTTTCTCCGTAGCTGGCGTAGCCATACATTGTTAGCCAATAGTCTTTGTCATCGTAGAGGTCATCTAAGCCGCACCAATGTCCAAACTCATGGGTCATTATATTCTGTACATCCATCTTACCAGCTTCGCCTGTAAGGCTCCACTTGAACCTCGTGTTCATTATAGTGTCGGTTTCGATGATGGCGTCGCCCCTATACCAAATGTATGTGACAGCTATTGCCTGTCCACTAGGATAAAGACCCCAAGCTACAACATTGTATCCATCCCTTCTGCCAGCACTTCTACTAGTTGTGCCTTGATAAGCGAACAATTCAAAAATTGTATTGGCGTCCCATGTTTCTGCCGCTGCTGTAATAGTTGCTACGACAGCGGATGTTGAAAAGCCATATTTGTTCTTCGGGTTTACCCAATAATTAATAGTGGTTTGCCACCAGAACGGAAGAAGACTATAATCTGGATTTGTCATAGAATCATCCGGTGAAGGTAACTGATTGACGACTACGCGTCCACTGCCATACCACTCCACAACCATCAAATTCGTCGGCGGCTCAGCAGCAAAACCATAAAAGAACAGCGTTGAAAATAGAGACAACAAAACAACGCACTCTAATGCCAAACACCAAAACTTTCTCATTTCGAGATTCCTCAAGATATTTTTCTAACCATAATTAATAAGCATTATTTTTCCTTTAAACCCATGAGCGGAACTAATCAACCATCATTAATGGATTTTCTGGAATTGCATAAGGGACCCCCACCACGCAAATAACAGATTCTACGACCGACTCACCGTGTCCTTCGTAAAACAGAAAATAGAGTTTTGCGGGAGAGATCTCCAGTAGGCTTCATAAATGCTTTTAACGTTGAAAGTTTACTGCCTATTAG
>JBNASL010000024.1:0-17441 GCA_049717905.1 Candidatus Bathyarchaeales archaeon | reverse complement strand
AGTTTTGAGAGGCGTTTTACCCGCTGAGGTCAGCCGCGCCGAAGTTGACGTTGCCCAAATTAGAAGCGCCGCTTAAAAGGCCTTGCTTGTTCACCCCGTGGTTTTGCTTCGTGAAAGTGAGGTTGCAGAGGCTGTTGTTCGCACCATATTCGAAAGTGAATTTAAAGATTTGAAAACGAAGAGTTTCGAATATTTCTTGCAGATTTTCTCTGAGCGCTACAGCCGTGAAGAAGCTGAAAAAATAGCCCACGCCGCAGTCAACCTAATTGAACCTTTGACAAAAAAGGATGACGAGAAGGTTAAACAAGTTTTGGAGGAACTGTTACAATGAAAATCGAAGTTGTTCAGCTGGAGAACATCCGTTCTCATGTGAAGTCCACGGTGCCCTTTGCAAGGGGATTCAACTGTCTTGTCGGCGGTTTAGGCTGTGGAAAATCCAGCATCCTTTACGCCATAGACTTCGCGTTTTTCGGCGACCCCCTGGGCAGAAGCTACGAATACCTGTTACGCGAAGGCGCTGAAAACGGAAAAGTCACTGTGGAATTCACTCAAAACGGCAAAAACTACAAAATATCGCGAGGGTTAAAAAGGCGGGGAAAGGGGATAAGCCAAGACTTTGACGAGTTAAAATTTTTCCAAGGTGAAAACCTCATTGCAAGCGTGAAAAGCGACGCTGTGGAGGAACAGCTAAAAGCCATAACAGGCTTGGAAGAGGAACTTTTCCGCGAAATAGTCTGGGTTAGACAGGAACACCTAAAAGAACTTTTAGATGCCGCGCCAAGGGAAAGGCAAAAACGCCTAGACGAACTTTTCGGACTTTCAGACTACGAAACAGCATGGAGCAGCCTATCCGGATATCAGAGAGAATATGAAGGTGAAAAACGGGCCTATGAAAAAGACCCGGACATAATCGGAATAGAAAAGCTGAACATGGAATACAACCGTCTAGCAGAAGAATTTTCCCTTCTAGAAATGGACATACAAGCGATTTCCAGCAGCCTGAATGAAGCGAAAAAGGCGTTGGAAGAGGCTGAACTTAAACTTAAAAGGCTTGAAGAGCTCAAAACTTCCGTAGATGAGCTGAAAAGAAAAGAAGCCAAACTCCAAGCAGATTTGACTAACATTGAAGACTCGTCAGCGTCGCTTGCTGAGAAAATCGAAGGAAAAAAGCTGGCAATTGAAAACTTGCGGCAGCGCTTAGACTCTATGGAAACACAGGTCCAGTCGCATAAGGAAAAGCTGAAAGCCATTGGAGTTTCCGCCGACCAGCCCCTTGAAGACTTAAGACATTACCTTTTGTCTTTCGACGACCAAATTGCCAGCCTCAAAGCTGAACAAGAAGCTGCTCTTCGAAACATTCAGACAGATCAGAAAAGGATTGCTTCGCTTTCCACGGAAAATCGCTGTCCCCTATGTTTACAGCCGTTAAACAACGATTACAAAAGCAGCTTAATGCAGAGGATACAAAAGGAAAATGCGGAGAGACAGAAAACCATAAGCCAGCTTCAAAGCGAAATTGAAGAGCTTAGGCAGATAAAAGAAAAGGCAAGCCACATCATATCCAATCTTCAAACTCTAATGCCTCGAATCGAAGATTTAAAAATCCGCATAAACGAGGAAGAGAAGACGCTGGCTGAGCTTTCAAAAGAATTTGAGGGGAAGCAGAGGCTGGAAAATGAACTGCGGATCCAGCTTGAAAAAGTGCGCACTGAAATAGGTAGATTTGACGTTTCTGAACTTGAAAACGCTAAAAAGCTTAGAGAACAAGCCTTTAGGCAGTATTATTCGCTTGAATCGGATTTGCGAACCAAGGAGAACCGCAAAAAAGACCTTATGAAAAGTTTAGACGATGTTAAAGAGCGGATAGACCAAGCTCAGAAAAAAATTGAGCGGATGGAGAAACTCTCTAGAGTTGTCGGCGTTATAGGCAGCATCCGCGACGCCTACCGAAGCATTCAGCCACAACTGCGAAGCGAATTTGTAAAAGTCTTAAAAAACTTCGTCCAACAAGTCCTAGATAATCTGGTAGGCGGAGAAGGCTCTCCCATCAACATTACAATAGATGAGACATACACCCCTTATGTGTTAAGCGAAAGCGGCGGTGAAAGAGAAGTTTCAAACCTTTCAGGGGGAGAACGCACGCTAATAGCGTTTGCATATCGCCTAGGATTAGGTCATTTGATTATGCAGTCTAAGATAGGCCACGGTTTAAGCCTCCTATTGCTTGATGAACCCACAGAAAGCCTTGGAAGGGAAGATGGCTCCATAGACCGGCTGGCCGAAGCCATCTCACGTTTTAAGACTATAGAGCAGATAATAGCGGTAACCCACAGCGACGCCTTCGCAGAAAAAGCTGAACACGTTATAAGAGTGGAGAAGGAGGATGGCCAAAGCAAAATATATGTTGAAAAATAGTTGCAGCCAGCTTCAGAGCTTTTCATCTACAACCATGTTTTCTAAGACACCTATGTTCTCAATTTCCATCCTCACTATGTCGCCAACCTGCAGAAACTTTGGCGGCTTCATGGCGAAACCCACGCCCGCTGGAGTGCCCGTTGCAATGATATCGCATGGTTCAAGAGTCATAACTCGGCTTAGGTGGTGCACTATTTCGTAAACGTTGAAAACCATTTTTTTGGTTGTGGAGTCTTGGCGTATTTCATTGTTAACCCATGTGCGAACGTAAAGGTTAGAAGGGTCTTGCAGCTGGTTTCGGGTTACTATGCATGGGCCTATGGGAGCGAAAGTGTCGAAGCTTTTACCCCTTGTCCACTGCTTATCTTTAAACTGGATGTCTCGTGCTGAAACATCGTTTAAAATGGTGTATCCAAAAATGTAGGATTTTGCTTCTGAAACTGGAACGTTTTTAGCTTTCTTCCCCATCACAATAGCCAGTTCAACTTCATAGTCAAGCTGTTTAACAAAGTTTGGCTTAACAATGTTTTCATTCGGCCCAATTATTGTCGTGTGGGGTTTTAGGAAGATTATGGGCTCTTCTGGCACAAGGGAACCATGTTCGGTTATGCGTTCCTCAATATGATCTGCATAGTTTAATCCTAAACAAATGATTTTAGGAGGATGAGCTATCGGCGCAAGTAAGGCTACTTTGTTAGTTGGCAAGGAAAAATCTTCGACAACGCTTTGAGGAGCCTTTTCAAGCAGTTCTTCCGCTGTTTCAACAGCCTTTTCGCCTTTCCATATAAACTCTTCCAACGTTTTTGGAAGCGGCTTCTGTAAGCGCCTAGCAAGACTTGGCAAACATACTATTTTATTATCGTTTACCAAAACGCCGTAAAACTGCTTTTTCCTATAGCAGTATCTCACTAACTTCATAGCAACACGCCTCATGTTAGTCCTTCAAGTTTGAGGAAAGCTTCAAGGGCAATTTCATTTAAACCCCTTGAACTACGAAAGCTGAGTTTAAGAAGTTTTCTTTTAAATACTCTGCAACAAAACAGATAAAAACATTGAACTCTATATTGCCCCAAAAGGCTGGGACAATGGCGACCAATGAAAAACTGTTAAAGGCTCTGGGATCCGCAACGCGATATTTAGAGGGTTCTCTTTCAACATTAAGCAAGGATGAGAAAGCCTCTGCAGACGGTGTTTGGCATGTCGCCGCAGAATTAGAATATGCCTTATTCCTATTTTCCCTAATGTTTAAAGGTGAAGTTGATACTTCAAAATGGAAGCCAAACCCAGAAGCAAAAAGACTCGGAGCAGACGAGATGCTGACAACGGTTAGGAAGCTGCTTGACGAATCCAAGAAAGCGTTGGTTGACGATGATTTAATGGACGCTTATAAATGTGCTTATATGGCGAGGCATTATGTTTTTTCGATTCAAGAAGATTTTGCAAGGAAAAAGCGTGAAGCTTCTAAGAAATAGGCCTATTCTTCTTCTGCTGAAATTTTCCTCTCTTTAACCTTTAAGGTGTCTTCTTTTTCACTTATCACTCTGAAATAGTCTTTAAGCTCATTTTTGTGCAGAAACTTTCGCAAAAGCACCCGCAGATACTGCTTCGAAACTGCTTTTTCTCCACCATCAACAATAATTTCGTTTGACGCTGTTTTAATGTCGACTTCCGTCTTTTCTCTTAAAAAGTCTGCAAGTTTTTTGATTACTTCGTCTCCTTCAGCTTTCAGTTCAGATATGTCTATTTTTATTTCTGCCATTTTTTCACTCTCCTACACTATTATTTTCTAACAATTATGATTCTCACATGATCGCATGCGTCTTCACATGCGTCTGCAATCATTTCCATGGCTTCGAAAAGCTGACCTACTAAAACGGCTATCCCTGCTTTTGGCAAATCCGCTGTTCCCAATAGCATTCTCGCCTTTTCATGTATGTCGTCAACTTTTTCCTCTTCTCTTTCCACAGTGTCTGCCGCTTGTAACGCTTCTTCAGGTTTTGTCATCATCTTGTTTACACATTTCTGTAGCGACAGTGCGCATTCTTTTATGCCTTTAATCATTTCTGTGAACGCGTTTTTGATGGATGTGGGCACATGTTCCATGGGTAGCGCGCTTAGAACTCGTGTGGATTCTCTGCTCCAATCAGCAACCATGTCTACGCGTTTTACAAGGTGCATTATGTCTTCTCTAGCTGTGGGCGTAAGCTCCCCTCTTGAAACTTCATCCATAACTTTTCTCCGAAGGGAATCTGCTTCTCTTTCGTTGCCTGCTATTCTTTCAATGCATTTTTGCATTTCTTCAACATCCCTTTTTACGGCTGCCTCCACAGCTTTTTCCAAATCCTCAACTATGCTTGCTGTCAGGGCTAGATGCTGCTGTATAGTCGCAAGCGCTTTTGTTTCCCTTCTCTTTTCAAACCATTTTACCAGTTCACTCAACGGCTATTTCCTCCCTTAATCCCACCTCTGGATAAACGAACAAGTGTGCGTTTTCCGGTTGAAAGCTTACATTTACTTTTTCGCCTATATTAAACCATTCGCAAGCCATAGATGGAGTTACCACTACAATTAAATCCTCATTTTCAAGTCTAACCTCATACCTTATGTTTGTTCCTTCAAAGGCTACTCTTTCTATTACGCCTGAAACAGAGTTTTTCTCCTTCTTTTTCCCCTTTCTGATAATAAATGTTTCAGGTTTTACTGCCAAAACAACTCTTTCCCCCGCGTTTATGCCTTTGTTAATTGCTTGGACTTTTATTCCGCCTCGAAGCTCTACTGTTGCAGTTTCGCCTTTAGCCTCTGCAATGTAGCCTTCTAGGAAGTTTGCTCCTCCAATAAAATTGGCTACAAATACACTTTGAGGATTCATGTAAAGCTCTTGGGGTGTGCCCACCTGCAATACTTTACCCTTCTTCATTACAGCTATTCTGTCTGATATGGCCATGGCCTCAGACTGGTCGTGGGTTACATGTATAGCTGTCAACTCCAAATCCTTAGCCATCCGCCTAATTTCATATCGAAGCTCGTTTCGCACTTTTGCATCTAAGTGTCCTAAAGGCTCGTCGAGAAGCAGCAATTTCGCGCCTGCAGCCAGCGCCCTTGCAACAGCTATTCTCTGCATCATCCCGCCGCTTAACTCGCTTGGGAAAGCATCTAAACGCTCATGCAGCTTAACCATTTCTAGGACTTCATGACCTATTCTCTCCGCTTTCTGCATGTCGAAGCCTTTCACCCTCGGTCCATAGGTTACGTTTTCCCACGAGTTCATGTGAGGAAACAACGCGAAAGTCTGAAAAACAAATCCAATGTCTCTGTCCTCTGGCGGGACATCGTTAACAAGCCTATCTCCTATGTAAATTTCGCCTTCGTCCGGTTTGATTAATCCTGCAATAAGCCTAAGCAATGTTGTTTTTCCGCATCCGCTTGGGCCTAAAAGGGAGAAATACTCTTTATCGCGGATTTGGAGGTTGACATGGTCAACGGCAACAACTTTTCCGAACTTTTTTGTAACGTTGACTAGGCGGACGTCAGGCATATCAATATCTCCCTTTTCCTCTAAGGGCAAGTCTTAAGGCTAATAGGATTATGAAGGAGAACAATATTAAGAAACCGCATCCTAAACCTATTTCTAAAGAAGTGACAAGTGTTTTTCCTTTAACCCAGTCTACAAGAACAACTGGGGCTGTTTTGAGGTTTGTAACTGCTAAGGTGGCGCCTGTCTCGCTTACGCTTCTCGTGAAAACCATTATTGCTCCAGAAAAAAGGGAGTATTTGGTCAGCGGCAATATTATTGTTCTGAAAACGCCTAGGGGTTTGGCTCCTAAAGTTCTTGATGCTTCTTCCAGTTCTATATTTATTCTTTCAACAGCCGCCGCCATCGCCCTAACAAAATAGGGATAGGTGATGGCTAGATGCGCGAAAATTAAAAGCCAAATGTCAGGTATAAAAGTCAAAGTTTCCTTCCAAAAAAATCTGAGAGAGACGCCTAAAGCCACTGATGGAACGATTATTGGAATATCAACTAGCACGTTTAATGCTGATGAGTAGGCTCCAAGCCTTTTTCTGGCTACAATAATTGCCATAGGCAAACCTATTAAGATATTTAAAATGGTTGCAACTGCTCCAAGGGAATATGACAGGATGATGCTTTGCCAGTATTCACCCCAGGGAGCCGCGCCAGTTAACGCTTTTGGCATAGTATCTGTGAGAATGGCTTCAAAGGCTGGAAGTGCCACGAAAAGCGATGGGGTAAGCACTATTATGAAAAAGATTAAAAGTGCTAGGCTGTTTCTCGTTAGCGCCGCTTTTGAATAGCTAAGTTTTCTTTCAGTTGTAGGCCAAGCCCTTTTAAATGGCAGCTTAAGCCTAGTTCCGAGAACGCGTACAGCTGCAAAGATTAGACATGAAACAACTATGAGAATAATGCTTGCGAAAACCGTTGCGCCTTCATATTCCGCTTGGCTGACTAAGGGTGGTTGAGATGAAAAAGCGTCTTTCATGTTTTGGATGAAAACAGGCCCATTTTCAAAGGTTCCAGCAACTCCGGCAACCATCATTGTTGCTCCAGTTTCCGAAATTGACCTTGCAAAGGCAAGGATGAAGGCTGCAATCAACGAAGGTTTTATAATTGCAAATGTGACTGTTCTTGCAGTCGTAATCGGCGGCGCGCCTAAAGTTCTCGACGCTTGTTCATACTCAATTTTATAATCTAGCAGTGCGCCTACAATTACCCTCACTACAATTGGGTAGGAAAATGTGAAGTGGAGAAGAGCGACAAGAAGCCATCCAGGCGAGATAAGGGGGCCTTCAAAAAAGGCTGATAATCCTTCAGGTTTACTCCAAAAAAGAAGAAGCGAATAGCCAAGCACAGCCGTGGGTACAATGAAAGGAATATCGGCCAAAGTGTCTAAAACATTCAGCCATTTAGACTTTCCTCTGGCGATAAGCCAAGCCATTGGAATTCCAGCGGCTACATCCAAAACGGAGACAAGCACTGCTACCGTAAAAGAGTTGGTGATGGCGTTTAAAGCACGGGATGTAAGCTCGCTGTTGCCAAAAATATCTTGCATGGCACCCCACTTGATTATGATGCCTAAAATTGGGGGCAACAGTATCAGAACTAAAAACACTGCAACCGCTGTTAAATAGACTCCATATTTGACAAAAGGCTTTGAGGAGAGCTTATCAAGGGTTTCCGTCACCTTTTTTCCAAGCAAGATTTTTCCGCCTAGTTCCTCTTCTGCAGCTCAAACTGTATTCCTTTTCTCATTCGTTTTATCGCTGATAAGCTTTCCGTATAAGAAGATGTCAGTTCGCCCGTCGAGTCATATCACCGCTCATGGCTCTATTGACTCTCTAACTCATCATCCAAACTGAAATTGCGCTGGATAGAACTTAAGGTTTTTGTGTTCAAGAGGCGTATGATTAAATGGAGAGTGTGGATTTTGGAAGTGTTTGAGGCTATAAGGGGAAGAAGAAGCATACGCGCCTTTGAAAGCCGTGAAGTGCCCGATGAGCTTGTGGAGAGGCTGATTGAGGCGGCGCGTTGGGCGCCCTCCGCAGGCAACATTCAACCTTGGGAATTCATAATTGTAAAGAAACCAGAAATTAAACGGAAGTTGGCTGAGGCGGCTTTGGGGCAGTCGTTTATTGAAGAGGCGCCAGTAGTGATTGTTGTGTGCGCCGACGAAGTACGCTCAACTCAAGGTTATGGTATGCGAGGAAAAACTCTATATTGTATACAGGATACCGCTGCAGCTATACAAAATATTCATTTAGCTGCTTACGCTATGGGGTTAGGCACATGTTGGGTTGGCGCCTTCAGAGAGGACGAAGCCAGAAAAGTTCTAAAAACTCCAGCGGGAATAAGACCCGCAGCCATAATCCCCGTGGGTTACCCAGCTGAAACTCCTTCGCCTAGAGGCAGAAGGCCGCTGAAGCAGATGGTTCACTACGAAACATTTTAGGAATGTGTTAACTTAATATATTACGGCTCTTCTCCTAATCACAGATGAGGAATTAGTTTTGCTCTACTCCGAAATTGCAGATGCGTATGAAAAAATTGAGGCTACAACAAAAAGGCTTGAAATGACCGATTTGCTAGTTGACCTTGTTAAAAAAACTCCCAAAGAGATAATTGATAAAGTTGTGTACTTAACCCAAGGCAAGCTTTACCCAGACTTTGTTAAGCTCGAGATAGGTGTAGCTGAAAGACTTGCCATAAAAGCCCTTGCAAGAGCCTCTGGCAGAAAGGAAAGCGAAATAGAAGAAGACATGAAAAAGAGCGGCGACATAGGTGAAACAGCTCAAAAATTCATAGCCAACAAAAGACAGATAACCTTTTTCCAGCAGCCCCTAACAGTTCAGAAAGTTTACGAAACCTTTGACAAAATGGCTAAGGCTTCGGGCTCTGGAGCTGTAGACGCCAAGATTTCGCTGTTAGCTGGGCTTTTGGCAGACGCCACACCAAAAGAGGCAAAATACATTATGCGAACTGTTACTGGAAACCTGCGCTTAGGCATAGCTGACATGACCGTGCTTGACGCTTTGGCCATAGCCTACGGCGGCGGAAAAGAAGCCCGCGAACTTATAGAACGCGCCTACAACATTTCCTCAGACCTTGGAAGAGTCGCCCGAGTCGTCGCTGAAAAAGGGCTTAACGGAATCAAAAAATTCCAGGTCGTTGTCGGCGAGCCCATAAGGCCTATGCTTGCTGAAAGGCTTTCGTCGCCAGAGGAAATTCTTGAAAAGCTCGGTGGAAAATGCATAGCTGAATACAAGTATGACGGCGAAAGAATTCAAGCGCACAAAAAAGGCAGTGATGTCATGCTTTTTTCGAGGCGCCTGGAAAACATTTCAGACCAATATCCAGACGCTGTTGAACTGTTGAAGAAGCATGTTTTGGCAAAAGACGCCATTCTGGAAGCTGAATGCGTAGCCATAGACCCTGAAACAGGTGAGATGCGGCCTTTCCAGGAGCTCATGCACAGAAGACGCAAGTATGGAATTGAAAAGGCTATGGAGGAGTATCCCGTCTCGCTTTTCATGTTTGACGCGCTTTATATTGATGGTAAAGACTTAACCCTTGAACCTTACCCCGTTAGACGAGAGGCCCTTGAAAAGACAATTAAAGAAAGTGAAAGAGTTAAAGTCGCCAAATACATAATCACAGACAACGTCAAGGAGCTTGAAAATTTCTTCCTTGAAGCCATAGAAGATGGATGCGAAGGCTTAGTTTGCAAATCCATTGCCGAAGATTCTGTTTATCAAGCTGGAGCCAGAGGGTGGCTTTGGATAAAGTATAAGCGCGATTATAAAAGCGAAATGACGGATACCGTGGATCTAGTCGTAGTCGGCGCCTTCCACGGGAGAGGTAAAAGAGCTGGAACTTATGGCGCTTTGCTTCTAGCGGCTTACAACTCTAATAATGATACTTTTGAAACCGTGACAAAGTGTGGAACAGGGTTCACGGATGAAGATTTAGCGAAACTTCCAGAAATGATGAAAAAACATGTCATATCCCATAAACATCCACGGGTGAACTCCATTATTGAGGCTGATGTGTGGTTTGAACCAGCGGTGGTCATAGAAGTTTTAGGAGCTGAAATAACCCTAAGCCCCATACACACATGCGCCATGGACACCATTCGAAAGGGAAGCGGCCTCGCCATTAGATTTCCACGGTTTACCGGCAATTATAGACTTGACAAGGCAGCTGAAGACGCAACTTCCGCCGAGGAAATAGTTGAAATGTACCGTGGACAGCTTAAAAAGATTGCCGAAAGCTAATAGTGTGATAAAGTAAACCTTAGCTTGTTGTCAATTTCTTTAAATGGGTTTCAACAGTCTTGCACAGCTGGCTACGGAGCGGTTCCCCAGTAAGTTTCAGTGCATAAAGTTTTCTAAACTCCTCTGCTAACTCCTTATCCTGCAAAACTTCAATAAACCATTTTTCAAAGTCTTCACGGTAAAAATGAAACTCTAAAGATTTCGCGTTAACCTCACTTAGTTTTTCCATGAACTCCTCCAAAGAGGATGCACTTTTACCTGTATAATTCCCAATTGAGGTGAAGAAGTAAAACGCCTTCTCTCTCGGAACTTCCTTTGCAACTCGCGCTTTAGGTTCTTCTTTCATACCTTTTTCCTTCTTCCTCATTCTTGTTTTCCTTTGTGACTTTTAATTTTATAGGGTTGTTGACGATTATGGGCTGGTTTTCTTTGAACTTCTTTGTCACTATTGAGGTGCGAACTCGCAAAACTCCTGGGAGGGGTGCTATCGACTTTGCAATGAACTCGTGGAGGCTTTCTTGGTTTTCTGCAATAACCTTTGCTATAACCTGAAGTTCCTCTGAAAGGGACGTGTAAACTTCGAGGACGTTTGGACATTCGCATAATTTTTCTGCAACTTTCTCGCTTTCTTTGGGGTCTGTATAGATTACCATTATGGCAGTTACGTGTTTGACGCCAGCTTTCTCAGCATCTATCAAGGCCTTATAACTTTTTATTATGCCGCAATTCTCCATTCTCTTGACTCTATCATAAACCGTTGAGTGAGCTATTCCTAGACGTTTACCTATTGTGGTGTAGGTTTGTCTAGCGTCCTCCTGCAAAGCCTCCAAAATTTTCAGGTCCGTCGAATCTAAAGTGAAAACGTTATTTCTAATTTTCAAACACTAGACCTTCCACAATCATTTCTATTATAGTTTTCATTTTGTAAATTTATTGCTTGTTGTCGGAAAAATGTAGAAAAACCTTTCTAAATTCGGAAAAACGTTCAACTTTTAAAGCATTAAAATGCAGTCACGTGGGCTTTGCCGCTGATAAACTGGCTAACAGCAGCACATATAATTATTTCCGTTTTTTTGAATTTTTGTAGGAAAAAAGTTATTTTATCTACATTTTTTCAATTTTGGAATTTTTATTCTACATTTTTGCGGATAAATTGGCAATTAAGTTTAAATTTGTGGTATAGAACAATATTCTATAGGAATTCTCTACGGGAAGGTTTGTGATAATATGATGAAAACCTCTAAAGCGTGGGATATTTTGAGAAAATTTAAGGAGTTATGTAAATTTCATGGTTGGAAAACTTCTGAAACCGAAGACTGGGTTGAAATAAGCAATGAATATCACACTTTTCTCTTAACACGAAATATTCATCCTTCATCCTTCAAAAATATCGCTGCCAACAGAAAATGTGTTGTTCGGGAAGGTTTATCCTACCGTGTTGTGGAAGCAACATACACTGCATGGCTTTTTTCTGAAACGCCGCCAGACGACATTGCCAACGTAATTTTCTGCAACCCAGACTTTTCAAAAAGGGTAGCCCTATACGATTTAAGCCCTATTCTTGAAGGAAAAAATTTATGCATAAAAATAAATCACACGGAAAGCCCGGTATTTCATGAGTTTGAAAACTTTCTCAAAAGAGAGTTTAAAGTCAAAATTAAACCTCATCCTATTCAAAGCTCTAATTCTGAAAACTGCACTCTTGCAGAGCTAGCCTAAACCACGCTTCAAACAAAGCTTTGATAAGCAGATCCGCTCTAATGGTATTATTGTGGAGGCTATGTCGGAAGAAGTTGAAGAGATAAAAAAGCTGATGGCATTTAAGAAGAGACTTGAAAAAAGAATTGAAAAACTGAACTCTGAACTGAAAGATATGCAGACAATGTTAGAAGTTGTAAACTCCATTCTTTTGTCGAAAGGTTTTAAGCGTGCAGAAATTGTGAAAGTGCCGTCGCCAGCGGAGTTTCCACCGCCAAAAGAGGAAATAGCTGTCCCGCTTTCAGAGGAGTTTAGAGAAATAATCCCTTTAAACACTGTTACAGGAGAACCCCTTGCAAAAATTTACGTTGCAGAAAACTCTCTAAAAGTGGTTTTAGATAAGAGTAAAGAGTTTAATGTTAACACGCCTCCTTTTAATCAGTTCCTCGTAGAAAGGGTTTTGGCAAGAATGCAGGAAAAAGACAGCGAACTTGCTAAGGATGGAAAACTTAAGCCTGAACAGATTTTCTCCTACAACATTGTTAGGGAAGGCGACCTTATCCGCGAAATAATTGTTAGAAACTTTGATGCAGAGCGCCTAAAAGAGCTTAAATCAAGCATACGTTGGACTCTAGAGAAAATGTATGAGAAAATGAAGGGACAGGGTTAAAACAAGAATAAAAGCGTAGAGGCAAGTATGTCACCGTCTGTCAAAGTATATGCTCTTACCCTTTACTGAGAGAGGTATCCCCATGGCAACTGTTGCTTCTGGAAGTAGGTTTAGCTTAAGCGCCGCTGTGCCGACGCGATACATTATTCGATTGTCAACATTTAATAAACTGGCAATTTTCACCGCTGAACCTAGGGCTATTCCAAGGTCTAAAGCCTTGAAAACGCATGTAGGCCCATGGAAGTCTTGCCCCATTTTTTTCTGTGCTTTTTCAAATTCTTCGCAGTTTCCGTAGCCACAAGCTCCACAGTTTAGTCCTGCGCTCTTTTTTCCTCTAACACCGATTAAAACTGCGGCCTCCGAGTCTTTCAAATTGTTAGCATCGCGTCTGAAGCCTTCAATTTTTCTTTGCTCAGCTATTTCATACATTTTCTCTGCTATGGCGTCTTTTTCTTCCCCGTAGACGATAAGCGTTAAAACGTCGTCTATTCCGCCTGTTTTTGGAGCTGTTCTAGCTGCTGCAAGCATGAGTTTGGCGGTTTCCAAGACTGCCGCATGTTCTCCATTTTTGCTTTCAATTTTCGGGCTCATTTCCATCAAGCCTTTCAAATATATTTTTAACTGTTTAGAAGAAGGCTTTCTTAAGAAGCTCAATTACCATGTTTAACTGACCAGTATATAGGCCAACGACGAAAAGGGATACGCCTAAAAGAAGGAGCAAGGCGCCTATTACTCTGCGTTCTGGAACATCCATACTATTCACTTTACATATTTCTTGAGGCAAGCTTCAATTTGACTTTTCGGAACACAGCCTACGATTCTTTCAACTTCTCGGCCTTCTTTCATTATTATGAGCGTAGGAATGCTGAAAACTTGGAATCTTTCTGCAGTAGCTGGGTTTTCATCCACGTTAAGTTTTCCAACCAAAATTTTTCCAGCATATTCCCTGGCTAAATCTTCAACCACTGGGGCTATCATCCTACAAGGCATACACCACTCCGCCCAAAAATCCACTAAGGCAAGCGGGTTTTTAGAGATTATTTCATCAAAGTTTGAATCTGTAACATGAACCACTTTTGTGTTCATTTTCCTTTTTTCCTCCAACCCTTTCAAGAGTTCTTTCATCTTCTTTTCTTTAATGCGCTCCAACTCTTTATCTTTTTCCAATAAAGATCCTCCCTTTGCTCCAATCAGCTTTCACGCGCTTGCATCAAAGTTCTTTGTAAATCCTTAAATTTTACGTAAGCTTCTCGAGGGTTTGAAATGTTTATCGCAGCCTTTTCAAAAGGACATGCCTCAACTTTGTTAGCGTCTAAAATTTTCTCAACAAGCATATCCCATTCAAAGTATACTTTGTGCCTTTCAAAAACAGTTTTTGCTCCTTTGCTTAGAGTTGACGCGTAAACAGCCTTAATTCCAGCGTAAACGCATAGTAACGCTATGGCTTTTCCAACAACTCTATCAGCGGCAGATGCTCCTTTTAGGCTGTCCCCAAATTTTTCCAACGCTTGTAAAAAGCCGGAAATTCCACGATTTTTACTTTCGAAAATCACCTCTGAGTTTTTCACGACGGACAGCGTTAAATTTTCGCTATGCAACCTTTTTTTAGCTATCTCTAAATCTTTCATTGAAGCTTCAAACTGGATGGAATGCAAAAAAGAGTATTTATCTATTGTTGCAAAAAGACTTTATTACGAAATGTCCTAAATTTTGGTTGTGGTTCATATGGTGAAAATAGTGAGGGTAAGCGTGACTTTTACGCCGCAGTTGTTAAGCGACTTTGATGAGCTTATTCAAAAAATGGGTTATGGAACCCGTTCTAAAGCTGTTCAAGATGCTGTTAGGCTTTTTATTTCAGAGCGTAAGTGGCTTCAAGAAGAGAGGGGCTTGCAGGCGGGAGTTTTGATGTTGCTCTATGACCATGAAGTCAGAGGGTTAGAGGGGTCCCTAACAGATGTGCAGCACCATTACGCTGGGATAATTTCCTCAACAATGCACATACACTTAACAGAAAGAGACTGTCTAGAAGCCATAGCCGTTAAGGGTGACGCTGCGGAAATTCGAAAGCTAAGCGACGAGTTATCATCCAAAAGAGGCGTGAAACTCCTCAAAACAATGATTGTCTCGCTTTAACCATTTTTTTCAATTTTTAACTCGAACATCTTCTCCAAAGCCTTCCGCGCTTTGCTTGCTATGGGTTCTGGAACCGTGACTATGTGTCTTTCTTCTTTAAGGGCTGTGTAAATCCTTTCAAGAGTGTTTAACTTCATGTTTGGGCAGACCGCACCTTCATAAGCTAGAAGAAACTTTTTTTCCGGGTTTTCCTTTTTCAAACGGTGTAGCAAGCCCTCTTCAGTAGCTACAATAAAAGTTTTTGCCGTGCTTTCTTTTGCATACTTGCACATTTGTGATGTGCTTCCGATGAAGTCGGCTATTTTCCGCATTTCCGCAGTGCATTCGGGATGGACCATGGCAACGGCGTCCGGATACTGCGCTTTAAGAGCTTGCACGTCTTCGGGTTGGAAAAGCAGGTGGGTTGGACAGAAACCGCGTTCAGGGATGGGGATAACTGTTTTGCCAGTTTTCTCCTGCACGTATTCGGCTAGGTTGTGGTCTGGTCCGAAAAGCACGGTTTCAGCGTTCAAAGCGTTTACAACTTCAACCGCGTTAGCGGATGTGCAGCACACGTCGCAGTAGGCCTTAGCAGAAGCCAAAGTGTTAACATACAAGACTAAGGGTAAAAGTGGATAGAGCGTTCTCCACCGTTTTATTTCGTCGACGGTTAACATCTGAGCCATAGGACAGCGGGCACCAGCCGATGGCAGCAAAACCTTCTTGTCAGGGTTCAAGATGGCTGCAGACTCCGCCATAAAGTCTACAGCTGCAAAAACTATGATTTCCGCATCTTTCTCCTCCATGGCTTTCCTGCTCAGTTCTATGCTGTCGCCCACATAATCCGCTATGTCTTGAACCTCAGACCTCTGATAGTTATGCGCCAGAATAACAGCCTTCTTCTCCCTTTTCAGTTTCAATATCTTATCATCAAGAGCCATTCACTTTTCGCCTTTAATCTTTCTACCGTTAAAGGTTTTCAAAAGCACATTGTGGGATATATGCCTTTACCAAACACCGAATACAAAAATGGTTTAGCAAAGTAAATTTTGCTGGAGAAAATGGTGCGGCGGGCCGGATTTGAACCGGCGAACCCCTACGGGAGAGGATGGCTCATAGGGGTTTCAAGGCTTTTAAACACGCCGATCTTGAGTCCTCCGCGTTAGACCTGGCTTCGCTACCGCCGCACACTATGAGCTTTCAAAAACTTTCTTATTAATTATTTCCCCCCAATACTTTATCCTGAAAGCTTTTCCACATTGTTGTCGGTGCATAAAATCAGCTTAACACCGACATTTAAAAACGCCTAAACAAGCTGGGACATGGTCCTCTGGCTTTATCCTTAATTAAGATAGATTATGGACTTTAGAGTTTTAAAATTTTGAATCTGCCCGGGTAAACCGCCGGTCTTAGGTTGAAACAATAAAAAGAGGGAGATGATGTTAGCCGCTCTTGCGTTTGGCGTAGATTAGCGCTGTAGCTACTATGGCTATTGCAGCCATGGCTGATATTAATATGGAGAGGATTTCAACGGGTAGGCTGCTTGCAAATGCCAAAGGGTTTGATGATGTTTGCCAAAGGTTTGTGCTGGTTGCCTTATAAGTTGCGGATGTGGAGCCTTGGGTTAAAGTTAGTTCCACAAGAACTCCTGTCTCTTTGTCCCAGCAATAGCTGAACTGTATGTCGCCTTGCTGTAAGCTTGCGTAGACAACGGTTCTGCTTGCTCCCGCATATGTTCCAGTTTTTTCACCAGCAATAATCACACTGTGGCCCTCAATCATTTTAATGGTGTCTCCGGTCTTCGAGTTTGCTGGTATAAGGGCTTGGAAAGTAAGGTTTCCCGTGCCGCTGGCAACATCCCATGTCATGATTTCAGTTTGTTCTGCTCCGTTACCCTTGATGCTTATCACGCGTAATGTTGCAGTGGTTCCCGTAACTGATAGGCATTCTACTTTAACCCATTGAGGCATATCGCTTGGAGGAGTACCGCCTGAAGCGTAGTCGCATCTTAACCAGTCTCCCGCCTTTACGCCTACCTGTGCTGTGGCATAAGATAGAGCTACGCCGAGCAGAAACAGCGTTGCAATTGCTGTCAGAGCTGGTGCTGCCGCTTTCCTCACAGCGGTGCCTCCATTATCTTCGTTTCACGATCATTGCGGCTATCACTGCTGCTACCGCTATGATGGCAACGGACAGTATTAGCCACCAATAGCTTAAAATGCCAGTTGCGTCTAAGCCGCCAATGCCGCCACCGCCGCCTCCCAAATGCGCCGTCAAATCATGTAAGCTGTGATGGTACTGCACGTAGATTTGGGCGTTACTGCCTACCTGCGTTATTTGAAAGTCTATGGGTTGATTGTCCAAAGTAACTTTTACCGCTGAAAGCGAATTCACCATTTCGATAGGGACTGTTACATTGGCTATGCCAGTTGAACCGTCTGGACCGCCAACAGAAATGCTCAAAGCCATGTTTGTTGAGTCGAAGACTACGCCTAAAACTGAAGAGTTCGTTGAAATATACATGGTATAGTTTTTCCATTCAAGCTGTATACGTATCCAACCTTCGGGGAGAACATAGACGAAGGCGTTTAAGCCTGTTGCTGCAGCTTCAAGTCCGTCGCTGACACCGTCGCCGTCTGTGTCTGCCCTTCTAGGATCTGTCTTGAAAACTTTTACTTCTACGCCGTCGCTGAGCCCGTCTCCATCGGTATCTGGATTTCCCAACCATGTTCCGTAACTGATTTCTTCTCTATTTGTT
>JBNASL010000023.1:0-17924 GCA_049717905.1 Candidatus Bathyarchaeales archaeon | reverse complement strand
CGTTTTCTGCGGATAAGCAAGTCCTGTGTTAAAGTCACCACTAACTCTTTTATTGTCAGGGGGTCTGAAATGGATATGCAGACGAGTCTTTCTTCGCCTTCGAGAAGTTCTCTTATCTTTTCGGCTGTTAATCCGCCTGTTTCTTTTTGTTCTTCTTCATGCCTTCGCCTTATTCGGTCTATTAGGGTGTTTCGGGTTGTTCCCCAAGCGTATAATCCGCTTTTTTCGTGAACCTTAAACTCGTCTATGGTGGAGACGGCGATTTTGTCAATGTATTTGATGAATTCTTCGTCTACTTCTTGGTTTTCGCTTATGCCATGTTCCTCCATATAGTCCAGTATGGCGTCGTGAATCTTGTCTATGGCGTTCAAATAGTGGGGCTTATCCACGCAGCCTCTTCTCTGGTCGTTAAGCTCGTCTAAAAACTGGGCGTATGTGGGGATTTTCTGTTTAGGCCGCGTGTAAAACGCCACTTTGTTTTGCTCCATTATCCGCTGCAGCCCAGCCTTGATTCTTTCGTCTGCCTCGTATTCCCGCGGTTTCACAACAGAGTTGAAAAACTGTTCCAAAGAGTCAATCCTATGCTCAAGAATTATTTTCGCCGGAATTTTCTCGTCCGCCAACAAATCAAGCAGCAGAAAAACATATTCGCAGCTTATGTCGAAAACCACAACTTTAACATTGTCCGTGTGAAGGAGGATTCGTCTAAGAACATTTGACATCAAGTTGCTTTTTCCACCGCCTGTAAAGGCGAAGACTCCGAAATGGTAACGCACAAGCTTTTCAAAATCCACGTATATGGGGATCACGGTTTTGCTTGCTTGAAACATTTTTATTACGCCGAGCCTTGGGTCAACCCTTGCGTCTTCAACTGTTTTTGAAGGATCCAAACCTATTTTTTCAGCGATTTTCTGGTTATACATGCGGTTTATCATTTCACGGTTCAGAATGTAGACTGGGCTGCCCACAACTGGGTAGGAAAAGCCCTTAACAAACCTGAAATCACATTTTTCGCCTATAATTAAGTCGTAGTTTATTGGAATGGCGTCTATCTGAATCATCATTGTCGCCTTGTCATCCGTCTGCCAGTCCGCCTCAGACTGCTCTATAATCTCAAACTGCATGGGATAATAGCCGTGATCAGACAAGCCCCTTAAGCCAAAATGTTCAGGCCAGACTCGGCTGACTTCCATAAGCGTATACCTTTCCTCGCCTAGAAGCGTCTGCTTAAAGTTTCTAACAGCCAGAAGCATGCCCTCTTCCAGAAGACCCATCAAGTCTTTATGGTATTCCACTTTTATGCGGCACTGGTAGCGGGCGCTTGTTCCCGCCACTTTAGACTCTTCGCCGCCTGCGAAGAACCGTGGCATAACCGCGGCTAGCCTCGCGTTGAATCGCCCATCAAAGTCTGTGAAGCATAGGCTGTTAAATTTGTTCTCTCCTTGCGGCTTCAATTGCTGTTCGCCTCTCTCTGAAAGTGCTCATATAAAATACGAATCTTCTCAATTTATGGTTATTGAGTATCCATTCAGCAGTTGTATCCACTATACGCTTGAACTGGCTGTAATTCCACTTAGCAATCTTGTCCGCTATAAACAACGGCGTGTTATGCCCGAAAGCTTCTGGAATGTTTGAAGGCGCCATAGCCACCAAAACATTCATGGCTAAGTCTTGAAGTTTATTCGGAACATCCTTGTTAATGAAAAGAATAACTTCGACAAGTTCCTTTGTGCCGTCGCTTAGCTCGTTCCAAAACTCCACAACGTTTTCAGGCTTGTAATCATATTCGGGATAAACGAGGCGGTCGACTAGGAGAACGTTGCTTCGCAGCATGGGATCCGTTTTAGCCTGGCTGAGCTGCACATATGTTTTCAGAAAAGTCTTTTCCAAGCCTATCTTGTTTTTTATGGCTCCGGAAACGTAGCCTTTGCGCTTTTGCCTGTCTGGAACCATTGTTCGGAATGCGGAGTCATATTCTATAAGGCTCCATGGCGGACTAATTTTTTCTGGGTTTAGGATGCTTGCAGACTGCAAGATCATGCGGTCTGTGTTTGGAAGCTTTTCAACTTCTTCTTGAGAAACAGTTGTTTCTAACAAGTCGTTGTTGTGCATTATTGGGATGAGTTGACGTTTAAAGTCTCTGGCGGCAGTGTCCTTCGTAACGCCTATAAGCAATATACGCTTGCTCCAGCATTCTTCCATAAGCATATGCAACGTGAAAAGCGTGAGAAAGGTGATGTCCAGCGTTGTCAACCAATGCTCCTTATCGTCTTTGACAATCTTCATTAAGTTGGCTGTTTCAGGCTTTTCTGTGAAAAAGAATCTGTCACCCAAGTCTTTTACAAGCTTTTTAATGCGCTCCCATGTTCTTGCATACTTTGGGTTTAAGGAATAAACCGTGTTTTTCTCGCTTAGAACCTCCTTTCCAACAAGATGTTTTAAGCTGCGGTTAACTCTTCCTGCTTTTTTCTCGTCTTTTATGCTGAATTCCGCTAGAATCTGCTTTTCACTCATGGCCCCCTTTCTTCTAAGCAAGTCTATTATCGCATAGCGCAGGTAGTCAGCCCTAGGAGGCGGCAAACCCAAATTCTCGTTGCAAACACACTGCCTTGCTATGGTTAAATCATTGACATCTATGGGTTCACCGTCAACTTTATAGCCTAATAAATTGCTTTTTGCTTTCCACAAAGCGCTGTTTGAAGTGTCATAGAGAAGACTTGCCCGTTCAATGGATAGGCTTCTATCCATGAGGATTATTCTGATATTCCGTTCAGCATCAGTGGCAAGCTTATAAGCCAAATAGTATTCCGCGAAGGTCATTACCCAGTTGGCTATCGTCGCATTGTTGATTATAGATTCTTCTGTCAAGGGTTTGCCCAAGCTCAATTCGCCTGGTTGTGAAATTTCGAAAAAAGTCTGGTCTACATCTGGAATCTCGTTAACGTAGATGGGCACGACACTTGAAATGCCTGCAGCGGGTCCCATTGCCCTCTCATCGTAAATTACAAGAGGCTTGCCATTTCCGCGGAAAGTTATGCTTCCAGTTGAGGCGTAGGCTCCTCCGAAAAAAACCACCATGTCAAAAAGGGGTCGAGAATACATAGTTCCATCTATGCCAGCAAAACGCACATTTGATGTTCCGAAAAATTCTTTAGCTGTTTCAAAAGCCTCTTTATGGCTGAAATCCATTTTTACAAGGTTTAGAAGCAAACTCTCGTATAAGCCTCTTAAGGATGAAAAACGTTTCTCGTAATCTGAAACCTGCATGGAAGCTCCAAGCTTAAGCACATCACATGTTCGCTTTATCGCACTGCTCAAAGGCGACAACTCCACAAGTCTCCACCAACTCTACAATTAACATTTGAAAGTAAAAACGTTTGTTAAAATATCTAAGCTAAGCCTATAGTTTGCTTAAGACATTCTCCTCTATTTCATCTTCACCTATTTTGAAGGTATCTGGCTCATCCCTTTTCAATATAGCCCTTAACGCTTCAGGATTAAGTTCCCGGACGAGACGCAGTATTTCCTTTTTAGCAAATTCAATATGTCTTTCCAACGCATTTTTGTTTTTGAAGAGTGCACCAGCTAAGGCGCATATAGCCTCAGTTTTTAGGTACCACTCGATTTTTCGGGTTTTCTTGTTGATGTCAAAGGTTACTGGTCCAGCGGCGCATGTTTCTGGTTTTACTGGGTGAACCATACATTTTTTGTAGTTTTTGTCGTAGAATATGCAATGGCCCTCAGCATCCTCCCTTGGAAAAGTGTACTCTGTATGCACAAAGGGTTTTTCTATGATTATCCCATTCATTTTTAGGTATTCCTCTATGATTTCTTTGCGGCTAGGAGTTATTGGCGGTCTAGCGTCACGGCAACAATCAATTTTGCATCTGCCGCAGATTTCGAAGTAGTCTATTTGTCTTTCAACTTCTTTCAGCATGGACTTATGCTCCTAGAAAAAGGGTTGATTTTCCCTTAGACTTTTTAAAAGTTTTGAATAAACATCTAAAATTGCATCATTGAAATCTGTTTTCTGCGCTCTTACAAGCACTTTTTCCCTTATTATTTCTGATAGGCTCCCGTTTTCCACTCTCTTCTGGATTATTGGAAGGTATTTTTTCTCCTCTGCTGAAGCGTTTTCATAGGCTAATTGGAGAAAGTGCTTCAAGACATGTCTAGCTTTAGATCCTTTAGTATGCTCTACCTCAGCGTTTAAACCGTTTTTTACAACTGATTTAAAATCCTTAACGAGAATTTCAAGGGGTAAAAGCTGAGCTTTCTCCTTTAATAATCCTCTAAGCAAAGCCCTAATAAAACAGCTTAATGCAACATCTGACTTTACACACTCCTGCTCGTCCATTACGCGCACTTCAAGGGCTTTTCTATCAAAGCGAAGAATTATGCCCCTTGAGTTCACCCACTCCTTATGAAGGAGACATTTATCTGCGCCGGCCTTAGCCAGGTCTAAAGAATATCCGCCAATGATTTCGTTCCTGTATTGTTTGAAAGAGGACACATATTCTGGTATAACATTTCCAGTTACGGAGGGGATTTCCCTCTGGTTTTCCATGTAAAAGTGAAGTCTATTATCCACGTATTCGCCGAATTTTCCTTCATAAATGGGTGAAGAGGCGGAGATCGCCGGCAGGTAGGCACATACATTCGCGAGTATGTTATGCATTAAAACGGCTTTTTCCTCATCAAAATATGGAAGGTTAAGGTGAAAACTTTGAATGTTAAGCCAACCGTGCTGTTTAAGGTTGAATATTTTGCCATATTCATGGTAAATTTGTCTGTGACGGTGAGGCCAAACATCGGTTTCCTCAAGCTTTAAAAGCGGATGCATCCCGGTTCCCAGAAGACTTGCCTTGTACCTTTTTTCTAAGAAGTCGAGAAGCTTTAAAACCGCCTTGTGCATGGTTTCTTCGAAGTTTTCAGGTGATTTGAAGGGTTTGTTGGCCTTGATTTCTAAAACGTGTAGTTGCAGTTCTTTTCCAAAGGTGAATTCGCCTTGTTCTACAAAATTGACGACTCTGCCGTGAAAATCTTTTATGAGTTTGTCAACTATCGGCATGGCTTTCAAGTTTTCGTCAACTATTGAAAACTCATGTTCTGGTCCAAGAACCTCTAGGGTTCTATACGTACCTGCTTCCTCTTTTATTCCAAATCTGCAAACAGCAGCAATATAAGCTTATAGCTAGCCACGATCAATTCTAAATAAAGTTTCTGACTTGCATTAAGCCCTTTTTATAAACATGTGCAAGGCATTCTTGGCTTCATTTTCAACTTTTGTCATGCCATTCTATCTAAATTCCTGGAGCTTGAAAATATTTTGGAAAAACAGTTAATTTTAAATATTAAAAGGATATACGGAAATTCGATTGTCTGGTGCCTCATGCGTGCTGGTCGTCTCAAACATCGGCCTAAGAACAAACATGCATTTGATGAGACCCTCAAAGTTCCTTAAATCTTCAGTTAGAGACTTCATTCTCAACATAAACAATGACTATAGGTACATGAAAACAGGATATTATGTCTCTTTACATGCGGAAATCTTGGGAAACAAAGTGGTTCCATCAACTGAGAACATTGTTGACGCTTATAGGCTGCCCATACTGCTTGTTAGAGCTTCAAAGGCTGGTGTTCCCACAATGCCTTACTTAGTAACTGATTCCGTGAAGCAAATAATTGCTGAGTTCAGCTTTCCACTAGTCGTATTCGCTGTTAACCCCTTCTCTTTTAACGGCTTCAAAACTGCCCACAACAGAAGCGCGCTTTACAGAGCTATTAAAAGTTTAAGCATGAATTATAGATATGCCGTGTGCGCGCAACCCCTTCATGGCGAAATAGCTAGCTATAAATCCTTCTTCGGAAAAAGTGATGCCGTTGATAACGAAAATGTCAATGAAATTTCAAGGAAGGTTTACGAAACCTTTAATATCCCAGTCTGTAAACTGCACATCCAACATGTAGATGGGGAAGCCTACCTGTGCGGTTTCCAAGCTCTAGAGATGGAGGAAATTTCACCATCAGACTTAAACATGATTTCTTCGGAAATTATGGAAATTTCCGAAAAAGGCGGGTTTGATTGACGAGAATAGCATGTTTTGTTGAGAAATACAATTTTTCATATTCAAAAGAGGCTGAGGCACTTCAGAATTTTAAACAGACAGCAGAGAGCATGGGCCACGAATTCAACTTCATGTTTCGAAATGGACTTTCAGAAATTCCAAAATACGACGCTGTTTTTATTAGGGCTACGACGGATCCGCTTTACACAGCCTACGTGGTTTCTAAAACAGCATGGGAGCTCGGCCTCAGAGTTATCGACGATCCAGAATCTATAAGGATATGTGCAAACAAAATTCACCAGTATAGGCTTTTTGAAAAATTCGATGTTCCCCACATTCCAACCCTCTTTCTAAACAAGGAAGAATTTCATCATAAACAAATTTCAGAAATCTTCGAGCTCTTTGGAAAACCCGTTGTTTTAAAGGCTCCTTACACAAGCTTTTCAAAATACGTGGAAAAGGTTGCATGCGAAACAAGCTTCCGCGATGTTGCCAAAAGATTCTTCAGAAGATCAGACTTTCTAGTTGTGCAGAAGTTTATGCCTTCACGTTTTGACTGGAGAGTCGGCGTCCTAAACAATGAGGTATTATACGTTTGCAAGTACATGATGCCGAAGGGTAAATGGAAACACGGCGTAAAACGCAGGGGAAAGCCAAGCTTCGTCTGGGGTAGGACAGTTTCTCTGAAAAGGGATAATGCTCCTCAAAAGCTTAAGGAAACAGCCCTAAAAGCCTGCGAGGCTGTGGGCCATGGGCTTTATGGAGTTGACATAAAGGAAATCAACGGCGAATACGTAGTGGTTGAGGTGAACGACAACCCAAGCATATACCGAGGCTATGAAGATTTCAGGGATAAGGACGTCTACGAAAAAATCATAAAACAATTAGCAGAATAGCCCGCTTAATCTAAATACATTTTGTTAGTTCAGTCATGCATAGTTCGCATTTTTCAATTTTGAATGTGGGGTCTAAAGTTTTATGCATGTTGCATAGCAACCCTTTTGCGCGTGCGGTTCTGCAGATTTCGCAAAACCTTAAAATAAACTCTTTGTTAGACAAGCTCTTTTCAGCCATAGAATCCGCAAACCGCTCTATCAAATTTCTGATTTCTTCATCCTCTTCCAAGTTAAGGGCTTTCCCTCGCATTTTCCGGTTGTAAAGGCTTATTGCTGGCTGGCTTACCCCCAAAAGCTTTGCAGCTTCTCCCTGTTTAAAACCATGTTTAGCCATCAGCTCTTTAGCTAGGGCAGCTCTTGTCGACGGAAGGAGACTCTTCACGGCAACTTCACAAGGTAGCAACATGTTTCGTTTCTCCGTTTTATATTAGGGGAAAAGGCATAAATATACTTTATTACAATTGTAATATAAGGTCGTGTGAAAATGAATGAAAGAAATGTGGTCAAATTATCGGAAAATGTTTATTGGGTTGGCTCAAGAGACTGGAACCGCAGACTTTTCGACGCCCTAATTTCGCTTCCTAAAGGAACATCCTACAACGCTTACTTGGTAATGGGCAAAAAAGAAAACGCGTTAATAGATACCGTAAACCCAGGCTTTGAAAAAGAGTTAGAAGAGAAAGTCCGCAGCCTCGTCGATCCAGAAGCCATCAACTACATTATTATGAACCACGCTGAGCCGGACCATGCAGGCGCCATTCCCTACATGATGGAGCTTGCCTCTAAAGCCAAGCTAATCACTAGCAGCAGAGGCGCAAAAATGGCTCAAACCTTTTACACCGTTCCCCAAGAGAGAATAAAAGTGGTTGCTGACAATGAAACCCTAAGCCTGGGCGGAAAAACCCTTCGCTTCATTGAGGCGCCCATGCTTCACTGGCCTGAAACTATGTTCACTTACCTGCAAGAAGACAAGATTCTTTTCCCATGTGACTTCTTTGGCTCACACTTAGCTGGAGGGCTTTACGACGACGAAGTTGAAGACTTGCTTGTTCACGCCCAAAGATATTGGGGTGAAATAATGATGCCTTTCAGGGCTATGGCTCAAAAAGCCTTGGAAAAATTGCAGAATTTAGAAATTAAAATGATAGCGCCAAGCCATGGACCGATTCACAGAAATCCTGAACGCATTCTCAGCGCTTATAGGAAATGGGCTGATGGTGAGACTAGGCAGAAAGCGACAATAGCCTATGTGACCATGTGGAACAGCACAGAAAAAATGGTTCAACAGATGGCTGAAACACTGGCATCAGAAGGCATTGAAATAGCAGTTCACAATTTAGCCATAACGGACATTGGCGATTTAGCCAAAGACCTTGTAGACTCAAGAGCCATTGTTGTAGGCGCTCCAACAGTTTTAGGCGGTGCTCATCCCTTAGCCATTTACGCAGCATACCTTGTAAAGGCTCTGCGCCCACCAATAAAGTTCGCAGTTCTATTAAGTTCTTACGGATGGGGCGGAGGTGCAATAAAACAAATTCAAGACACTCTTGGACAGTTTAAAGTTGAAGTTATCGGTACATTAGACATCAATGGGCCTCCAACCGAAGAGAATATTAGACAAATAGGGGAAATTGGCAAATTGCTTGCAAAAAAGATTAAGGAGGAAGCCTAAAACATGGGCGGAATAGCTCAAGAAGAAAGGAAAAAGCTTCTAAAAGAGGTTATAAGGCAACTGCATGCCGGAGTGCCCCCACAAGAGGTTAAGGAAAAGTTCCAGCAAGTCCTTGAAGGCGTAAGCTCGCTGGAAATTGCAAAAATTGAGCAGGAACTTATAGAAGAGGGCATTTCCAGAGAGGAAATCCAGAGGCTTTGCGATGTGCACCTCGCCATTTTCAAGGAACAACTGCAAAAACAGCAGATTGAGGCAGCGGCTCCAGAAAACCCTGTAAGCATTCTCCGCGGAGAACACGAGGCTCTGCAAAAGCTTCTGGAAAAACTTGCCGCTTCAGTGGCTAAAGTTAAAAAAGCTGAAGATTTAAGCTCTGTAGACGAAGAAATCCCGCGGCTTAAGCAAATTGCTGAAGACTTTTTGGATGCGGAAAAACATTATTTGAGAGAGGAAAATGTGCTTTTTCCAATACTTGAAAAACACGGCATCAGCGAGCCGCCGGCGATAATGTGGATGGAGCACAACCAGCTTAGGGAAAAGAAGAAACAGTTCCGCAGCCTAATCGACAACTATGATAAAATAGGTTTCCAAGAGTTTAAAAGGCAGCTGGGCGAAATAGCCGATTCCATAAGCAGCACTCTTTCAAGTCACATTTTCAAAGAGAACAATATTCTATTCCAATTAGCCTTTCGCGTGGTCACAGAAGAGGAGTGGCGCGAAATAAGGAAAGAATTTGACGAGATAGGCTACTGCTGTTTCACGCCAGCCCACTCAATAACAAAACAAGAGATTATAGCTATTGAAAAGCCTGAAGCAAAAGAGGTTAGCGCAGGCTCACCTGAAGGCGTCTTGCAGTTTGAAACAGGCTCCTTATCCAAAGAGGAAGTTGAAGCAATCCTTAACACGCTTCCAGTGGACATAACCTTCGTGGACAAGGATGACGCTGTAAAATATTTCAGCAAGGGTGAAAAACGCATATTCGTGAGAACAAAAGCAGTTCTCGGCAGAAAAGTGCAGCTTTGTCATCCGCAGAAAAGCGTTCACATAGTTAACAGAATTCTTGAAGCTTTCAAAAAGGGCGAGAAAGACGTGGCTGATTTCTGGATCCATATGGGCGGGCGCCTAATCCACATAAGATACTTTGCAGTTAGAGACAGGAACGGGCAATACTTGGGAACATTGGAAGTAACCCAAGATCTGACAGACATAAAGAAAATAGGAGGCGAAAAACGGCTTTTGGACTGGGAAGGCTAAGCTTGAAAACCGTCTTGTTTGTCTGTGTTGAAAACAGCTTTAGAAGCCAAATTGCTGAAGCATACTTTAATAAATATGCTCCGGAAGGTTGGACAGCCGTGAGCGCTGGCTTAACCCCTGCAGAAAGGGTTCATCCTAACGCTGTTAAGCTTATGCTTGAAGAGGGAATAGACATAAGCCGCAAAAAGCCACAGGCAATGACAAGGGAACTTCAAGAAAAAGCAGATGTGGCCGTAATAGTGTGCGGCGGCTCCTTATGCCCAGTAGTTTACGCCAAGCATGTTGAAGAGTGGGGTATGCCGGACCCCGCGAAAATGCCCCTTGATGAAGCCAGAAAAATACGCGATGCGATAAAAGAGAAAGTCTTAGACCTTGTTAAAAGGCTTGCCGAGGATAAAGGCGCCTAAACTTCAGCCTTCGCTTTTTCTAATGCTTTTTCAACGGCTTCCCTTATTATGTAGCCGCCGATGTGAAGTATGGGCTCCTTCGTCTCTGGATCAACGTTCATGGTTGCCGTGCAGGGATAGCTGTGATGGGCTTTCGCTATGGCATCATACAGTTTTCCTCTGTTTGTTTCAACACCCCTAAGTTTTCTGGCTACATACCATGTAGAGCCACAAGGGGCACTTCGCCTAACTATGGCAGACTCTATAACCTCATAATTTCCCCTTTTAGCTGTGGAAATCTCCAGTTCTGGATGTCCCACACCGAGTTCAGTTACAAATCTTGATATTAACGGCTTGTTTTCAGTCGGCTCTAAAGAGCAGAAGGGCTTTGGGAAAGCATTTTCCAAGCCTAGTTCTAAACACCGTTCTTCCACCTGTTTCTTTAAACCAGAAGGCACTTCGTTAAAGTCTTCTATGGGCACTATTAGGGCTTTTACTCCAAACTTTCCAATGTGATGGGGCAGTTCAAGCAACAAGTCCTTATGCAGGCCAGAAACCACACATAAATCCGCTTTAGGCATGCTTTTAGGCATATGCTCTTCTGGCTTATCTATAAAGGGTGGCAGCTCAGAAGGGCTTGGCAGTTCTATGGCAGCGCGTATATTGCGAACATAGCTGTATACGCCGTACTTGCAAGAATCGCAGTATAAGCCGCATGACTTACAGAAGCTCGGGTCGTTTATGAGGTTTCTTATAACGCGTTCTGCGAAGGCTCCACTGTAAACAAAAACCAGTTTTAAGGTTTCTTTTTCAAGCAAGGATTTTGTCACCATGGTCGAGGCTGGCGGGCGGCAAGCAACACATGCTCTAAAAGCACTTCCTCAGGAACCGCGCCGATAAATTCTATGCGCTCGTTTATAACGGTCTTTGGAACACCCATAACTCCGTACTTAAGCCCAATATGGGGAAACTCGCTAACGTCAACCACGTCTGTCCTTATCAAATCGTTTTCCATGGCAAACTTGTAGGCTAGAATTGCAGCCGCCGAGCAGTATGGGCAAGTCAATGTTACAAAAACTTGTATATGCACCGGAGCCTTTATGGTTTTTAGCTTCTCTTTAACTCTTTCGGAAAGGTCTGTCTTTCCTTTTGAGATGCTGATTATGCCATCTAAGAGTGTTTGAAATTCATAGCCATAAGGCAGCCCGTAAAACCTTATTCCGTAATCCTTTTCTCCAACAATAGCCACGGCTGGAACCTTATCAACGCCATATTCTTTGGCTTTTGCAGAATCAGCCAAAAAATCGTAAACTTCAATCACAATTTTACTGTTTAGGGCTGCCAACTCTTCGATGAGGCTTCTGGTCTGGGCGCAATAGGGGCATTCCGTTTCCTGGGTGAAAACAACTATTTTAACAAGTTTTTCTAGCTTCTCTTTTAGCTCTTTTTCCAAATTTTCTTTGTGGACTTCAGGTATCAATTACTTCGTTATCTCCCTTTTCTACGTTTTCACTTTGTAACTTTTATTTCAATCTCTTTCCAGTCGCTTTTAATTCCCCGCAGGGAAGTTACTGCTCCAACTATTGTTCCACCTAAAATTTTTACAACAAACTCGTTCAAATCTATCTCTTTGCCGTCAACTAAGAGTTTTACATCCAACATTATCACCAATAAAATAAAATGACTATCTTAGAGTAAAAGTTTTTGCAAACCATTGCATAAATTGGATTTTAAAATTTGGTTATTTCGGCAGCATTGTAAATGGTGTACATTTTTGTGCGTTAAGGTTTAAATATGTCCTTTTATGCATTTTGTGGGCGAGGGACGTAAAATGGGGAATAGCGTTTGGCGTAACAAAGCTTTCCAAGGACTCGCCAAAAATTTTAAAGCTTAAAGACAGAATATCCCCCGTTGATTTCTACACAAAACTTTATGCATATTACGATTATGTTTACATTTTAGAATCTGTAGAAGGCCCTGAAAAACTTGCAGAATATTCCTTCATAGGATTTGACCCCCCATTAGTTATAACAATAAAAGATGGAAAAGCTGAAGTGCATGATAGAACTGATGAGAAAAAAGCTGTCAGCAAAGTCGACGACCCACTACCAATAATTAAAGAGCTTATAGGCTACACCGATATTCCTTCAAGGAATTATAGGTTTATTGGAGGAGCAGTTGGGTACATTTCCTATGACTCTGTTCGTTACTGGGAGAAACTGCCAGAACTCGCCGTTGACGATTTAAAGCTGCCAGACTTTGAAATGGGAATATTCCATGACGGCGTAATTTTCAACCACAAAAGTGGCGAAATATTCTATTATTATATTGGCGAAAACCGTTTTTCCCAAATAGTCCCTCTTCTTGAAAGAAACGGCGACATTGAATCCTTCACCTATTCTGAGCCTAAGGCTAACATTAAACAGACGGAATTTGAGAAAATGATTACTAAAGCTAAGGAATACATAGCTTCAGGCGACATTTTCCAAGTTGTCCTGTCAAAACGCTATGAATTCAGATTCAACGGAAGCCTAATCCCTTTTTACAAGGCTCTGCGGAAAATCAACCCATCCCCATACATGTACTTCCTTAAGATGGGTTCCCACCAAATAGTTGGGTCTAGCCCAGAAATGCTTGTAAGAGTGGAAGGTGGCATTATTGAAACCTTCCCAATAGCAGGAACTAGACCCCGTGTTAAAGACGCCGGCGAAAATGAGGCTTTGACTCAGGAGCTTTTGTTAGATCCTAAAGAGTGCGCAGAACACGTAATGCTCGTGGATTTGGCTAGAAACGACATTGGCAAGGTTTCAGAGTTTGGAACCGTTTGCGTTCCAGAATTCATGAAAGTCCACCAGTACAGCCACGTCCAACACATAGTTTCAAGGGTTACAGGAAAGCTTAGAAAAGGCTGCGACTACTACGATGCTTTAAGGGCTGTTTTTCCAGCTGGAACAGTTTCCGGCGCACCGAAAGTCAGAGCCATGGAGATAATCGAAGAGTCTGAACCTTTCAGGAGAGGCCCTTATGCAGGAGCTTTGGGTTACTTTTCCTACAATGGAAACGCAGACTTTGCCATAACCATAAGAACGCTTGTTGCAAAAGAGGATAAGGGCTACATTCAAGCGGGAGCAGGCATAGTTGCAGACTCCATCCCCGAAAGGGAGTGGGTTGAAACAGAACATAAAGCCTCAGCACTGCTAAAAGCCCTGCAACTTTCTTCTGAGGGTGCTTACACATGAAAGTTTTGGTTATTGACAATTATGACTCCTTCGTTTACAACCTTGTCCAGTACATTGGAGAGCTTGGAGAAAAACCAATAGTACATCGAAACGACGAACTCACCCTGCAAAAAGTTTTGGAGCTAAAACCAGAAAGAATAGTTATCTCTCCAGGCCCAGGAACGCCAGAAGAAACCAGATACTTTGGGGTGTGTTCCCTAATTTTGAGACATGTTAGCCCCAAAATTCCAACATTAGGCGTCTGCCTTGGGCATCAAGGATTTGTGTCTACTTTTGGCGGAAGAATTGTTCGTGCCAAGAGGCTTATGCATGGGAAAACAAGCCTTATAATACATGATGGAAACGGCGTTTTTAGAGGATTACGCAATCCTATTCGGGCTACGCGGTATCACTCGTTAGTTGTAGACAAGAACTCTCTTCCCAAATGTTTAAAGGTAACTGCTGTGGCGCTTGACGACGGCGAAGTTATGGGTGTCCGCCATGTTGCCTATCCCATTGAAGGCGTCCAGTTCCATCCAGAATCCATCCTAACGGAATTCGGCAAGGAAATTTTGAAAAACTTCCTTTACGGCTGGTGAGGCACATGATAAAGGAAGCCATAGAAAAACTCGTCGATAGGCAAGATTTAACCTATGAAGAGTCCCGCGAAGTAATGAAAGAAATAATGTCTGGAGAGGCAACCCAGGCTCAGATAGCTGCCTTTCTAACGGCGTTAAGAATGAAGGGTGAAACAATTGAAGAGATAAGCGCCTTCGCCGCCGTAATGCGAGATTTCTGCTGTAAAATCAGTCCAAAGGTCAACGGGCGCCTCGTGGACACCTGTGGAACAGGAGGCGACAAATTAAAGACTTTTAACGTAAGCACAACGGCAGCGTTTGTGGTTGCTGGCGCAAGCATAGCCCTAGCTAAGCATGGAAACCGTTCAGTTACAAGTAAAAGCGGTAGCGCAGATGTTCTGGAAAAGTTGGGGCTTAACTTGAATGTAAAGCCTGAAACTGTTGAAAGAGCAATTGAGAATGTTGGCATAGGGTTTATGTTTGCTCCAGTTTTCCATCCAGCCATGAAAAATGCCGCTGGCCCGAGAAGAGAGATAGGAATAAGAACTGTTTTCAATGTTTTGGGGCCTCTTGCGAATCCAGCATGTGCAGACGCCCAGTTAATAGGAGTTTATGATGCTTTACTTGTGGATAAAATTGCAAAGGTGCTTAAAAATCTAGGCTTAAAGGAGGCTATGGTAGTTCACGGTTTAGACGGCCTTGACGAGATTTCCACAGTGGGGAAAACATTGATTGCTTGGTTAAAAGATGGCGAGATTAAAACTTTAACGGTGACGCCGAAGGATTTAGGCGTAAGAAAAGCAGCGCCTGAAGAGATTGTTGGAACAACCCCTGAAGAAAGTGCTGAACATGCTTTTAAGGTGCTTAATGGCTGCTTTAAGGCTGGCGATCCGAAAAGGGATATAGTTTTGGTGAATGCTGCTGCTGGCATAGTGGTTGGTGGAAAGGCAGACGACTTTCACTATGGAATGGAGCTTGCTCAAGAGTCTATTGAAAGCGGAGTCGCCTACGAAAAGTTGAAGGCTTTAATTAAGGCCTATGAAGGAAGCAGTCTTTCTAAACTTGAAGAGTTGGAGATGAAATATGGCTGATTTTCTTGACATTTTAGTAAGGGACGCGAAAAAAACTATAGAATCGGGATACTACGAAATTGAAAGCGAAAGCTCTTCAAAGCGAAACTTCAGCCTAAAAGACTCCATAACCAAGTGCAGTCATGCTCCTATAATAGCTGAAATCAAGCCGGCTTCCCCATCTCACGGCAATTTAAGAAACATTGGCAGTTTGAGAGACGTTGCCCTTGCCATGGAAAGGGGAGGAGCTGCGGGTATATCGGTTCTGACGGAGCCAAAACACTTCCGCGGTTCAGTTAAGTCGCTGGTGGAAGTGCAAAGCCATGTAAATCTTCCAGTTCTGATGAAGGACATAATCATAGATCCAGTTCAGATAGAAGCTGCATCAAAAATCGGGGCAGACGCTATAGTGCTTATCTTCTCAGTTTTTGAACGAGGCTACATTGACCGCTCTGTCCATGAAATGGTTAAACTCGCCCACTCAAAAAAGCTTGAAGTGCTCCTTGAAACCCATACCAAAGCTCAGTTTTTGGCAGCGCTTGAGACAGAAGCCGATTTGGTGGGAATTAACAATAGAGATTTGAAAACCCTTAAAGTTGACCTAAAAGTAACTCGGCAAGTCATGTCCGTCGTAGACAAACGTAACAAAATTGTTGTAAGCGAAAGCGGAATCCAAAAACCCGAAGATATACGTTTCCTACATGCTTGCGGAGCTAAGGCGTTTTTGGTTGGTTCGGCGATTATGTTGGCGGACGACATTGAAGGTAAGGTTAGGGAGCTTGTGCATGCTTTATGATGCATGTGAAGGTTAAAATTTGTGGAATAACCAGCGAAGATGATTTGAAAATGGTTTGCGACATGGGTGCTGACGCTGTGGGTTTCGTGGTAGGTGTTTCCTCTTCTCCGCGAAACCTAACTATTGAAACTGCTAAAAAGCTAATCAAGCTTGTTCCCCTATTTGTAAAAAGCGTCCTAGTAATTGCCCCCCGTGATGAGGGTGAAATTTTAAATTTCTATAAAAAACTAAAACCGAATATAATTCAGATTCATGGAGACAAACCATTTGACACAGCGTTTCTCAAGGAAAAACTGCTCTGCGCGTCTATGGTGAGAGCTGTAAACGTGAAATCTGAGGAGTCGTTGAATGTTGCTGTTCAAGAGTCAAAGTTTTTCGACGCTGTTCTTGTGGATTCTAGCTTTTCAAATAAATATGGGGGAACAGGCCTAACCCATGACTGGGGCATCAGCAAACGCGTAAGAGAAGCTATATATCCAAAACCTTTGATATTGGCTGGAGGACTAAATCCTGAAAACGTTAAAGAAGCTGTTAAAACTGTTAAGCCATATGCTGTGGATGTTTCTACCGGCGTGGAATCAAAGCCTGGAGTTAAAGATCTTGAAAAAGTTGCAGCTTTCATAAGGAATGCAAAAAGCGTTTTAAGTGATGGTTGAAAGCTGTTTTGGTATTTGGAAGGGATTTCAAGATGATTAAGGGCAGATTTGGGAAATACGGCGGGCAGTATGTGAGCGAAATTCTAATGCATGCGCTCATAGAGTTGGAGGAAGCCTTCGAAAAGCTTTATCCAACATTCGAGTTTCAGGAAGAATTCAAAGGATTGCTTAGAGATTACGGGGGAAGACCCACTCCCCTTTATTATGCTAAAAACTTCAGCAAACTAGTGGGTTTCAAGGTTTATTTAAAGAGGGAGGACCTGCTCTGCGGGGGTTCCCACAAGCTTAACAACGCTTTAGGACAGGCTTTGCTGGCGAAAAAGATGGGTAAAACCCGTTTAATAACGGAGACGGCTGCGGGACAGCATGGGCTGGCAACGGTTATGGCGGGCAACATCTGCGGCTTAAAAACAGAAATTTTCATGGGTGTAAAAGACATGGAACGGCAAGCTGCCAACGTTAAGAAGATGAAACTCTTAGGAGCTAAAATAAAGCCCGTTAAAACAGGCGCTGGCGTTTTAAAGGATGCCGTCTCAGAAACCCTAAGGGAGTGGGCTGCATGTTCCAGAACAGCGCATTATCTTATGGGGTCCACGGTTGGTCCACATCCATTCCCCATGATTGTTGCAGCTTTCCAAAGTGTGATAGGCCAAGAAATTAGGCATCAAATATTGGAGAAGGAGGGAAGGCTTCCAGACGCGATTGTGGCTTGTGGAAGCGGGGGAAGCAACGCCTTAGGCGCCTTCAAACCATTCCTAGACGAGAAAAACGTGAGGCTTTATTTTGTCGAAGGCGGTGGAGAAAGCTTAGGCGCAGACAACAGCGCCGCAGCTTTCCAACTTGGCAAGCCTGGAGTTCTTCACGGAAGCTTAATGCAAGTCATGCAGGATGAGTATGGCCAAATTAGGCCTTCGAAGACTAGGGCTGCGGGCTTAAATTATCCTGGAAGAGGACCGGAAATCTCTTATTTGTGTGAGGTTGGAAGGGTTAAGCCCTGCTATGCTTTTGACCATGAAGTTTTTGAGGCTGTAAAGGCGATGGGCAGAACTGAGGGGCTTATTCCAGCTTTGGAAACCGCCCACGCAATAGCCTACGTGTTAAACCACACCGAAGAGTTTGACAAAGACGAAATTGTGGTTTTAAACTATTCTGGAAGAGGCGACAAAGACCTAGACACTATTTTGAGGTATTTCTATGAATCTTAAAGAGAAATTTCAAGAGTTGAAAGAGCGAAGGGAAGGCGCTCATATGGCTCATGTTTACTATGGCGACCCAAATGAAGAATTCTCCATAAAACTTATAGAAACATTGGCGGAAAACGGCGCAGACATCA
>JBNASL010000022.1:0-17963 GCA_049717905.1 Candidatus Bathyarchaeales archaeon | reverse complement strand
CTGCCGCCTGACATGATTGAGGACATGCGCGAAGCCTACAAAGAATGCGAGCCCTTCCTTAGCACGGCAACACAACCCCTAGAACAGTCAAGCATAATTAAAGAGGCCAAAATAGAAGCATTGAAAAGCATGGCCAAAAGTCTCCTAGGAATAGACTTGCTTGACGTTAAGGTTGCAAAAGAAAGGCTAATCGGAAGAGAGCTAAATGAGGACGAGGAGCTCGAGCTTTACGAGAAAGAGCTGAAAAAGCTTAGAGAAGGAAAACACAATCCCCAAAGAATAATCCATGAAAAAGAGCTTGAGAAATACTTGGCGGAAGGGTGGCAGTTCGTAAGCGTACTGCCATCACAAAAAATCCTAATAAAAAAGGGCTAAATTTTCAGCTTCTTCTTAACAAGAGCATCACATGATTTGCAAAGATAATAATCTAAAACGCGCTCCAACTCGCCCGTTTCACGATCCAAAACATTCTTATAAACTGGAACAGCCTCACTCATTGAAAGCTCCTTCCCACACGCGTGACAAACCAGCTTCCCACCAGACATTCAACCACAACCAGCCTAAACACATTTTATGAACTTACATCTATAAAATTCTTCTATTTACAACAACTAATAGAACACTATGCATGCATAGAAATTCCTAAATATGAGTTTTAACAAGGTGCGTAGACCGTTTTCAAGGGTAAAATGATTTTCGACAACAATGCGCTGCACCTTCTAATGATCTTCCCTATGAGACTGGTTACTTTAGCGTATAGCTAAGTTCTTTTTTGGGGAATTCGCCTGGTGAGAGTATGTGTAGCCAGTCGTTTATTCTTTTTCTGTATTCTATGGCTATGTCCATGATGGTTTTCAGTTCTGTTTTGTCGATTGATTCATTTGGGTTTAAGAGTTTTAGTAGTCCGCTTGCTATGCGTTTTACGGCTCGTTCGTCTCTTATGGTGTAGTCGCCTGTTAGTTCTATTTCTTGGTCTATTATGTGGGTGTAGTTTTGTTTTCTGAGTTCGTGCATTGTTTCGCAGAAGTAGTCTGAGGCTATGCCGTATCCGCGTGATAGGTGGCGTGCGGACATGCTTATTTTTGGTAGTTCCCATCCTGGGATGATGCCGTGGATTCTGTCGATGAGTTTCGCTGGGTCGTTTTCTCTTATGTCGTTGGGTAATACGTATGTGAATTCTTCTACTGGTTTGTAGGCGTTTTCTTGTGCTTCAACTTTGATGTTGCCCATTAGCATGAGTGCACAGGTGCTTGTGGCTCTTTTTGGTCCTCTTTCGCAATGGCCGCTTTCCATATAGTCGGCTAATTTGCCCATCATTTCGTTGGGGTTTGTGAATTTGACTTTGCTGATTTCATCGAGGATTATGGCGTCTTTTGTTGCGAGTTCGCCCAGTTCCCTGCGGGCTATGTTGTAGAAGAGGGTTGCTGCGCTTATGTTTCCGCCAGCGAAAATTCTGGTGTAGTAGGATGCGTTTCTGTAGAGGTAGGTTTTGCCTGTTTGTTTGGGGCCGAATTCCATGAGGTTTGTGTTGTTTTCTACGAGGGGGATTAGGCGTGTTAGAAAGATTAGTTTTTGTCTTTGGTTGTAGCGTTCGTGGTTTAGGCCTACTGTGTTTAGGATTAGGTCTATCCATTCTTCGAAGGTGAAGTGTTGGCGGGCTTCTTGGAAGATTTTGGGGTCTGTTGTTGTGCATTGGAATGGGACGAATTCTTGTATGATGATTGGTGTCATTGTTGGTGGGGCTGTGTCTGGTGAGTAGGATAGTGTGGCGAGTCCCCACATTCCTGCCATGAGTAGGTTTGGTTTTTGTCGAGGACATCGAGGGTTATCATGCAGTCTTTTAGGTTTAGGTTTTGGAGGTGGGCTCTGTATGTGCCGAGTTCGACGTCTGTTGTTACTTTTACTTCGTCTATGATTGTTGTTTTGCCTGTGGTCATTATTTCTGAGAGGATTTTGTCTCTTTCTCTTGCTTCGTGGTAGTATTTTGCTACGAATTTGGAGAGTTCTGGGGCGTAGTTGTCTTCGCCGTATTTTTAAACTAATTAACCTATATAACGAAGATTTTTATCTCCGCAATCAAATTCCGCCGACACTACCTGTAAGTCGTGGCTGTGGTTGTGAGCGGAAAATTAACACCGATAAACATATTTATTTCGTCACTCACAGTCTAAGTGGAGGAAGTACTGATGGAGAGAAAAACTACTTCCTTAACTACTGCTGTGTTGTTGCTTTTGTTTGTTGTTTCGTTACCTGCAGTGGTACAGGGGATGCATGTCAGCGTAAACTGGGGCTGTAAGACTGTTACGTCCGACCCATACGAAGATGCGGCGAGGAGTTATACCTGCCAATATATTACTGATATCTTTCAGAATCAATATCCAGTTTGGGCCGCTAACAACTTATATGGCCCTTCGACAAAAGCGGAATATGTGTACCTTTGTGCTGATCTCTGTGAGGACGAGAGCAGTTATGATTTTGTGGCGACTTTTCACGTTGGAGATGCGTTTAGGAAATACGTGTATGGTGGGTACTGGATGATTGTGGGGTGGGTATGGACCCCGTATGGATGGTGGCCAATATATGAATGGGTTGTGACGGGGCCCACATTGCATTACGCCTATTACGGCTGGAATGGTGCGTCTGAAGCGGTTGTAGACCGCGACCTCTACGGGCATCCTGGTCCAAAACATCGCTTTACTTTCATTTATACTTGCATGAATGGAGACTTAATAGATGGAGACAAAATAGGATTTGTGGATACAGAAAATGGCACAGGGATAGTGGGAATGCCCTACGCCTGGACTGGGACCGTCAACTTAAGTCACGATGGCTACGCGAATCCTTGGGGTGAAGATTGTTACATAGGGTTCGAAAATATCTCAAAATGGCTCTGCGATAACTCATTTGGTGATGGTAGCAAAAATTACGGTGACTTTGTCAGGCGCTTCTACGTCCATGCCGGAAGCCATCACGATGAAATATCGTGGGCCCTTGATATGGCATCATACGAAGTGCTTGGAGTCTATCCTTTCGATGAAACTTGGCTTTACAATGGATACGACGTGTATGTTCCTGGTGACCCACCAATGGGAGGAAATTGGTTTAGTCGGATGCGTGTCTTCGGCAACGGAGACATGGTGCTACCAAATTGAGGGAGGGCATTATGATGAATATCCCTAGGAAAAAGTTTTATGCGGCTTTGGTTCTTGCGGTGATTTTAGCGCTTCCGCTTTTACAGATGCCTAAAGCATATTTGGCGGAATTGACTGTTCAAGATAAGGCGCTTTCCGTTATGACAGACGTAATCGGATTCGACATGACAAAATACAATGCACAACAAACAGGTTACTTCGTGGAGTATCCCTCTGATTTGGGTGGTCTCGCTCAGGAGGAAGTGAAATATATCCTCGAATCTGCTCGAAGCAAAATAAAAGTGTACTGCGTATTTATAAATAAGACTCTGACGTACTTCGTTCTAGACCCTATTGAAGGTTCACCGCTTTACGCTCAACCCTCCACCAACGTTCTTGATACGGCCAAGGGTCTTCTTCACAGATACCAAACCTTTTCAAAAGCGTCGTATCTTCAACCAATGCGAGATATACTTAATACAGTTACTGAACTAAAGCCTATGATAACTACAGTAGGCAACGTGAAGTTTCAAGTGGCAGATCGCGAAATTTTTGATTCAATTACTTGGATGTACACGTATAATGGCATTGATTTTATAATGAAAAAGGTAGGCGTTTCTTTTAAAAATGGGGCTTTGTATAGTTTCAGCGACAATTGGAACCTCTACAAGGTAGGCAGCACCGATGTAAATATTTCTGAGGAAGAGGCTATACGCATTGCTAGGAAACGTGCAAAAGATTACATGGTAAATGTTTGGCCGGGTCCAGACGTAGAGTTGGACCTAGTAGAAGAGCCTTTAATAACAAGATTAACTGGCTCAAGGGGAAGAGAGCCTTTAACGTTGTATCCTTTCTGGTTCGTTGAACTGTACTTTAACAAGGTCTACAATAATAGTTACGCCATCCAAGTTGGCATTTGGGCGGACACAGGAGAAATTGAGTACTGCCATGCAACGGGCTTCATGGGAGGCCCCCCCGTTGAAGAGTCCCCGACAACACCACCAACAGAACCTCCGCCTGACAACTCTACTGGTCTAGACCCAACACCGATCTTAGTAGCGGTTCCAATAGTGTTAGCCATGATACTTGGCGCAGCGTTCTATAGAAAAAGAAAACATTAACAGCAACTAAACACCAACCAGAACCAGGAAAAATAAGAAGACTCTAAAAAGGATTCACTTAATTATTTAATTGCATACGGCCAGGCCCATACTTTGTTATGGGTTAAAAGTTTAGGTGAGGTAAAAGTTTTGAAAGAACTCCAGTATTGTGTTGGGCTTGAATATGCTTAGGATTGTGTTGGGTAGGTTTCTGCCAACTTTTGGAATTAGCCCCACGGCGTCTGTTCCGAGTTTGCAGGCGACAGCATTTTCAAATAATCCCAGCTGTTCAATTTCCACAATGTCGTTTTGGCATCTTGAATTTCTTAATGCCGTTTTTATTTCTTGCTGGGATGCGCCTAAGATTATTAACCTGTCAAGTAGAGATTTTGTCCATTTTCTATAGAGTTTTAGCTGGTTTTCGGCTATTGTGGCTTGTATATGGTTTTCATTGATTCTTGTTATTTTGGCTTTTAGGGGCAGGTTTTCGCAAAAGCCGAAGAGTTCGATGAGCTTTTTGAGGGCTATTTTTCTTCCGTCTGCAAGTTGGGCTTGCAGGTGTTGCAATGGGATCGTGGCGTTCATGGTTCTCGGTGAAGTTATCCCTATATCCAAGCGGAGTTCATCTTTGTTTCCGCCCAGGCCTATTATGTATCCCTTTGTTGTTGAGAACTTTTTTAGGTTTTCAATGCGTACTGGGCATAAGCCTATTTCCTCTTCTAGATAGCTTAAAGCTGCCTTTTCGTCTTCGCCTGAAAAATTTACTTGAATCCAACCGCGAGGCGCGGCTTCAACGTTTTCTATTTTGACTTTTAAGCCTTTAAGCGTAGATTTTAATTGGTTTTCGACAAGTTTTAGTTGTCGATTGTTGTAGACTTTTGAGAGCAGTGTTACGGTAGGCATTTGCAGTCTCCGATTAAAGCGGATATTTCCTTGTGAAGTTTTATTATTCTCTTAATTGCGGATGGCGGCAACCCCTCATTGGAAAACTTCTCTATGGTTTTTTCTATGGGGACTTTTTTCGCGCCTTCGACTAGTTTGTCGGCATATGTTATGATTTTCTCTTCAAGTGTCTGTGGAGTGTAAATGCCTTTTGGCCATCCTAGTTTTTCTGCCTCTTTCGCTGTTATTCCGCCGCCTACATGCCTCTTTATTATCGCGATTATGGGTTCTGGCAAGCCTAAGGCTTTGCCCATTTGGGCTCCTATAAGCGCATGGTGGACGCTGTGGGTTTTTGCGCGTCCAATATCGTGGAGAAGGGCTCCAACTTCAACAAGTTCCAGGTTGACGTTTAAGCCTCTTTTTTTACAAGCTTTTGCAATTTCAACAGCAAGCTCTGTTACGGCTTCACAATGTTTTATTACGTTTTCTCGGCATCCGCTTTCACGTAAAATTTGCAGTGCTTGCTCTCTTGTTGGGAGCCTTTCACTCACTCAGTTCCTTCCTTAACTGCTCGAGTTTCTTTGTTAAAATTTGAACTATTTTCTCGTTGCTGTAGTGCATTAGAGGTTTGCCGCATGTTGGACATCGGAAAACGAGTTCCACGGCTTCTTCGAAGGGGATTCGCCTGCATCCAGGGGTATAGCAGTAATAAAAGTCGTGGTTTTTCTCGTATTCCAGTCGAATGTTTAGTTTTTCGAAGACTCTTCGTTTTTGGCTAAGTATGAAGCCTTCAAGCTGATCTGGCTGCAGTTTCCAGTGGAATATGAACCATCCGGTTTTCGGGTCTCTTGTTCTCCTTAGGCTTACAAGAGAGTGGTCATAAAGTTTGTAGAGGATTTTGCGCACATTGTTTAGCCTTATACCAGTTTTGTTTGCTATTTCATCGTCTGTGATTTCATCTGAGGTTTTCAGCATTTCAATTAGCTTAACTGCTTCCTCTTCACCTAGTGCCTCTGCCACCTTAATCAACGTAGCGTCATTTATTGTTGATAACATATCGACCCCTTTCTGTTCAAGCGCTGTACTATTTATGATATTATATTGGTAGGCTTCAATTTAAATCTCTTTTCTGCCTCGGGTTCTGAACAGACCATTCTAACTATCTTTTTACCCCTTTCCTGGGGAACTATGGCAAGTTTTGCGTTCTCAAAAGTCTTAGCCAATTCTTTTCCACCGAAAAATCTGTCGAGAAACACCGCAAGGCTTGCGCATTCAGAGTGGGGCTGGTTTCCAACTGCCACGTTAAAGTCTGAAATATCTTTTGAAAAGAATTCTCCTGGAACCTTTTGGCTTCCAACTATGAGTAGGATGTCTTTGCCTGAGGCTTTGATTCTGTCGAGGATGTTGCTTGTTTCAATGTTTTCTCCATAAGCTGTGAGGTGAACAACTATTCCGCCTTTCGCTTTCCAATCTTTAACCGCTTTTTTCCAAGGGGTTCCCATTTCAAAATCAAATGGGCCTCCCCAGTTTTCCACCACTTTTTCCACTGTTGCCCTTATTTTTTCGTCTTTTATGTCTGAGAGTATGAATCCGGAAGCGCCTAGGGCTCTGGCTGTTAATGCTACGTGGGTGGTTAGGCGCAAGTCCCTTTTAGGTCTGTGTCCCCACCTTAAAACCACTATTTTAGGCTGACTTTTATTGTTTGAAAGTTTCAATTTTTCCACCTAACTCTTCAACATGGCTTTTTACTTTTTCAGCGAACCATGGTATGGCTTCAAGTTTCACGTGGGCTGTGTTTTCAGTGTAATTCACAGCATGCACTTCTGCTCGGTTATAAAGCCATGATATAAAAGACATAGTTTCACTTGTTAAAGGAAGTGTGAAGGCGACTGTAACGTAGTTTTTTAAGCTCCTGGTTATTTTTTCTTTTAGCTGGTCGATGTTGAGTTTGTAAAGTGCCGATATGGGTATGGGGTTCGGCGCTTTGTTCTTGAGCTTTTCCATTTTCTGTTCAATTTCGGTTTGAGATAGTAAATCGATTTTGTTTAGTGCGGTTATTATTGGTATGCCTGAAGCTTCTATTCGATCTATTGTTTCTAAACAGATGGAAAGTTTCTTTTCCACGGTGTTCAAGGGTTCGCTTATATCTACTACAAGAAGGATTAGGTCTGAGTAGATGGTTTCTTCCAGTGTTGAGTGGAAAGCCTCTATTAGCGTTAATGGCAAGCGATCTATGAAGCCAACGGTGTCTGTTAGCAGAAATTTTTTCCTTGAAAACTCCACAAGTCTAGTTGTTGTGGATAAGGTTGTGAAAAGGGCATCATCCACTGGAACTTCTTCTTCTGTTAAGGCGTTAAAAAGAGAGCTTTTTCCAGCGTTGGTATATCCTGCCAAAGAAATTGTGGGAAAGCCGAGCTCAGCTCTTCTTTCACGATGTAAAACGCGTTTTCTCCGAATTTTCTTAAGCTTCTCATTTATAGTCTGTATCTGCCTCTTCACACTTTCATGGTAAATGTCTGCTTCGTATGCTCCAAGACCCATGAACCCTGGCTGCTCGCCCTTTTTCGCTAATCTTACTTTTTCCTTTGCGCGAGCTAACTCGTATTTGAGTCTTGCCAGCTGAATCTGCAGCTTTGCCTCCGTGGTTGTGGCTCTTCTTACGAATATTTCTAGAATTAGTTGAAAGCGGTCTATTGCTTCTACGCCTGTGGCTTTGGCTATGTTGTAGGATTGAACAGGCTTTAAAGGATTATCAAAAATTATTTTCTGGGCACCTGTCTCTTTTACAAGTTCAGCAAGCTCCTTGATTTTTCCGTAGCCTATTTGGTAGCGTGGATCTGGTTCTCTTATTTGTTCTATTTTGCCGACAACAGTGTAGCCGGCCGACTCTGCTAGACTTTTCAATTCCTCAATGGTTGAGGGTTCAAAGGATTTCCGGCGTTGCACTATGATGGCTTTCGTTAAGTTTTCTCCTCCACTTTATCTTTGCCTAGTTGGACAAGGTCTCCTAAAGTTAGTTCGCGGCTTTGCGGCTTAGGGACTGCTGCCACTGAAGCTTTTTCTTCTGACGCTTGGACAAGCAGCTTAATTTTCAAGGTGTGTTCCAGTTTGGCTGCAAGCTTGTTGTCAGGAGTCATTTTGCCTGTTTCAATTTTTTTGAGGACGGAAACTTTCTCGCTTATTCTTTTGCCTAATTCTTCATGGGTTAATCCCAGTTTTTCCCTTGCCTGCCTTATTTTTGCATCGAAGCCTTCTACAAGCTCTAGCGTTTTCTCCACGTTTTTCAGTATTTTTCCCGTGTTCTGGGCTTTTAACGGCGTGGTTACCGCTGTCTTTGCTTTAAGCGGTGGCGGGGTTTGTTTTGGCTTTTCTATAACTATGGTTCCATGTTTTGCGCATTCGTTGCACACTGTTAGTTTGACTCCTTCAATTAGTGCTGTGACTGGTTTGCCGTAGATTTTTCGTCCACAAACTTCACAGCGCAATTTCGGCGCCCCTTTTAAACTCTTTATTTACTTGGTTAGGTTTATAGTTGTCGAATTCTATGTAAATTAAATGGACTGGGATTTGTATGGAAGACGCGCTTATGCGGATTAGAAGTGTTGCAGATTACCAGTTTGGAAAGGGGGTTGGAGAAAAACTCTTCCCTGAAAACGTGGAAGTAGCCTACTCTAAGCGTACTGGCAGAATCCGCTATGTGTATTTACATGGTAAGAGGCTTGCCACTCTCCGTCCAACAGATGGGCTGTTTTCTTTAAGCATGGAGGGTGCAAAAAGGATTGTTGAAAATGCTGTTTTAGCCAAATGCCTCGTCACAGTTAAAGATGACGTTTCAAAGTTTATTGCCGAAGGCGGCGACGTTTTCGCAGTGCACATTGTAAAGGCTGACAGGGAAATCCGCCCAAAAGACGAGGTTATAGTTGTTAACGGGAAAGGCGAAGTTTTAGCTGTTGGAAAGGCTGTTTTGTCCGGCGAAGAGATGACTGCCTTCAAAAGCGGAGTAGCCGTAAAAGTTAGACGCGGTTTCGCAGAGGAATAAACCAAATGTCGTCGCCGTTTTTCCCACAAATCCGATGACATTTAAACCATTCAAGCGTTGTGGCTTTTACCCTTAAAACAACAAAATTTAAGCTTAAACCTCTACCAAGCTTAAAACAGAACCATATTAAACGTAATAATATTAAAGGGTTTAACAGTATAATTTAGGGTTAAGGTGAAAGTTACGTGCATAGACGCATAAGCCCCCGAGAAGCCAAACGCATGATGCAGCGCATGGGCCTAAGCATGGATGCAGTTCCAGACGTGGAACAAGTCATCATAAAAACAAGCAGCAAAGAAATAGTTATCGAAGCGCCAGAAGTCGCCGTGGTAGATGTCCAAGGGCAAAAGATGTTTCAAGTGGCTGGAGGAAAAATAACCGAAAAAACTGTTGAACGCAAGTTGGCAATATCTGAAGAGGATGTTAGACTTGTAGCTGATCAAACGGGAAAAAGCCTCGAAGAAGCCAGAAAAGCCCTGGAAGCATGCGAAGGAGACTTGGCGAAGGCAATTCTTCTCCTTCAGTCCAGAATCTAAAATGCCATGTGAGGCCTAAACAAGTGTTTGACATTGTTTGTGTGGGGCACTTCTGTATAGACTCCATTAACCTCCCAAATAGAAAAGCTCCCTACGTAATTCTGGGCGGTTCAGTAGCCTATATTTCCCTTGCTGCCAAAAATTTAGGCGCAAGCGTCTCCGTCATCTCCAAAATTGGCAGCGATTTTCCCAAGGCTTATATATGGTGGCTCAGCCAGGAGGGAATAGACCTCTCCGGAGTAGCCAAAATCAACGAAGCAAAAACCACAAGTTTTGAGTTAAAATATACCGACGACCTTTCCGAGCGCAGTTTACGACTGACAAACAGGGCTAAATCAATCACAGTGGAAGACTTGCCAAACTCTATAGAAGCAAAAGCCATTCATATAGCGCCTATAGCCAATGAAATCCCATACGAAGTTGCTGAGAAACTGAAGAACTATACTGAATTTTTATCCCTTGATCCTCAGGGGCTTGTTCGTGTTTTCGATGAAAAGGGAAACATGAGCTATAGCACGTTGCTGAACAAGCGAATACTGGAACTAGTGAACATTTACAAGTCGTCGCTAGAAGAGATCAAAGCTGTTACTGGCCAGAAGGAATTAAAATCCGCCATAAAGGCTGTTCACGACTTCGGCGTTGAAACAGTCATAGTAACTTTGGGAATGAAAGGAGCTGTACTTTCCATCGAAGGAACCCTTTATAATATTCCAGCTTACAAGCCTAACAAGATTGTAGATCCAACAGGTGCAGGTGACGCCTTTATGGGCGGTTTCCTAGCCGAGTACGTTCAAGGCGAAGACTCCCGTTGGTGTGCATGTGTGGGTTCCGCTGTGGCATCAGCAGTTATTGAAGGCGTTGGACCAACATTTTTCGGAGACAAAGCTGAAATCCATCGGAGAGCACATGCACTTTATGAAAAAGGGAATTAAGCAAGTAAGCCTAATTTATTCCAGCTTAAGTCCTTAAACAGCTTAAAATGAGAGGATGAATTTGGGACGCGTTTCAAAAGGCGAAAAATGCAGTGTTCTAGGCTGCGGTAAAGAAGCGAAACGTTCTTTTTCAGCGGATAAAGTCAAGGCTGCCGGTTTAAAGGTTGGAAGCGAAAGACGGGCTTACCTCTGTGAAAACCACTATAAGGAATATAAGAAGAAGACTAAAAAGGAGAGAAAAATTGAACAGTGGCGGTATAAAGGCATTTAAAAGCTTAGAAGAGGGCTGATTATGCGCATATTGCAGTTACATTCCAACTTCATCGAGTACAAGCCAGTTCAGAAAGAAATAGCCATGGCTGAAGAAGCAGAAAAAGAGGCAAAGCGCCTAGAAGAAGTTGTAGTTTTATTCACAGCGGTTGAGGAAGGAGACAACGAAGCGACAGCCCAAAAAGCCATAGAAGAGGTCAAAGCCTTCCTTGAAAAGCTGAAGGTTAACCGTGTTTTAATTTATCCCTACGCTCATTTGAGCAGCACCCTTGCAAAGCCTTCTGAAGCGTTGAAAGTTGTTAAAGCCATGGAAACATATGCAAAGGAAAAAGGCATTGAAGTTTACCGTGCACCCTTCGGCTGGAACAAACAATTCATGATATCCATAAAGGGGCATCCGCTGGCAGAACAGTCCCGCGTAATATTGGCTGCTGAGGTGAAGGAAGAGGAAAAGGGCGAAAAGGTTTCAGAAGCCCTAAAAGCTGAAGAAAAACTGGAGTCCTTCTGGTATATTCTCCAACCCGACGGAAAAATGGTTCCAGTCGAAGAATTCGATTTTCGCGGTCATGAAAATCTCGAGAAATTCGCGAAATATGAAATCTCTAAGGTTAGGGCAAGCCAGCAGATGCCGCCCCATGTGCCTTTAATGAAGCGCCTTGAAATAGCTGATTACGAGGCTGGAAGCGACCCTGGAAACATCCGCTGGTACCCCAAAGGCCGACTTATAAAATCACTTATCGAGCAATATGTAACCGCCAAGGTCGTGGAATACGGCGCCATGGAAGTTGAAACCCCAGTCATGTACGACTTTCAACATCCAAGCTTGGCGGATTACATAAATCGTTTTCCAGCGAGGCAGTATCTGCTAAAATCAGAAGATAGGGAGCTTTTCCTGCGGTTTGCCGCGTGTTTTGGACAGTTTCTCATGGTTCATGATACACAGTTTTCGTATAGACACATGCCCCTAAAAGTTTACGAATTGACCCGTTACAGTTTTAGGCGGGAGAAAAGCGGTGAAGTTGTTGGTTTGAGGCGTCTCCGCGCCTTCACAATGCCAGACTGTCACGCCTTCTGCACAGACCTTGAGCAAGCCAAAGAAGAGTTTATAACAAGGTTCAAACTTTGCATCCAAGTATTAGAAGGGATAGGCCTATCCAAAAGTGATTATGAGGTGGCTTTCCGATTCACAAAAGACTTCTACGAAGAAAATAAGGCCTTCATAACCAGCCTAGCGGAAATCTTCGGCAAACCAGCTTTGGTCGAGATGTGGAAAGAACCCTTCTTCTATTTTAGGCTTAAATGGGACTTCAACTTCGTGGACAATCAGGATAAGGCTGCAGCTCTCTCAACAGACCAAATAGACGTTGAAAACGCAAAAAGATACGATATAACCTATATCGACGAGAAGGGGGAAAAACGCTATCCACTTATATTGCACTGTTCCCCAAGCGGCGCCGTTGAAAGATGCGTCTACGCGCTTCTGGAAAAGGCCTACAGAGAACAGCAGAAGGGCAAGCCGCCCATGCTTCCAGTTTGGCTTTCGCCAACACAAGTACGCATAATCCCAATGTCAGACAAATTCCTCGGGCACTGCGAGAAAATGGCAGAAACATTGGAAGCGCAGCAAATACGCGTTGACATAGATGATAGGCCGCTAACTTTGCAGAAGAGAATCCGTGAAGCTGAAATGGAGTGGGTTCCATACATAATTGTTGTGGGACAGAAGGAAATCGATTCAGAAGTGTTTCCAGTGAGAGACAGAAGGGCACAAGAAATCCGTAAAATGAAACTTGAAGAATTGATAAGCGAGATTAAGGCAAGCATGCATGATAAACCTTTTAAACCTTTGCCCTTGCCAAAGCATGTTTCAAAAAGGCCCCAGTTCTACGGCTAAAGGTTGGAAACAGCAAAACACATATCAACCTCTAAAGCATCATCTTAGTTTTTACGGAAAGGGATAAAATTGGATAAGGAACCACTCGTTTACGTAGACGGAGAATACTATCCTAAATCCCAAGCGAAAATCTCGGTTTTTGACCACGGTTTTCTCTACGGAGACGGGGTTTTCGAGGGAATTCGTGCATACAAGGGCGTGGTCTTCAAACTGAAAGAGCATATAGATAGGCTTTACAATTCAGCCAAAGCTATCATGCTGGATATACCGCTTACCAAGGAGGAAATGATGAATGCGGTTTTGGAAACCCTTCGTAAAAACAACATGCAAGACGCTTACATACGCCTCATAGTGACCAGAGGCGTCGGCGACCTAGGGCTTGACCCGAGAAAATGCAGAAAACCAACAATCATCGTAATAGCCGACCACATAACATTGTATTCAAGCGAGGCGAAAGAAAAGGGAATAAAAGCCATGATTGTATGGATTAGAAGAAACCCCGTGGACACAGTATCCCATGAAATTAAATCTCTAAATTACTTGAACAGCGTTCTCGGAAAGATTGAAGCAAACATCGCAGGGTTTGATGAGGCCATATGCCTAGACAAGAACGGCTATGTCAGCGAAGGAGTAGGCGAAAACCTCTTCATAGTCAAAAATGGAAAACTTTTAACTCCGCCGTCCTCGATTGGGCTTCTTGTTGGAATAACAAGAGAAGTCATAATGAAACTGGCTGAAAAACTCGGTTATACGGTGGTTGAGAGAAACATTACGCCCACAGATCTGTTCAATGCAGATGAAGCCTTCTTCACAGGCACAGCCGCTGAAATAACCCCAATAGCGGAGATTAACAAGCGGATAATTGGCGATGGCAAACCAGGACCCATAACACGTCGTTTAATGGACGGGTTTGAAAAACTCCTCGGCGATCCTAACGAGGGCATACCCATCTATAATTAGCCTTAACTAGTCCGTTTAGAATCGCCACCACCTTTTTAGCTATTCTCATAATTCAGAAGAAAGGTAATTTTGAACCATTAATAATCAAATTGAAAGTTTTCAGCCAAAAAATATATCAAAAGCTAGTTTTCTAGAAAAGAATCTCGTTTGGGGTGAGAATTTGGAAACTCTCATATTAACTGATGAGGAAGTAAAAGCGCTAATTTCTATGAAAGAAGTCATGGAAAAGGTTGAAGTGGCTTTCAAGGAGAAGGGCCTAAAAAGAGTTCAGATGCCAGCGAAAATTTACATTTTCTACACCAAGTATAACGGCGACTTAAGAGCCATGCCTTCATATCTCGAAGAACTCGACATTTCAGCTGTTAAAGTGGTGAATGTTCACGTTGACAACAAAGAAAAGTATGGTCTCCCAACAATAATGGCTATAATAGTGTTAGTGGATCCTAAAAACGGTTTTCCGCTGGCAATTATGGGCGGTAAAACCATAACAGACATTAGAACCGGAGCTGCTGGGGGAATAGCCGCCAAATACCTTGCAAGAGAGGATTCAAAGATCGTGGCACTTGTTGGAGCTGGCACCCAAGCACAAACCCAGTTAGCAGGTCTTTTTGAGGTTTATAAAAACTTTGAAGAAGTCAGAGTTTGGAGCAGAAGTAAAGAGACGAGGGAAAAGTTTCTGGTTAAGGCAAAGCAACTGTATGGACACTTAGTCAGGTTTGTTTCAGTTGCGGAAGTAAGGGAGGCTGTTAAAGGAGCAGATATCGTCGTAACAATAACCCCTTCACGGCAACCTATAGTTATGGATGATATGATTTCTCATGGAGTGCACTTTAACTGTATAGGAGCAGATGCTCCTGGAAAAGAAGAATTGGACCCAGCCATTTTGAAAAGAGCTAAGATAGTTGTGGACGATTGGGATCAAGCTTCTCACAGCGGAGAAATAAATGTCCCAATAAGCAAGGGAATAATAACAAAAAAGAATGTTTGGGCTGAAATAGGTGAGATTGTTGCTGGTTTAAAGCCTGGAAGAGAAAAACGCGACGAGATTACGGTTTTCACTTCAACGGGATTAGCGGTTCAGGATGCGGTTACTGCAAAACTTGTCTATGAAAAGGCGTTAGAAAAGGGCATTGGAAGGTTTATAAAAATAACCTAACCCTTTTTCAGTATTACGCTGGTAATTCGGATAAACTGGTCGCTTAAAACTTTCCCTTTTTAGGGTTACCTATGGTGTTGTTGTATTATATGGTTCTGTTTCAAAGTCTTGTGCAAAGTAAGCTACAACCTCAACTTTCTTTCCCCTATATCCTTCCCAGTTCCAATCCAGCGTAATGGTTTCCTCCGAGTTCGGCGAAATACTCACTGAAAGATCGCTAAAGGTGCGAGTTGTTCCATTTTCTAGGGTGCAAACAATTTTGTTGACTGTTACGGGGATGGCGGATTCGGCGGAATTAAATATCCTCACGCTGAAGTGGTCTGTGTCATTCTCGTTGAAAATTACATCTTTGATTTCCGCGTAAACCCTTGACAGTTCTACCTCTTTTCGGAAAACATATCCTTGCTGGGTGAAAACTGTTATTGTAGTTTTGTTTACTCCTTGCCAACTTCCATTAAAATTGATGAGAAGAGATTCGCCTTTCAAAATTGTTACGGGTTGGGCATTCACATTGGGCGTCATCTCCTCAATTGCTATGTCGGAAACACTTACCGACTTAATGGTTAAGTTAACCTCTGAATTTGCATCGTTCGTCAGTGTAACATTGAATTTCTTTAAAGAAACTTGGGGATTGAAATCTGCAGTTATGTTTAGCTTTACAAAAGGCAGCGTGGCTTCAATGTTAGAGGCTGAGGAATCTGAAGAAAAGATGTGCACGATTATGGATTTGCCTGCAAACTCCCCTACAAATTCTCCCAGAGATATGGTTGTGTCGTCTTTCATGATCTGTGAGCACGTGATGTTTAAGGATTCGCCGCTTGGAATGACCACTCCATTTTCAATAGAGGGATCCGATTTGGCGACGTAGAAAAGCTGGTTCTCTCCTTTTAGGCTTAACGCGATTCCATTTATTGTTGCATCTGTAGGCGAATAGGATGGGTTTAAAACACTTATCTTAAATGAAGTGGCGTTTTCCTTGTCAAAATAAAAGCCAGTAATTACAAGGGTTGTTTTCTCGGGGACTTTAACATAGGACGCGATTGTAAACGCATAGGAAATTATCCCGCCTATTATTGCAGCTATTACTATAAGAAGAATAACCATAAAAGTGGAAAGACCTTTCAAATCGCCTTGCATGTGCATGATATTCACCTTACGCTTTTAGCGTGGTTTTATCTCATACCTTTTTGAATAGATAAACATTCTCATAAAAATGACTTTAATTTTGCTCTGCGGAAAATGTTTTCTCTAATTTTCATTTTGACATTCGCCTTTTTCCATCACAAAGTTTAATTGCCATTGGCTAGAAAGAGTGAAGAACGTTTAAGTGGTGAAAATACAATGGAAGACCACATCGCGATTATTGGCGCTGGAGTTATAGGCGGAGCCATCATTAAAGGTCTCGTTAAAAGCAGCTACAAAGGTAAAATCACGGCCACCAGACGAAACGCGGAAAAACTGAAAGAACTGAAAGAATTAGGTGTCTTCACCACTACAGACAATAAAAAAGCAGCTGCAGAAGCTGACATAGTCTTTATTTGCGTAAAACCCAATGACGTGTCGAAGGTTCTTGATGAAATAAAAGAGGCTGTTAAGGGGAAGCTGGTTATTTCAACAGCAGCCACCATCCCGCTGAAATACTATAAAAAGGTGGTTCCCGAAGCTAGGTTTGTCAGAACCATGCCGAATGTTGCAATTCTAGTGCAGGAATCCTTCACCGCATACACATGCGATAATGACGTAACTGGAGAAGATAAAAGGAAAGTTAAGGCGATTTTCAGCACTATGGGAGTGTGCCAAGAAGTAGAAGAGAAATACATGGATGCTATTACAGCCTTAAGCGGCAGCGGTCCCGGATATATCTCCATAATTATTGAAGCCCTCATGTATGCAGGCTTAAAGGTAGGCCTCCCCAGAGATTTGGCTCTTCACAGCGCGGCACAGACTGTTTTAGGAACAGGGAAACTTGCCCTAGAAATTAGTGGGCATGTATCAGCAATAAAGGATATGGTGACGACCCCTGGAGGAACCACTATTGAGGCCATTTACGAGCTTGAAGGAAGCCAGATTAGACAAGCGCTCATGAGGGCTGTGGAAAAAGCCACTGAAAAATCCCAGAAAATCAGAGAAAAATTAGCCCTTTCTTAGGTTATTCCTCGCGCTTTAAAAGTTTCATGGATTCCATAAGGAGAGAATGACGGTGAATTTTATTAACTTAAATGTATGATATGCAGTTCACTGTTGAAGGTGATATGGGCATGCATGGTTGGAATGGTAAATTCCTAAGGGTTAATTTAACAAAGCAGAAGGCTAATGTGCAGGAATATGATGCCGAAATGGCTAAAAATTTTCTAGGCGGTAGAGGGTTCGCCGCTAAAATCCTATGGGATGAGCTTAAACCTGGAATTGACCCGCTGTCCCCTGAGAACAAACTCATTTTTGCTGTTGGACCATTAACTGGTTTTCTCCTTCCCAGCAGCGGAAAGCTTGTTGTTGCAACCAAAAGCCCTTTGACTGGCGGTTATGGCGACGGAAATTTGGGTTCTTATGCAGCTGTTCAAATGCGGAAAGCGGGTTACGACGCCATAATAGTGGAAGGACAATCGGAAAAGCCTACAGCTCTGCTCATTCAGGATGGCAGCACCCAATTCCTTAATGCCGATGAACTTTGGGGCCTAGACTCCTTTGAAACTGAACGCAAATTAAGAGACATTTATGGACCCACAGCTGGCATCCTAACTATAGGCCTGGCTGGAGAAAACCTTGTGAAGTTCGCCAACATAGTCTCTCAAGGTGGAAGGGCAGGTGGCAGACCTGGAGTTGGGGCGGTTATGGGTTCCAAGAATTTAAAAGCTGTCGTTATTGTTGGCGTAGGCGAATTGAAAGCAGCCAACCCAAAGGAGTTGAAAGATTTAGGCGCTGAAGCCTACCGTGAGATTTTGACAAAGCCTAATTACGCGTTCTGGAAACGCCAAGGCACCATGTCCACCCTTGAATGGAGCCAAGAAAACAGCGTTCTGCCTACATGCAACTACAAAGAAGGGGTTTTCGACGAAGCTGACT
>JBNASL010000021.1:0-18802 GCA_049717905.1 Candidatus Bathyarchaeales archaeon | reverse complement strand
CTTAAATCCTATCAAACCCCGTTAAATGCTTTCCTAAACGTGAACGAGTGGCCTAAAACAGTTTATGGGCTTGGGCCGAAAATAAGCAGTAAAGTGAAAGAAGTGTTGAACACGCCGTTTAAGGGGTGAAAAGCGTATGGATGTGGAAATTGACGCAACGAAAAAGATACGCGTGTTAGGCTTAGACAAACGAAACATAGGCGACATTGCGTGGTGCGCCACAACTTATGGCGCGAATAGGCTTTACTGGATAGACGGCTATCTGCTATGCTTAGAGGTTTATGAGAAGTCTTTTGAGCAGGAATTGAAGAAGCAAGAGTTCCCCATAAGCCAAATATGCTACGCTGAATTTCCAAAATACGAAAAAATTTACGAAGTTGACAAGAGTCTCCAAATTCCCGTTGTAAACGTTTCAGACATGAAAATCTTCAAGAACCTGCTAAAGGCAATAATGGAAAACGAGAAGGAAGAAAAGAACCAAAACTCAAAAATGCTTTGAAAACAGCTTAACTTTACGGTTTTAGAGGAGCCCTCATAAGCTTCTTTGAAAATATTTTGCTTAATGCTTTTCTAGGCCTTGCTGGCGCCTTGTAAACGCGAAATCGCCTAACGCAATAATAACACTGTCGGCATCCGTAATGCCCTTTAACTGTTCGCAACTATCGCGACACGTTTAAACTTTCTATAGCCTCAAACGCTTCTATGCCACTTCTTCAAATGGCGCCTATGCCAATTTTTATATAAACGCGTGTGAAAATAAACAGAGCGTTTAGGCCCTAAATTTGCTAGAATGGGATAATGTATGCGAAAAACAATATTTAAAAGGCTGGAGGCTGAAGGGTTAATTGCAAATTACAACCGCTTGAGGAAAAATCTCCCTCCAAAACTTCCTAAAAGGGTTTTCATTTGGGATGAAACCTTAAGGGAGGGCGTACAGACTCCAACAGTTTTTCTGACTTATGTGGAGAAGGTTAAGCTGGCTAAGTTACTGGATGAAATAGGAGTTTCAATAATAAATGTGGGTTTTCCAGCTCTATCGGAAGAAGAGAAAAACGCTGTGAGAAGAATAGCCAATGAAGGCTTTCAACAGGCGAAAATTGCTGCTTCGGCACGCGCAACCAGAGAGGATGTAGACGCATGTTTAGAATGTGGAATTAGAGAAATTTCCATATTCACCCCATTTAATGGGCTTAACCTAAAATATAGGCTTAAGAAATCGAAAGAGCAAGTCTTGAAGGACATGGTGGAATGTATAGAATACGCGAAAAAACACGGTGCCACCGTAGACTTCTTTTTGGAAGATGCTGGAAGAACCCCCCTTCAAGATATCTTGCAAATTTTTGAAGCCGCGGTAAAGGCCGGAGCAGATAGACTCGTGGTAGCTGACACTGTTGGGTTTTTAAGGCCCCTCTCCATGCGTTACCTAGTCTCCCATGTGAGAGACGGCCTCACACAGATACTTGATAGAGAAGTGCCCCTTTCAGTCCACTGTCACAACGATTTTGGCTTAGCAACAGCAAATACGCTGGCAGCGATTGAGGAGGGCATAGCATATGTCCATACATGTATAGCGGGATTCGGAGAAAGGGCGGGAGTCGCACCATTAGAGGAGGTTGTTGTGGCTTTAGAGCTTCTATACAACATTGACACGGGTGTGGATGTGAAGAAGCTTTATAGGCTTGTGCAGCAAACAGAGAAAAGCTTCGCCTTGCCAATACAGTTTCACAAGCCCATAGTCGGCGAAAACGCCTTCTCCTACGAGGTTGACGAACACGTCAATGGCATGTTGGCTCACCCACTTATATATGAACCATTCCCGCCGGAAATGATTGAGAGGGAAATACAGTTTTACATAGGCAGAGGTGGCGGAAAACACTTAGTTGAGAAACGCTTGGAATCGGCTGGAATAAAGGCTTCTAGTTGGCAGATAGAGGAAATAGTTAGGCGTATAAGAGCTATGCAGGAAAGCCTAGACAAGGGCGGCGCGCAGATGACGTTCTACCAGATTAAAAAATTGATGAAGGAGCTGCGGAGAGGCTTAACTGAGGAAGAATTCTGGCGGATAGTTGAGCAAGTCACAAAGCAGAAGCCTAAAATTCAGCCATCTCCAACCGAATAGAACGCCTTAAAAAAGTTTTAGCTCTTCAATAACCTTTTGCAGCTCTTCCATGCTGAGAAGCTTTGGATAGTTGTAAATAGGGCCGCTTGGCTTCTCGTTATAATAGGGACGATTGCAGTCTGGACATCCAGAGGTCATGAAGGGTTCACCAGAATAGGCGATTCGCTTTAGAGTTTTCTCATCAACTCCAAAACTTGCTATTCTATCTTCACAATCAAAAATCATATTTTCGAACCTTGATAGTCCGTGAAAAATTAGATAACGAGCAATTTGCACTCTTCGATACTGTTGGATAGGCGGCTGCTTCCAATTCTCTAAGGCTGTTCCAGCAACAGGAGTGAAAGCGAAAAGCGCTGGCAAAACGCCCATATCAACGCATTTTTGAATCATACGCACCATTTCAAGTTCAGTTTCACCTAGGCCAACAATTAAGTGGGTGCTGACTCTCCCCCTACCAAAAACTTTCACAGCCTCTTCCAATAGGGCTAATTGTTTTTTCATGTCGTATGGTCCTCCAGCGGATTCACCTTTAACCTTGTCAAAGATTTCTTCAGTGGCAGCATCTATCGGTATTCCTATCCTTTCAGCGCCAGCCTCTGCCAAACGCTTCATGTTTTCAAAGTTTAGGGGCTGGCATGAAACTGAAATTGGAACTTTTACACTTTGGAAAATTGCCTCAACAAGCGCTTGAAGATGGGTGAAAACTTCTGGATAGTTTAGAGCTTGTATGCAAACGCGCCTTATCTTGCCTTTTTTAGCAGCATCTTCCATTTTGCTGAGGACTTGCGCTGTGGCAAATACGGGCCAGGAAATTCTGGAAAGCATGTCAGCTCTGCTGCAGCTTTGCCTCGCTTGAGGGCAGAATCCGCAGTTTGCAAGGCATTTGCCATCCTTGTAGGTCATTAGGTAAGCTGTTGTGGGCGCAGCGTCAAGCCTTCCATTCAACAAATCTAATGTGATCGCTGAACCTAGGGAAACGCGAATTTTTTCATGGATTTTGGCATTAATAGACAAGTCTCCACGCGCTCATTAAGCGTATTTAAACATGTGGTTTTCTGGTAAGGATTCTGAATTCATAAATATTTTTATTAATGCCCGATTAAACCGAGATTTAGGCGTTGCACTTGCGTAGGTCAAAGCTTGAAATCTATGAGGCTATACTGGAAATTTTGGCTAGAAGGCCCTTAAAAGTTGACAGCATAGCCTACAAAACCAGCATGGACTGCACGGTGGTTAGACATTATTTGGAGTTTTTGACCAAGAATGGGTTGGTTGAGGAAAGATTTTCTGGTGATAAAAATTTTTATGCTATAACGGAAAGAGGCAAGGCTGTTTTCAGAGCGCTCAGCTTCCAAAGACGTCTGGATAAAATCACCGAGTCTATTAAGGCTATAAGCGAGGCATTAGAAGCATTGCCCACTCTAAAAAGTGATGAAAGGGAAAAAGAGTCGAAAATGAATGATGACATGTAAGCGTGCCTAAACGAAAGCTATTAAATGGGCAAGTATAGGCTTTACCTAGAGAGAGAAAATGACGCAGTTTTCGCCTGAAGATATCTGGCAGATGACCGCTGATGAACTATCCAAAGTTCTAGACAGCGGCATGTTTCTACCTAAAACTGGTAAAGTTCATTTCTACGCTCCAAGTTTCATGTATTATAGGACAAGCCATTTTTGTTCCTCAGCTAAGGATTTTCCAGCAATTTCTGTAACTGGGAAAGGGTGTGCTTTAAACTGTAAGCATTGCGGCGGCAAAGTTTTAGAAACCATGTATCCAGCTAAAACTTCCGAAGAACTTTACAATTTATGCGCGAAACTTAAAAAAGAAGGAGCCTTAGGCTGCCTCATAAGTGGCGGATGCCTTCCAGAAGGCTCAGTTCCCCTTGACAAGTTCATTGACGCAATTGAGAAGATTAAAAGGAAATTCGGGTTAACGCTTTTTGTTCATGTTGGCATCATAAGTTTTGAAAAGGCTAAGAGGCTTAAAGAGGCTGGCGTTGATGCCGCTTTAATTGACATTATAGGGGATGATGAAACAATAAGGGAAATTTACAAGCTTAACATGACAGTCAGGGACTATGAGAATTCTTTGAAAGCGTTAAGCAGAGCTGGCTTAAATTTTGTACCCCATGTTATTGTTGGACTTCATTATGGAAAGCTTAAAGGAGAACTGAATGCTTTACAAATGATTTCAAGGTATAAGCCCACAGCCCTTGTGATAATCGCCTTCATGCCCATACATGGAACTGAAATGGAGAATATTGAACCGCCTAAGCCGACGGACATAGCCAAAGTGATAGCAGCAGCAAGACTAATGCTTCCAGAAAAGCCTATAGCTTTAGGGTGTATGCGTCCAAAGGGCAAACACAGAACCCTAGCAGACGTTTTAGCCATAAAAGCAGGGGTAAACGCCATAGCCTTCCCAGCTGAAGAAGCCATAAAACATGCAGAAAAACAAGGCTACACCGTTCATTTTTCCTCCATTTGCTGCTCCCAAATTTACAAAGACCTTTGAAATAGTCTTTTTCTAGGGAAAATTAGAAGGCGCTCAAGCCTTCTTTATTAGATGTCCTTCGTGGTCTATTTCTCCCCTGCGGATTCGCGTTGTTGAGATGGGCGAATGATTTTCAGAAGGAACCATTTCAATGACTATTATGGTTAGCGGTTGAAGCCCAAGCTTTTTTCGCTCTTCGTTGATTTTTATTGCTGTGGGCTCTGTTTCTCTGCTTACAACTATGGCGTCTATGCATCCTTTTGAAAGGGTTACTCCATATGCATCATTTAGGGGGATTATTTTTGCTTTTTCCAAAAAAGTGTGCTTGCTCAGAAAATTCTCTAAGTATGCCAGTCTCTCTTCGTAAGGTGCTATTATGTGGGGTTTGTTCATTTTTTTTACGAATTCGTCTGTGCATAGGCCGATTAGGACTTGCTCTCCAACTTCAAAAGCTTTTAGGAGGATAGTTCTATGGCCTTTGTGGAACTCGTCGAAGGTTCCCCCGACAACCACCGTCTTAAACTTTTTCTTCTGCAATTCTTTTACCCCAAGAGTTTGGCTCCTTGGACGTCAATGTTAGCCACAAGTACGTTTTCTTTTGGTAGAACCCGCTTAAAAGCTTGAGTCACTCGTTCAGCGTTTTCTGATATTGCTAAGGCGTGGACAGCTTCGCCAACCATGTTTTGCGCTGCGCCTATGGCGCCAGCCTCATCAGCGACCCTAAAAAGTTTGCGAACATTCTCCGTCACGAAACCGGTTTTCTCGGCGAAAAGGCGGCAGCACTGCAAAAAATTTTCAAGCGAAGGCTCAGCCAAGATTTTTTCAAGGGTTTCTCTTCCCCACCTGTTTACGGCTAGGCGCTTTTCAGGCGAGGATAAGACTTCTTTTGTCGGTGTTGAGCCAAAAACTCCGGCGACAACAACATAATCCGCTGATATGGGTATGCGGTCTATGACGGCGGTTTCAGGTGCGCCGGGCTCTTTTGTGAGTATGCAGCCGCCTAGCATAAGGGGGCCAACAGTGCCCAAGCCAGTTTTACATTTAACCTCTGCGATGTGGGCTATTCGGCCAATCTGGTTATAGGTTAAGTTTAAGTCTAAAGCCTTTGAAAGGGCTAGGGCTGCGCTTAAGGCTCCAGCGGCGCTTGAACCGAAACCAGCACCTATGGGAACCTCAACCCAATGCTTAACAGTAACACTATATTTTTCGTTTGATTTAGCTAGAAGCATTTGTACGACGGTTTTTGTGGTTTCAGCTTCAGGGGCATCCCGTCCATTAATGAAAATGCTTATGCTGTTTTTCTCTGCTTCTGAAACGCTGACTTCCGTGGTGACTCCTTTTTGAAATCCGAAGCCTCCGCCTCTGGCTCCGACTTTTTCAAGGTCTTTTATGGGCGTTCCGTCTGGCAGCGTGTCACATATTTCGAAAAAGCTTGAGATTCCAGCTGGGCTGAAAGCTTTTGCGCTTTTCAATTTCACCTACTCTTTATTCTGTGTAAGTGATGGGAAAGCCTTTCTGCATGCTTTGATTATTGGCGGTCCAAGGGTTACTAGGAACGGTATTTCGGTTGCAAAAGTCCAGACAAGCCATAAAAAGCTGGCGTAGAAAGGCGCGTTGCGTTCCCAACCGAGCGAAAGGGGAAGCGGTAAGACTTGGCTGTACGCCCATAGTCCAAAGCCTATCCAAGCGCTTCCAACGGCTAATCCTAAAACTGAGCCGAACTGGTAGCTGCGCCATTCAGGCAGGAGATATCCAACGATGACGGCGATTAGGTAACAGCCGATAAACACTCCTAGAAATAGTAGCCCTATATCAAGGCTTATCACCGCCTCATTAAGCAGGTAAACGCTCATCAAGGCAATTACTCCGCAGATTCCTAGTCCAGCGGCGATGTGTTTCCATTCAACGTTTTTACTGCTTATGTATCCAATGATGAAGAATCCTAGAAAGTTTGACGGCACGCCAACAGTAAGGCTTAGTAGCGCTATGCCGTGTCCAGGGTGAATCATATCAGCGAAGAAAATTCCTATGGCGGCGCCTATTCCGCCAACCCATGGACCGAAAAGGGCTGCAAAAACCGCTGGAACAATCACTGAAGGCCAGAAGCGGACGACGCCAACCACGGGGCTTACAATGCCTAGGTTAGTTAAGTAGCCGACAATCGTGTATAGGGCTGCGCATATTCCTATCATTGCAGCGTTTAAGGCTTTCAATTTATTTCGCTTCCATGTCTTAAGGCGTGTTGAGGTTGCCTTTCTAAATAAAAGTTTCCTATGGATTCTTTAAACATGTTTAAACTTGGCTTTTTTCGCGATTTGTTGAACTGTTGTACTGTTATGTGTAGCTTTGTTCTACGCACAAACTATCATATTTAAACATGGCTGATTTTTGTGCACGGAGCGAAAAATAAATGAAACTGTTGAAGAGTAGGAAAGCGTTAAGCACAGTGGTGACAACGCTGATTATTCTAGTGGTTTCAGTGTTGCTAGCGACTGTTGTGACGTTCTATGCGATAAACGTGACAACCACAAGGGTGCAAGAGGAAAGTCTACAGATAACGAATCTGCATATATGGTGCACTGACAGTGGCGTAGCCTCAGCTGCCTTCGTGATAACCAATACTGGTGGACGTGACGCTGTTATAGACAAAATAACCGTAAGAGGAGTGGAATCTGCAGGGACATATATATACTACAAATCTACTAGTTCACCGACAGACCCAACATGGGCTGATGCTCCAGGCGATCTAACTGGATATGGATATACACAAGTTGGGAGCGATGCGTTAGTGTTGCCTTCTGGAAACCGCATTATCGTCTACCTCTTTAACCTAAACCACCTATCAACCAGCGACATCGGCGTATCCATTGGTGTAGTGGTTTTCACAGCTAACGCACAATACCACAAAGAGGCAAACGTGGAAGCCGCCGCATAAGCGTAAACAAGGAGAGTAATAAAATGAAGATGTTAAGGAATAAGAAAGCTCTAAGCACTGTGATAACAACGCTCATAATACTGGTGGTTTCAGTTCTGCTAGCGACTGTTGTAACATTCTACGCCATAAACGTAACAACAACCCGCGTGCAGGAAGAAAGCCTCCAAATAACAAAAATGCACGTGTGGTGCACCAATGAGGGCGATGCCTCAGCCGCTTTCATGATAACTAACACCGGCGGGCGAGACACAGTCATAGACAAAATAACAGTAAGAGGAAAAGAATCCGATTTGGGCAATGTATATTACTGGAAAGTCAATGAAACTGACGGCGATACTGTGCCAAGCGATTTAGACTGGGTAGATGATGCACCAAATCTCAACACAACCTATGAAGATGAACACGCAGAGTTCTTCAGCGCTTCAAGTTTGGATGCTTTGACTCTGCGTTCCGGAGCCCGCATGGTCATCTACATATACAACCTAGATCATCTATCAACCAGCGACATCGGCATATCCATCGGCGTAGTCGTCTTCACTGCTAATGCCCAATACCACAAGGAAGCAAATGTCGAAGCCGTCATACCATCTTAGAAACAAAATAAACTCCCTTTCTCTTTTTCTTTTTAACAGAATCCGTAGGCTAAGAATTCTCGCTATTGATTTTGCATTCTTATTTCTTATGTGTAGCTTTGTTCTACACACACCATCTTATCTTAATATAAACTCCAAAGTTTCCACTGGCTAGCCACAAAGAGAGGAGACTGTTAAAAGTTGCTAAAAAAGACGTTAAGGAAACTTGTAAGTTCAAGGAAGGCTTTGGCTATACCCGTCACTTATCTTATACTTTTTGCTTCGCTCATAGCCATAATCTCAGTTACATACGGCTTCGCCGTTATGAAGATAAGTGCCCGTGGAGCCCTGCTTAAAGCTTCTGTGGCTAAACAGAACATGCAGTTTTTGGATGGGGCTGTGCACTCTGTTGCCTGGAGTTTCGGCGCCTCAAAAACCGTTTACATGGAAGACTGCGGAGGAACCTTCAAAACAGAAACCGCAGCCAAAAGCCTCACAATCAACTTAACCGACGGACAAGCCTTTTCCGCCGTAGTGTTCAACAGTTCCGTTGGAAAAGCTTTCTACACGCTTGAGGCTTCTGAGGAAAGCCAGGAAGGCATATTCATCAGAGGCGACGGCAGAGCCGTAATAAACCAAAGCACCAACACCATGACGCAGCTCTACTATGCAAGAGGCGAAACTACGCAACAATTAGTCCTATCTTATCGGCCCATGGCAACAGCCTTAACAATCGGCACAAGCAATGGAAAACCCCTAAACCTAATTCGCATATACATTATAAGCCTAAACTCTTCACAGACGCTGACTCTTAGCGGAAGCTTCTACCTTAAAGTTTCAGCCCTAAACGTCACATCCACATCACAGCTTTACGAGTTTAACAGCCCAGTCTCCTCTCTAGCCCTAAAGGCTGTTTTGGACAAATTCCAAAACACGATTTGGCTTCCAATAACAAGCAGCGATGAAGGCGCCTTTGTAAACTTGGAAATCCTCGTCTGTAACGTTAAAATTCAAGTGGTGAACGCCTAAATGCCAGCCATAACGCCAGGCTACCTCTACACTTTCTTCGCCATAATAGCTGTAAGCAGCATCCTATTAGTCTCTTTCATGGATTATGCTGGCGCCATACGCTTTTCCGCAGAAACGCGAAGACTAAAAAACCTAATGGACTATGTGGCGGCAAAAGCCACAGAACTCCTAACCTTAGCCGCAACAACAAACGCTACAGCTGAAACCTTCATTCAAGCGCCAGCATCCATAGGCGATACCCAATATTGGCTTAGACTTCGAAACGATTCTTCTAGGGCTTGGCTGGAAGGCGGTTTAGGAAATCTGCCAACAGAAGAAACTGAACTGCGTGTATATCTGCCTAGCAAGGCTTCAGCCTCAGGATATTGCATTGGCGGTTACGGAGCAATCCACCTCATATGCCTCTTAACTTCAAACATTCCCCACATTCAGCTTTCAAGCTCAACCTTAAATGGAGGCTAAAATTTGAAGTTCAGTCTAAAACTCAAGAAAAGTGATACTTCACAGGCAGACTATAAAGATTTAATGAAAGAAGAAGCGGAGCTGGCAAGTTTCCTAGAATTTCAAAAGTGGAGTGTCCCCGAAGGCTTTGTGGAAGTAGAATATTACCCGCTTAAGACGCCTTTCTCTTATGCTGCAATAATCCAGAACGAAGAAACTATGGAATACCTATATGTTCTCGACGAACTTCACTTAACAAAAGAAGAAAGAGAGGGCTTTTTCAGGCTAAAAAACATCTTGGAATTTGAACTGCAAGCCCCAGAAGGCGAGGAAACCCTCGCAGAATCCTTTAGAAGACAGATGCCTACCATCCTCGAAAAACATCAGAAACAGCTTATTGGGATATCTCCCGTAGGAGTGCGGAAAATCCTATACTACCTGGAAAGAGACATAGTTGGCTATGGAAAAATAGACCCCTTAATGTACGACGAATACGTTGAAGATATAGGATGCAGCGGAGTGAACAAGCCCATTTACCTGTGGCATAGAAAATATGAGAACATTAAAACCAACATAGTTTTCAAAGACGAACAGGAACTTGAAGACTTCGTAATGCGCCTAGTCCACAAGTCAGGGAAACACGTGAGCATAGCCTTCCCAATAGTGGACGTAACCCTCCCAGAAAAACACCGTTTGGCGGTTTCCTTCGGAAAAGAGACAACCCCCTATGGAACAGCCTTCACCATAAGAAAGTTTCGAAAAGACCCATTCACAATAATAGACCTCATAGAAAACGAAACCATAAACGAAAGCATAGCCGCCTACCTCTGGCTTCTAATGGAAAACAAAATGTCAGTGATGATTATAGGGGCAACGGGCGCGGGAAAAACAACAGCCCTAAACGCTATTGCATGCCTCACAAAACCCAGCTACAAAATAATCTCCGTGGAAGAAGTTGCAGAAATAAACTTGCCCCACGAAAACTGGACATCAACCATTGCCCGTTCAGGATTTGGAACGGAAAGCGAAGGAGAAATCACCCTCTACGACCTCATAAAATCCGCTGTCAGACACCGCCCAGACCTAATAATCGTAGGCGAAGTCCGCGGCGAAGAAGCCTACGTGCTTTTCCAAGCATTAGCCACAGGACATGGAGGCTTATGCACACTGCACGCTGAAGACGTTGACACGGCCATAAAAAGGCTGACACAGCCCCCCATGAATATTCCCACATCAATAATTCCGCTGATGAACTGCGTAATCACGGTTAAACATGTCAGAACGCCCGTTTTTCTAGAATCTGGGAGGAAGCTTTCAAGTAGAAAATTCATAAGCGTTGCAGAGATAAAGGACTATAACAGCTTCCAAGAAGTTTTCAGCTGGAATCCATCCACAGACATGTTCAAGGAAGCACTTTCCGAAAGCTACTTGCTCAATAAAATGGCGTCAAGCCTCGACATACCCGTTGAAAGACTCATAGATGAGCTGGAATACCGCAAAAGATTATTAGCCCACATGGTGGAACACAACATCCGAGACTACAAAAGCGTAAACAAAGTTCTAAGCAAATACTACAACAACCCAGAGCTTTTCCAAAAAGAGTTTCTGAAAAGTGGATGGTGAAAAAGTGCAGATGCCCTTTAAAGGACCGAAAATTTTCAGGCAGATGCTAAGCCGCTTTGTTGAAGAGGATAAAAGCGAAATAAACCGCGAACTTCCCTTTGCCGCCTTGCTTTTCACAATATTGGCTGCAAGCGAAGTAACCCTCTACGAAAGCTGGAAAAAACTGTGCAGCATAGACCATCTGCCAAAATTCCAGAAAGAGGCAAAAGAAGTTGTCAGACAAGTGGAAGTGCTGGGATACGACCCGCTAACAGTTATGCAGAAACGAGCTGAAAAAACAAAATCAAAAAACTACCGTGAATTCCTTCTTGGCTATGTTTCAGCAGTTAGAAGCGGCGGAAACATTGTAAGCTACCTAAAAAGCAAACTGCGCTCAATATTTGAAGTTCAAAGTGCTGACGCGCTCCGCTCCATTGAAAGGCTTGGAACCCTTGTGGAAGCTTACGCTGTAATGCTCATTGTAACCCTATGTTCCTACATACTTTTCATTGTTTTTTCAACAACGTCAATAATGGAGCCCATGAAAGCTGCTGGAACCCCTGGCATCTCCACATCACTAGTGGCTATTCTAATATTCCTAGTCACCCCGCTTATCTCAGTGATCTTTATGATTATCGCGCATATAGAGCGGAAAAGCAATCTTGTAGGGTTGAGAAGACCATACCAAATAGCCGCCATATCATTGGCCGCCGTCTGCTGTTTCATAGCGGTGATATTTCTAGCTCCACCGCTCCAATACTTGACAGGTCCCCAGATTTTCCCCCTCGTCATGACCATTTGCCTACTAACAGTTTCAACTCCGGCAGCAGTAATCTACATAGAAGTAGCTAGGATAAATTCGACTGCTGAAAGCGCCATGCCCAACTTCCTCAGAGATGTGACAGAAGCGAGAAAAACAGGGCTTTCACCTGAAAAAAGCATAGTTCACGCGGCAAAGCGTTCTGGATATGGGAAATTCTCTGAGGTTCTAAAGCTTATTAGAAGCCAAATAGAGTGGGGTGTACCCCTAAGAAAGATTTTTGCGAGCGTAAAAAGGAAGATTCAAACGTGGCCTGTTCTCGTTAACTTCCTAATACTTGTTGAAACAATAAAAATGGGTGGAGGTTCAACAGTAGCCCTAGAAATATTGACTGAATACAGCGAGAAACAAAAGGATGTGGAAACAAATAAGAAGTCATTGCTGAGGCCTTATGTGATTTTGGCTTTTATATGGAGTGTTCTCATAGCTTTAACAACGACCATGGTTGCCCTGACAGTCTACACTTTAACCCAGATATCGCTTCCAGGGTCAACTCCAATGCCTCTTGGTGCAATGCAGGAGCAAATGAACCTTTTCTCCATAGGCATATTGCTCCAGTGTTGGCTTTCAGGATTCTTTGTGGGCAAGGTTAACGAGGGCACTTTTGCAGCTGGTTTCAAATATTCAGTTATGCTTGTTCTCACAGCGCATATTTCCCTTGCGCTTTCCCAAAGCCTCCTAAGCGGGATGTTTGGACTTGTCTCTTAAACTAGCCTAAAGCGGTGACGCCATATGCCAGCCATATCCATTGACACTTTCTTTGCATGTTCGCTGATGGTTCTGCTTGTGCTCTCGGCTATGGCTGCCACCACAAAGATCATCTATCCATCTATAAACGACACATTGGATGCTGAAGCTGCTAAAAGGTTTAGGGAAATCGCTGAATACATGCTTTTAAGCCCTGGAGAACCGTCAAATTGGGGCCAAAACCGCACGACAGTTCCGGAAACGTTCGGCTTGGCTAAGGCTTACACTGAAAACCCCTATACGCTTGACTTAGACAAGGTTTCAAGGTTAAACGGTGAAAACCTTTACGCATTAAGCTACGCGCAAATATTTACAAGTCTTGGAATTCAAGATGTATCCTTTAGGCTAGAGATAAAGCCGGTTTTCGACGTCTGCATAAATTTGACAGAAGTTTTCGAAAGTGCAGACCAGACCACTTACGAGTTTGAGGTTTTAACTGAGAAAAGCGGTGCTGCTGTCTCGGCATTGCTTAGGCTTTATGTGGTTGCCGAAAATTTTCTAGAAACTTCGGCTATGTACTATTCTGACGGAGAAGTGCACTTAAACGTAACAGTGCCAAACGCGGTTAATGGTCCAGCTTTACTTGTTGTTTTTGCAAAAGCCTCTTTCAACCCAAAAATCGCTTCTTTTGGCGTATACTCTTTTGCACATAATTCGCCTGAGCCAGCAGAGAAAGATACGTTTTTGAGGCTCTCTCCCTTAAACTACAGTTTAACCGCGACGCTGGCACGTCCTGAAGTAGTTCTGTCAAATGCTTATTCTTTAACATTTAACTATTCGTCGACGCTAACACAAAATGCAAACGAAAACCAGTTTGCCACTTTCAGCATTCCTAAGCTTCTAGATTCAAGCCCCACAGTGCTTGTTGTCACGGGATGGAATTCAACGGAATTCTTTGCGGAATGGGTGGCATATCCGCAGATACCCCTCCAAGTAGGCGCAAGTTTTGCAGATTCGCAAAGCTTCTCAAACGTTTTCTCTTACACCTATCTTGTCACAATAGGTTCAGCTATCTACCAATGCACCGTTTGGCTTGGAGGCACAAGACAATGAAAGGCCAAAGCAGGGGTCAAATCAGAATAATTGAGGCTTTCCTAGCAGTATTGATAATTTTTTTATCTCTAGCCATTTCGGCAAATCTCACAGCAAGACAAAACGCCTCTGAGTCTAACAACTTGAAGTATATGGGGTTGCAAGTTCTCTTAAAGCTTGATTGTGATGGCAGCTTGGGCAGATACTTGGACAGCCGAGACTGGAATGGACTGCGGAGTTCCTTAAATCTTCTGTTGCCTACGGGCGTGTCCTTCAATTTGACAGTTTACGATGAGGAGATGAGGCAGGTCAACGAAGAAGTTGTCTCCAATGGAGGTTTCAGCAGCCAAGAAGTAGCCTTTGTAAAGTATGTTTGCGTAAGTCAAAACCGGACTTTCCGCTATTATGTGGTTTATCTGTATTTGGCGGTGGCTAAATGAAAAACAAGGCATTTTTTAGGGCTAAGAGTTCGGGGCAGCTTCTGATAGTGGCTGCCTTAGCCATAGCCCTTCTAATCTCCTCAACAACAATATACGTTTATGAGCTCAGCGGTGAAAGGCAAAACGGTGAAGACCTTTTCATAAGCAATTTTATTCTAGCCGTAAAGCAAGGTTCAAGAAACGCCGTTATAAGCGCGCTTGCAAATGCTTCAAGCGGCGGAGAAAAAACCATATTGGCGGATACCCTAAACAGTCTTTCACAGGCTTATATCTGCTTAAACCAGAGGGGAATATGGCGTTTATCTTACACGGTTCTAAACAATTCGGATTACAATGAAGGCGTATGGCTTTCATGGAGTTCAAACGGATTAGGAGTTTCAAGCGCCTATGCAAACTTCACGCTAACAGTTTACGACTTGACAGCCAACATTACAATGCGTTATGCTGTTAACATAACAACCGCCATCATTGTAAACGGCTATTACACAAGCAGTGGAACAGTGAAAACTGTTAGCTTATTCTGCCAAGTTTTCAATGAAGGGGAACCCGCCTTAGCCAAAAACCTAACACTGTTTTACGAGGATCTTGGAGCTTGGGTGCCTGTCAACGCGTCAAACAACCTTTCAATTACAGATTATTGCAACGGCACTTATACATTGTCTTTTACTGTTAGCGTGCCATCAGACGTTGTGCAAGTTTTGGTGTGTGCTGAAGACTTGCGCGGAATAATTGTCCAAGCAAGTATCCCATGCAGTGAAAGTTAGCTTCACCAAATTATTGCGAGCGCCATTTGCCATTTTTGCTCCACAAATTTTAAAGCTGCTTTAATTTATTTAAAATATAATGGTGGGAATGAACTCCAAATTTCTTGCGGCAGTAGCAGTTGTTTCCTTAGTTTTGCCGCTGGCGTTGCTTGGGTTTCAGCGTATTGCCTTTGTTTATGCTCTTCCAGAATTTTCTCCAAGCCAAATTCAAGCTTGCATTTGGGTTACTTCTCCTGTAGATAACGGGTTTTACACGGGGGATGTTCCATTGAACATTTCAATTAGGTTTGATGTTTTTACTGATGGCCCAAATGAGGGTGTGATTCCTTATCAAAAGATAAGTTGCTTATATAAATTGGATGATGGTGAATGGAAAAACGCCTCGCTAGTTTATACTTCTGGACAGCAAGGTTTTTGGAATCCTCCCAACGCTGATTATGCCAATTATGTAGTATGCAACTATAGTGCCTTATTGGAAGGATTATACAACGGAGCACATATTCTAAACATAACCCTGAAACCTGATGGAATCCCCTATTACCGTGTTGGCAATAGTACTTATGCGCTAAATTCAACAATCGTTTTCCATGTTTATGGAAATTATAATGCCCAAATCCCCCAAATAGAAAAAGCCATCACCATAACCATTGTTACACCATCCATACTAACGCTCTCGGCACTGCTAATTCTGAGAAAAATGAGAAAGAACCATTCTAATAAATGAATAAACGCGAGGCACAGTTGTCCAAGACAAGTGTTCTCTGCAGACAACTTTTAATAATCTACGTGTTCCTTAAATATGAAAAACGTTTCTTTAAATTGAGCAGCGCAGGCATAGGGGATTTGAAATGACTGAAAACCAAAATTGGCGCCACCTTTTCACACTTCTGAAGCTTGCTGAGATGGGGGCTCATAAAAGAACAGCGAAAATATCCACCGAGTTTTTAGCTAGAAAACTTGCCATTTCGCAGCAGTCAGCCTCCCGCCGCCTAATAGAATTAGACCGCAAAGGCTGGATTAAAAGAACAACCACTCCGGAAGGCTGCCTGATTAAAATTACAGATACCGGGTTTACAGAGTTGAAAAAGCTTTACTCAAACATGCGTTTTTTGATGGAAGCCTCATATCCTCCGTCGGTAACCCTTGAAGGCGTGGTTTTCACTGGACTAGGCGAAGGCGCATACTACGTCACAAGGGATTATTACCGAAAACAGTTCATGGAAAAGCTTGGATTCGACCCTTATCCAGGAACGTTAAATTTGAAACTTGTGACAGACTATGACGTTAAGACCTATTCAGAGCTTGAAGCTTACCCTGCAATAGAAGTTGAAGGATTCAAAAACGAAAATCGCACTTTCGGATCTGTAAGGTGTTATCCTGCAATAATAGAGAACAAAGTCAAGGGGGCGCTGGTTTCAGCCTTAAGAAGCCATTACAACTCTTCAGTAGTTGAAATAATTTCTCCAGTCTGCCTCAGGAAGGCTCTTGACTTGAAGGACGGCCATAAAGTAAAAGTCGAAGTTTTAACGCTTCCCTAAGGCATGTTTTACCCTTCAAGCGTAATTCAGCTGTAAACAACTCTGTATTGATAGTTTATCCGAAATTTGCGCTTAGAAGCAAGCACATAACCAATTAGCAATCCAGCAACTAAACCGCCGAAATGCGCCAAAACATTAACGCCCGGAGCTGTGCTGATCATGAGAAGGAAAAAAGAATAGAGCAGAGCGCTGACTAAAGATTGGCCTATTGCACGTCTAATGTAGACGGCGCATGCTCCGAAAAGCCCGAAAATAGCACCTGAAGCTCCAGCGGAAACTATTGTAGGTCCAAGAAGCAAAGTTAACAAGTTTCCAGTTAAGCCGCTTAAAAAATATGTTGCAAGGTATTCTGGCAAAATGAAAAGCTCTTCTGCTCTCAAGCCGAAGACTGTTAGGAAAAACATGTTGCCTAAAAGATGTATGATGTTCACATGCACGAAGAGCGATGTGAAAAGCTGCCAATACCAGCCATTCATAACAAAACTGTTTACTTGGCCGTATCTCTCAAGCGCCTCGTCGCCTGTGAATATGAAGTTTCCACCGATTATAGATGTGTAGGCGTAAACTGCGAAATTGGCAAGAATAAGCATGTAAGTTGGCTTAAAAACGTGGGAACCTTTAACGGGATAAACCTGCATTTGCCCACTTACCTTTTATAATGCTCAATGATTTTCTGTTTAATCTTGGATGAACTGTCCAATTCGTCTTCGCTGAACTTGCCGACTTTAACAACTTTTATCTTTAGACCTTTCTCCTCAACATATTCTTTCACAGCTTTTTCCACTCCGTCTTGGTCGTGGCCCACAGCGATGACATCCGGCTTTATTTTCTCAATAACCTTGCCCATGTTAAAATCTTCAAAGCCTAAAAGGGCTTCGTCTACAACCTTCAAGGACTCCACCAGTGCACGACGCTGGTTTTCCGGCATAACAGGCCTAGCGCCTTTCCTCTTTTCAACAGTACTGTCCCTAGCAACGATGACTATTAGTTCGGCGTTTTCTCCGCCAGCCTTTTTTGCTTCTTCCAAAAACCGCACGTGTCCAAGGTGTAGAAGGTCGAATACGCCCGAGGCTAAAACTACTTTTCTTTTCTTGTGGGCCATTCAAACTTCACCGCTCTCAACATTTTTAAAGCGTCTAACAATCCCTCGCAGTAGGCAACAGAGGCGAGGCTTACATCAAACCTCTTTTTCTCTCTGTAATATTTGGCATCTTGCAGATAGGCTTTTGCAGCCTCCAAAACCTGCCTAACGCAATCTGCATAAAGATCCGTGCTATTCTCTGCGACTTCAATTTCGCCTAAAACATGTTCCGCGGAGGCGATATACTTTGAAACAAGCTTTTCCAACGTCATTGAACCATCTTCCTAACTGTTAAAGGAGCCCCAGCAAAGGCTATTAAGGCTTCAGCTTCCATGAAATGCAGTTTTCCAGGAAAAATCAAAGTATAAGGTGGTTCTCCAAAATCATACCTTAAAAGCTTTTCGACAAAGTCTGCCTTCACCGTCGGGTTTGGGCTTCCAGCCCTCGCTATTCCCACCCCCAGCCTTTCAATTGTTATTGTTCCATTTTTCCGTTTGGCCTCAACATTTAAAAGCATTTCAAGGGCTTCCCTTATGCTTAAGTAACGCTTTTTTTCAGCGTTTATGTCTAAAAGGCAAAGCGTGTGAAGCCCAAGTCTAAGGTTTTCCCTAATAACCATGTACGGAGTCTCGGAAAAGTTTTCCGGAAACGGTATTGTAACGCTTTTTCCAAACTTGTAGTTGTGTAAACCTGACAAGCCCATAACTGCCGACAATATTGAAGCGCCGTGGACAACGCGGGTTTTTATTCCACGCCTTTCAGCTTCAAGCCTAAGCGCCACATGCGTCGTCGCAATAAGCGGGTCGCCTGGAACAAGCAGAACCGCTTTACCCATATCCGCCTCTTTTAAAACAGCCTCGCCGTTTTCATCCTCCAACTCCCTCCTAGAAACTACTCGCAACTTCTTACCTGCCATTTCTTCAAAACGGCTTATGGAAAAATTGGGCAATACGCTGGTGTAAAGTTCTATGAAAACGCTTTCCGCGCTTTTAACCTCCTCCAAACCTTTTAAGCTTATACCCTTCTCATCATGCAAGCCAAGCCCAACAAACACAAGCTCGCCCAAAGCCAAACCCTCAACCATAATCATCATTCTTTAAAATTCAAATCTCCTATAAAAGGGCGAAAGCTAAATTTATTAAAGCCTTATCCAATGCATATTCACGAAGCCCAACGAGAGGGGGCCCGT
>JBNASL010000020.1:0-18866 GCA_049717905.1 Candidatus Bathyarchaeales archaeon | reverse complement strand
GGCGGCGGCTACATGAACGACTTGTATTATGGCCTTGTACTATTGAAAGGAATATTAAAGCGCTCTAAAAAACCAGTTGGCGTGGCTCCCAACAGCTTCTGGTTCAAAAAGACGGATTTTAGAAAGCTTTTCGTTGACAAACGTCCTGTGGTGCTTTTCTGCCGAGAGAAATACAGCTTTGACATCCTCTCAGATATGCGTCTCCCCAAAAATGTAGAAGCCCGCCTTTCAAAAGATACATCGCTATACTTGACACGGAGAGATCTAAGCAAGTTTAGCTCATTTAGTGCTAGAAAAAAATACTCTTGTATGTTTAAGAAATGACAGAGAATCAATAATTCCTAAGAAAGCCAAGAGGAAAATCATTGAAAAGTTGAGGGAGAAGGCTGGCAGTTTGCTTGTTACAGATATCTCTAAATGGAGACCTCTAAACGCTTACGTGTCAGCTATAGCCAATTCTAGCAAAGTGTACACAGACCGCCTTAACGTAGCAATACTCGCGCATACATTTGGAAAAGAGTTGACATTTTTCAGTAACTGTTACCATAAGAATAAAGGAGTCTTTGAATATTCAATGAAGGGAAATCCTAGAATAAGCTTCAAAGAGTTCCATGAGTTCTGTGAAGTTTAATCCTAACATATCAGAAGTTTCCAAAAGGATTTTCTGTTAAATTTAAGAAAACTTCTATCACGTAATGGGAGAAAACCACCATGGTTGTCAAGAAGGATTCAAGCTTTGTCTACTGGCTTGGAAACAATTTATACCTAAACATAACCAACCAGTGTCCCAACAACTGCTACTTTTGTCTGAGAAATTTCAGGAATGGAGTTGGCGGTTTCAAACTAAAACTGCAGAGGGATCCTTCAGTAAAGGAGATTTTAGTGGAACTTCAAAATGTCATAAACAAGAAGTATTGGAAGGAAATTGTTTTCTGCGGTTTCGGAGAACCCCTGGCAAGACTAGACTGTGTCTTAGATGTCAGCCAATGGATCAGAAAAAATTATGGAAAAATAGTTACGTTAAGAATAGACACCAACGGTCAAGGATTCCTGCTAAACAAAGGGCGCGATATGATCGAAGAGCTCAAGGAGGCAGGAGTTGACAAGATAAGTGTCAGCCTAAACGCCCACGACGAGAAAACCTACAAGGAAGTTTGCAGACCACGCTTTGAAAACGCCTTTGAAAGCATAATCGAATTTATCGAGAAAGCTAAAGAAGAATTTGATGTTGAAGTCACTGCAGTAGCCCTTCCAGAGGTAAATATTCGGGAAATAGGTGAAATTGCTGAAAAAATGGGAGTAAAATTCAGAATAAGAGAATACATTCCATGTTTTTGGTAGCCTCATCCCAAGAGTGAAAAAAGGCTCCGGGCAGTTATTGTAACTCCGATAGAAATAATAAACCCGCCAATAAAACCAAGCCAGCCTATATTTGCATTTGCTAACATTTGCCAAAAGAAGCTTATGGTGAACCAGAAAGCTATGCTTGAAAAAGTTTCAGCCTTTCTTTTTAAGGAGTCGTGGAAAAAGAACCGAAGAACTAGTATAACCGTTTGGAAAACTCCGAAGGTGAGGCAAAATTGCATGGCTGCGGTATAAACAACCGAATGGTTATTCACGGGCGCTGGAAGAATTATGTGTTCAGTTAAGTGCACAAGCTGAAAATCTTTGAAAAAAGCAATAACCGCGTCTGTTAAATTTGGAGTTTCAATCCATAATATTCCGACAAGTATAAGAAAAAATCCGAAAGAAACTAGACCTAGCAAATCCACTCTTTCCGAATGCCTTCTCTTCCCCTCCCCCATAATTTAAACCTCATAGCACAGCCTAATTATTGTCATCACCCTTTAAAATGGTTATGCAAAAAAGGGAAGATTTGCCAAGCTTTTTAAAGGGAAAAATAACCATTACTATGGAGAAGCGTGATGAAAGTACTTTTTGTAGAACCGCCGAAAGACATATGGTTCGTTATGGGGGAATATTTGCCGCCGCCCTACGGCATCATCCAGCTGGCAGCATATCTTGAAACTAAAGTTAAGAATGCGGAAATAAAAGTTTTAGATTGCAACGCCCAGAAAATTGATTGGAAAGCGCTTGAAAAAAAGATTGAAGCTTTTAACCCTGACATTGTAGCCTCAAGCGCTTTAGCCACTTGCAACACTTACGTTGTCGCCAGAACCTTAGAAACTGCCAAAAAAGTAAATCCAAATGTTTTAACGGTTACCGGCGGGCAACATTTTACAGTCACCGCTGAAGAAAGCCTAAAAGAGTTTCCGGAAATAGACGTTATCGTGCGGGGTGAAGGCGAAGAAACCCTTGTTGAGCTAGTTAAAAATGCTGAAAAACCTTCAGCCTTTCCACGCATAAAAGGAATATCTTTTAGGTATAAAGGGAAAATTTTCCATAATGCTCCGAGAGCGCTTATTGACAATTTGGAGGTGCTTCCCTATCCTGGATATCACCTTGTTAAGGATCTGGTTAACAAGTATCATTTTGCCGCCATGGTTGGCCGCAAGGCGCCCTACGCCTTGATTGAGGGGTCTAGGGGATGTTTCCATTCTTGCACTTTCTGCACTCAGTGGAAGCATTGGCAGGGCAGATGGCGCACAAAATCGCCTGCGCGTATTGCTGAAGAGATGGCGTTCTGTTATAACAATTATGGCAGCCGGTTCATCTGGTTGACGGATGACAATTTGGGCTCCGGCAGTAGAATAGGCGAAGTTGCCGATGAAATACTTAAGAAGGATTTGAAGGAGCTTATGTGGTTTGTGCAGGCAAGATGCGACGACATTGTTAGAAACGAAAGTTTTCTGCCTAAGCTGCGCAGATCTGGGCTTAGATGGGTTCTTTTAGGCGTGGAAAACCCTGATAAAGCAATCCTTGACAAGTATGGCAAGAACATAACTGTGAAAGACGCTAAAAGAGCTGTGAAACTTTTAAAAGAAAATGATATTGCAGCTCACACGATGTTTATTATAGGTAATAGAAAAGACACTGCTAAGTCTATTGCAAATCTAAGAGAATTTGTAAACGAGTTAGACCCGGACTTCGCCATATTCAGCATCCTAACACCTTTTCCAGGAACTCAAATATATGAAGAAGCTAAACAAAACGGTTGGATTGAAGATTTTAACTGGGCAAACTATGACATGGTTCACGCCATAATGCCCACGGAAACATTATCGCGGAGAGAAGTGCAGGAGGAGCTTTACACTTGTTACAGAAGCTTTTATGGCTCGTGGAAGAGACGCCTTTTAGGAATCTTTTCGCATAGCGAAATGCGAAGAAGAGTTTACTGGTTCATGGCTAGCAAAGGCTTACTGGAACAGTTTAAGGCGCTTTTCTAGGGATAGAGATATGCCTAAAAATACTGACTACGATTTTCTCGTCGCTTTAGCCTTAAGTCTCTCCTTTCTGGGAATAGCCTTAGTGTTACCCCTTGCCATTTATAAGCCAACAGTCCAATGGAGTGTTTATTGGCGTAAACCACTAATGGGCTTACTTTTCACATTAGTTTGCCTTTTCGGGATCTTTGCCGTCTTCTTTCCAGAGAAGTGCTCGAAAACCTCCCATACACATGAAGGAAGGAAAAATCCAGCTTCTGAAGTTAAAAATGCCAATTCTCACAGAGTATCCATTCACTTTAAAGGGCATCACCCAGATTGTGGAAATTTTGAGGATCATCTCATAAAAGTAAACGGACGGGTTTTATGTGCAGCGTGTACGGGTTTGTTTATTGGGGCTCTAATTGTTCTAGCTGGATCTATTCTCTATTTTTTCGTTGAATGGAATATTTTAATACAGTCCTCGTTATTGACGGTTTTATTTGGCCAAGCTGGTGTCGCCTTAGGCCTTTTCCAATTTAAGTTTAGGGGATTCACTCGTTCAGTCTTAAACGCGTTTTTCGTGGTTGCTTGTTTTCTTATGCTTGTCGGGGTGGACAGCCTTACAGAAAACGTGCTTCTTGATTTATACTTGATTGGCTTAATATTGTTTTGGCTTTTCACGCGGATACTTATTTCCCAGCGGGATCATCTGCTAATTTGCCGCTTATGCAGCACCTCTTGCGAATTAAAAAAGGAGAGGGAAAGCTAATATTTACGACTTAAACCGTAAGCGGCGCCTACTATTATTAAGATGCCAAAAAGGATGATGACGAAAGGCCACCAGGGTATGCTTATGCCGTAGAGTTCTTGAAATAGAAGGCTCAAACCTGCAAGGACAATTATTAAGCCTATGGCTAAACCCACAACTGCGCTGCCTCTAGGAATACCGAAACACTCTTCTTCAACCCTTTCACGGGGTTCCACGCCTCTGTGAGCCCCAAAACACTCCCTTTCCACTGGTTTCGGCTGCCCGCTTTCGCTTAATGGGTATAAGGGCGCGCCACATTGAAAACATGTTTTAGCGTCATCAGGATTTTTGGCGCCACATTTAACACAATAAACCATATGTTTTCTCTCCGCACCTTATTTGTTCCAGAGTGTTCATAAGACTTTTGGCTAAAAGCATAATCCTCAACGCTAAGTATATAGAAAACATACAGGCAAAGGAAAGCTAGGAACTTGGAGCCAAGAATGCATAATTTATGGCTTTATGGCTATTTTTATATGGGTTTTAGAGGTGGAAAGCACTTCAAAGGCCTTTTTTATTTCTTCCAGCTTCATTTTCGCTGTTATAAGGGGCTTAACGTCAATGGTTTTTGACGCTATAAAATTGAGGGCTTTTCTGAAATGCAGCGGAGTTGCGTGAAAAGTGCCCATAACTGTTACTTCCCCGTAATGGAGTTGCTCGGTGCTGAGTTTTATTTCTGTTCCTGGTGGACAGCCGCCGAACTCTAGAACTGTTCCGCCTTTTCTCACCAACTTTAAGGCTTGCTCCCATGTTGCCGGCACTCCTATGGCCTCAATAACAACATCTGCACCGTAACCGCCAGTCAACTCCTTAACTCTTGCCACAACATCTTCTTTGCCAGCATTGACCGTTGCATCCGCGCCGAGTTTTCTTGCAAAATCAAGCCTTTCTTCAACAAGGTCTACTATTATGGCTTTTTCCACGCCCATTTTCTTAACAGTTAAGAGATGTAACAGACCTATGGGTCCAGCGCCTATTATTGTCACAGAGTCGCCTAACTTGACTTTTGCCTCTTCAACTCCGTGGAGCACACACGCCAACGGCTCCGCAACGGCGGCCTCCTCGTAGGAAACGTGCTGGGGAATTTCCTGCATGTTTACAATGACCATGTGAGCTGGAACTTTTATGTATTCAGCGTAGGCGCCCCAAAGCCAAATCATGTGTTCGCAAAGGTTGTATTTGCCCTTCTGACACATGGGACACCGCAGACAAGGAGCGCTGTTGCCAGCGCGAACCCGTATACCCTTCCTTGGCCATTCTAAGCCTTCGCCAACTTCAATAACTTCACCTGCCCACTCATGTCCAAAAACTGTTGGAAGCCTTATCACCTTTTCAACATACCCTCTCTGGAAAATTTTTAGGTCTGTGCCGCATGTGGTAGCTGCTCTAACTTTTACTAGAACCTCGCCGGTTCCAACTTTTGGAATTTCAACTTCTTCAACCCGCAAGTCTTTAATGCCGTAAAGCATGGCTGCCTTCATTTCCATCGCCGATTAAGCACTATAACTTTCAGGCTTTCCTTATCTTCTAAAGCCGTTTTAAAAGCTTGGGCTGTATCTTCAAGGGTGAAGCGGTGGGTTATTAAATCCTTCACTTTTATTTTTCCAGATTTTATCAGCTCCAAGGCTTCTCTTGTTTCAATATGTGAAGTTGAATAAGATGGAATTATTTGAAGTTCGCTGAAGAAAAGCTTTTTCGGACTTATTTCCAAAAAGTTTTCAGGATCTGTAGGAGCGAAAACACAGAGTTTTCCGCCTTTACGGCATACATTTAACCCGGCTTTGTAGGCATCTAAGCTTGGAGCAGTGACAATGGCTAAATCTACGCCTCTCCCACCGGTTTCAGCGCGAACAACTTCGGTTAAATCTGCTTTTCGCGGGTCAACAACAACATCTGCACCGAACTTTTCAGCAGCCTTTAAGCGAAAATCAATTAAGTCGCTTACGATAGTTTTTTCGGCGCCGAAAATTTTTGACAAGGCTGTGTGAATTATGCCCGTAGCTCCAGCGCCAACTATTGCCACTGCGTCACCCTCTTGAATTTTACATTTTTTCAGTGCCCTTATGCAGCAACCAACAGGCTCGATTAAAGTGGCTTCCTCAAAGGATAGGCCCTTAGGAATTTTAAGCGTGTCCAACTGGAGATTTGGAACGGGAACTTTAAAGTATTGGGCAAATCCGCCTGGGACAATGTTTGTTTTGTGGAACTGCTCGCATAGAGTGTAGTCTCCGCGCATGCAGTAATGACATTTGAGGCAAGCCACATGATGGTGGACGAAAACCCTGTCGCCCACATTAAAGGCTTCAACCTCACTGCCTACTTCGGCAATTACCCCTGAAGGCTCATGTCCAAGAACTAGAGGCGCACGGTTTTCAAGGTACCAAGCCATCAAGTCTGAACCACAGATGCCGCAGGCCTTCATCTCTACTAGGGCTTCACCGCGGCTTATCTTTGGAACAGGTAAATCTTCAACGCGTATATCCCTTTGACTGTAATATACAGCGGCTTTCATTTTGCCTCAATACTTTCTTTGCAACAAAGCACTTAAGATTTTTCACATGAACGAAACGTATGATTTTTATATAAGTTCGAAAAAGAGATGAACCTTAAGCATAATGGTGTAAAGCATGAAAATTGAAAAACCTGAGCTTGTAGCGTACATTCTGATAGCAACAGGCCTAGTATTACTGATCCTTACGTTCATTATTGCCGCTTTAATGCTCATGTCCGTCGTAGGCATCGCCACATCCCAAGACCTATCAAAAGCCCTAGGAGGGATACTTGGACCCATAGCAGAAGCAGTGATAAAAATCATGTTCCTTGGAATAATGGGCTGGACAGGGTCCATTGCAACCATGAGGGGGATACAACTTTACAGAGAATCAAAAACGCCCGCGCAGCCTCAGCAGATTCGACAACCCAAAACCGAAGAAAAAACTTCTGAAAAAACCTAAAACTAAAATAAGCTAAACCTCTAAAGCATTCGGGGAGTTTAATTTGCACCAAACCATCAGGGCCCTCGGATGGATAATTACAATTATATGGATTATCATATTGATACTGCCGGTTACCGTGGCATTCTCACTTATAAAAATTTTTGAAGCAAAAGGCGTTGGCATCCAAGAACCGAGGGGCTCGGTATCAAACGGAACTCTTTTTCTCTCCATACCATTCTACATTGACAACACTGGTTTTTACGACCTCACAGACGTGGAAGTTAAACTGCAGATTTTCATGAAAAACGAAACATTATCCACTTCATCGGCAAAATTGCCAAATGTTCCCGCAGGCGATATTGTGGATTCCAGCTGTAACTTTTCTATAAGCCTAGAAGACCTGCTTTCCAAGAACAGGGAACTCTTGACAAGCGATACAGAGTTGAATGTGAACGCGTCTTTAAGTTTTCGTGTGGCTTCAGCCATAGCCTTTCAAACCTCAACTGGAACCACAATACCATGGGGTGCACCTTTTCACAAACTAACAATCTATAACATTGCCTACGATAATGTAAGCCGCACTTTCTCGGCCTCCATAAGCTTTGAAAACAACGCATTTTTCCAAGTTAACGGATCGCTTTCAGCAAAGCTTTACAATTCTGCAGGGGAACTTATAGGCTCAGCTAAGCAGAATGTGAACGCTCCTCCTCACGAGTATTTTGAGGACTCTCTAGAGATGACGATAAACGACCCTTCAAAGATTACGCATGAAGGTGTACTCCGCTTATATTTTGCGGACATGCAAGTATTAGAGAAAGCGTGGGAACTCCAATGAGTGAAGCTGAAACCCCATGGACCCGCAGAAAGCTTGTCTTTAGAATTGCTAAGGCAACTTTTATAACAGCTATCGTAGGAGTGGCCTTTCTTATTCTCTGGTTTTTTACTTCAATGTTTTCGGCAATCTACCCGCAATATTCAACATCCTTTGCAATTTTAGCTTGGGCTACGCTGTTTTTCACATTCGCAACAACGTTAAGTGAAGAAACCATTTACAAGTACATCTTCATCGTCATGCGGGCTTTCTTTCTAATAGTGTATTTCGCATATGCCACAAACTTCGGTTTGCTATCTCTTAACATTGAAGGACTCAACTTAACAATCGAGTTTATGCCCCTTTTAGCGCTAATGGTTTTAGCAAATCTTCTAGACATGGCTAGAGGACTGCTTCAAGCCATAGAATTCGCCTCTCAAAGCCCAAAAGACTAGCAAAATTAAATATTATGAATGGAGAAAAGTACTTTCTATGCTGGTTGCTGGTGTCGACGACGCTGGACGCGGTTCTGTTATAGGACCGTTGGTTATCGCGGGGATTCTAATTGAAGAGAAAGATTTAGTAAAGCTTATTCAGCTGGGTGTAAAAGACTCAAAACTTTTGTCTCCAAGTAGACGTGAAAACTTGGCTTTTGAAATTAAAAGATTAGCCCTAAAGTATGCTGTTGTAAAGCTTTCACCAGCAGAAATAGACAAAGTTGTCGAGACAGGCAGAAAGCTTCATAGGCTTAACAGGTTGGAGGCGCAAGCCATGGCAAAAGTCATAGAACAGCTTAGGCCTGACGTAGCCTATGTGGATGCCTCGGATGTTTTGGAGGAGCGCTTTAAGCAGCATATTCTTGAATATTTATCTTTCAAGGTTGAGGTGGTTTCGGAGCATAAAGCGGATAGAAAATATCCAGTGGTGTCAGCCGCCTCGATAATAGCGAAGGTTGAGAGGGATAGGGAAATCGCAGAGTTGAAAGCCAAGTACGGCGACTTTGGATGCGGCTATCCCACAGACTCAAAAACTTTGAGGTTTCTGCAACAATGTCTAGAAAGCTTAGGAGAGTATCCTGAATTTGTGAGAAAGTCATGGAAGCCTGCTAAAAAGCTTAAAAAGGAAAACGATTCTAGGCAAAAAAGGCTTTTTTAATTTTTGCAAAGGTCTTCTGGACGTTTTATTTTTGAGAGTTCTCCGCTTGGAATGCATGGGATATCCTTGTCTAAGGGTTTCGAATTTTCTGTTACAAGGACTGGGTGGGCTTTGACAACCTTGCTGAGGCTTAAAATTTCATCAACCCTTTGACTTAACGCTGTTTCGCTTTCACCTGCAACTCCGCCAATTATTCGCATATTTTCCTCTGGAACCGTGATGACAAAGTCGAAGGGGGCCTTCTTAACAGCCACTATGTTGTAGCCGGCAAGCTTCTTGAAAATCCTTTGCAGAAGTTTGTTCCTTGTGATTAGTCCTCTAGCCCTTGCCATGAACGGTTTCCGCTGATTTTTAGTTGCCTCAAAAATGTTTACAGTTTTAGCCACTGGAACCCCAAGGGTGCATAGTAGGTTGTAGGCTGCTGTCACTGAGGCTTTAGCCATTCCTCTTTCATAGCCGTAAAGAGTCCTTCGGGAAATGCCTACTTTTTCTGCAATCTCGCCAGCGGATAAGCCTAACTCTTGTCTTCTCCGTTTAATTATTTCCCCGTCTATTTCGACGTAATAGCCTCCCGGGCCAGCCTGAATTAATGGGTAGATTTTCCTCAAGACAATGTTTTCAAAGGTTTTAGATGTGACAGCGAAAACATTGTATCTTGAATAAACAGTGTCGTCTTCCAAGGGTTTTTCACGGGTTTTTTCGCTGATAAAAAGGGATGCTGCTGAGACGTTTTCTGAAATTATCCTTAACTCTAAAGAGTCGTAGGGAGAGACGCATCCAATGTCTGGCTGAACCTTTATCAAAATAATAGAAGTGTTTTTTCTAGCCGCAATGTCGAAGCAGCTTGGTCTAGAACAACATCTCTGGGAGACGGTAAAGCCAGCCTCTTTCAACACAGCCTCTGTAGCTTTTACCTTTCCCATCTCCCTAGAGGTCATTGAACTATCACAAAAACATCAATCGCACTCGGGGATATAAGGTTATACGCTATATGCCTTTTTCTAGGTTTTTGCCACTATCATGGCATGGGCTTTGTCGTAGGGTTCCAAGTGGACAACATCCTCTATTTGGAAGCCTCTGTTTTCTAGAACTTTAACTTCGCGCTTGTAGATTTCTGAGGGCTCCTTTGTCACATCTATGCTTTGGGCTTTCACAGCAAGCATTATCCAGCCTTGCTTTTTCAGAAATAAGTCTGCGTTATCTGCAAGAACTTTGGCTTGTTCCGGCTGGGCTATGTCACAATAAATGCTTTCAACTTTGCCGCGGACAAAAGGGGCGTATTTCTCGGGGAAGCGGGCGTCTTCAAGGATTGGCGACATGTTAAGCCGATAAGCGCATACGTTATTAATCAGTTCTCTTATGGCCCTTGAGGCGAATTCAACACAGTAAACGTGTCCTTTCTCGCCAACTATGTCTGAAACGTGGCTGGCGGTGGTTCCGGAAGCCGCGCCTAAATAGAGAACTTGATGGCTTGGCTTTATAGGGACTACCTTAATGTTTTTGAGGATGGCTGCTGCTAGTTTGCTTCTATAGGGGTCCCATATGCGGTACTCCACGCCTTCAAAGCGTATTAACCTCTCGCCATAAACGTTTCTTCCCGGCGCCAGATTTTTTGTTGCAAGTCTTTGGCTTCCGTCTTCAAGGGTTACCTGATATATTTGGGGGAACTGCGGATGAGGTTTAACGTGCATGCCTTTTCTTTCTCCACTTCTTTTCATGTTTAGATGGTTTAGGCTTTTTCTCAAGAATTTTTGGAGGCTCAGCGTATTTCTGGTGGATTTCCTCAATTCGCTTTTCCAAGTCAGCCTTCAAATCTTCACCTATGTATCTGCCTCCGAAAACATCTGTTCTCACGGCTATGGCTAATTTTCCAGCCAAGGCTCGGGCAATTTTACCCCTCTGCCACTTTTTCGCCTCATGCAAAAGCGAGTGTTGAAATATTATTCCGTGCTTTGGCGGTCTGGTTCCAGTTTTCAATGAGCGGAACAAGGCTTTTTCAGCGCCTAAAACTTGAAGGGTGCTTGCGGGCATTTTAGCCAAATTTGTAAGTCCTCCAGCTAACGCTATAAGCCGCGCGCCTAATAGCGAGCCAGTTATGGCCTTTGTGTTCGGCGCCACTTCTTCCATGGCTGCATCTATGTAGTTTTCCAAGGTTTGCCTAAGCTCGTATAGGCTTAACACGTTTTTGCATAAAGCTTGAATTTGCTTTACGTCTGTTTCGGCTAGGTCGGCGCCCATGGAGGTCTGGGCGGCGTTTGCCACCTGTTCAGCTTTTGACTTCGGCAAGCCTTCTTTTTCAAGTCTTTCAGAAGTGAAGTTTTCTTTACTTCCAAGGTTTAACACTAGTCTAGCGTATGTTTCATGCTTGTCCAGTAGGCGGTCAAGCTCTGGAAAGTGGACGCCGTACCATTCTCTTACACGGCTCATGAAGAGGTTTAGGGTTTTATCCAAGTCGTCAAGCGTCTGAATAGCCTGCGCTATGATTAGGTCTTTTTTCTCCACAGCCCTTTTAACCTTAAGTTTGGCAATTTCCATTGTAACGCTGTGAGTCCAAAGGCGGAACTCTTCATAGTCCTTAACAAAGCCTGTTTCTATGGCGAACCCTTCCATGTTTGAACGAAGGAGTTCTCCAGCCTCGGAAACCTTAGAAACCTCAACAGCCATGCTGAATTTTTCTTTAACTTCTGCCGCCAAGGGAGCGTTTTCAAAAACTAAATTAGTGTAGCCGATGTTTTTTAGGTGGTTAACTAGGTTGGCAACTTCTTTAACAGCTTTCCCAGATTCAATTTCCATTATGGTTTTGGCGGCTTCTTCAGGCTTTTTAGGGAAGAGTGCATTGGCGATAAGTTTGTTTGCCTCGTCAAAAGCTAGAACCCCGAACAAAGTGTGTAGTATGGTTGCTTTCATCATCTACTCCTCAGAGTTTCAGATACTATCTACTAGGCTTGTATAGATAAAGGATTCTGAAAAGCTTGCGTACAGAATTAAACTTATCAAGTTAAAGCGACAAACTAGACTGGAAAACTCTGTGGTGAAGCGCCTTTGAAGCATAAGCGCCTAAATGTTAACTTGGCTGGCTTACGCCTTGATAATCCAACTATGCTGGCTTCTGGCATTCTTGGATATTCAGCGGATACTCTTGAAAGTATTGCTGGAGGCGGTGCTGGTGCGGTTGTTACAAAGTCTGTGGGGCTTAAGCCTCGAAGGGGCTATGCAAATCCAACAGTTGCGCAAGTAAGCTGCGGCTTAATAAACGCGATGGGGCTTCCCAATCCTGGAATAGAAGAGTTTACGAAGGACATACTGGAGGCTAAGGCGGTTCTCAAAGTGCCCCTTATAGTAAGCGTTTACGGGTTTTCAGCCGAAGAATACGCGTTAGTTGCTGAAAAAGCGGTTAAGGCTGGAGCAGACGCCGTGGAGCTTAATGTTTCATGCCCCCATGTTAAAGAAACAGGCGTTGAAATTGGGCAGAGACCAGAAGTTTTAGCTGAGGTTGTTAGAAAAGTTAAGGCGGTTGTGGAAAAGCCTGTTTTCGTTAAGCTTTCTCCAAACGTTTCCGAAATAGCGGAAATCGCTGAAAGAGCTGTCAAAGCAGGTGCAGACGCTTTAACCGCCATAAACACTGTAAGAGCCATGGCTATAGACTTGGAAACCGCAAAGCCCATTTTAGGCAATAGGAAAGGCGGATTGTCAGGTCCCGCGATAAAGCCTATGGCCATAAGATGTGTATACGAAATTTATGAACGCGTTAAAGTGCCCATAATCGGATGCGGAGGCATAACAGACTGGCGGGACACTGTGGAGTTTATGCTTGCAGGCGCCACCGCCATCCAAATCGGAACAGCCATAGCCCTAAAAGGCCCCAGCGTTTTCAAAGCAATGGCGAAGGGAATAGACGCCTACTTGAAAAGGAAAGGGTTTAGGAGCGTGAACGAGATTGTCGGCTTGGCTCACCGCAGTTAACCAGTTGAGAACCACACGTATACTCGGCGTAAAAACAGAAAGCCCCACGGTTAAAACTTTCAGTTTTAAAGACCGCCAATGCGCAAAGGCTAAGCCTGGTCAATTCCTAATGTTGTGGATTCCAGGAGTAGATGAAATCCCTTTCAGCATTTTAGACACGAAAGAAGACGGCGCCGTCTCGGTTGCTGTTAAAAGGGTTGGTGAAGCAACAAACGCCCTCCATAACAAAAAGGCTGGCGAAATTGTAGGCTTGCGTGGACCCTTCGGAAACAGCTTCACCATAAAAAATGGCAGAGTACTGATGGTTGGCGGCGGAACAGGCAACGCTCCACTGCTTTTCCTGGCGAAAAGGCTTGCCAAGGAAAAAGTAGAAATCACCTTTATCACAGGCGCCAAAACAAGGGAGGAACTGCTCTTCTTAGACGAGTTATATGCGCAGTTTGGTAAAGAAAATGTTTTAGCTGCAACAGAGGATGGAAGCTACGGCGCCAAAGGTTTGGCCACTCAGCCTTTAGAGGCTCTTTTGGCAAGGGAAAAGTTTGACATGATTTACGCTTGTGGACCTGAACAAATGGTGCAGAAAGCGTTCAGCCTAGCGGAAAAGCACGGCATAAACTTTGAGGCCAGTCTAGAACGCCTAATGCGATGCGCCATAGGCATTTGTGGAAGCTGCGTTATTGGCAAATATCGCGTTTGCAGAGACGGCCCGGTGTTTACATCAGATCAGTTGAAAACCGTTAAGGGCGAATTTGGACTTTGGAAACGCGACTTTGACGGAAAGAAAATTCCCATAGAATAGAAGCTGAGGCCTTTAAAATGCCGATTACCCTACTTCACGGATTAGTCTTCATGTTTCTTTACTTTAAAAACAAAAGAAGTGTGGATCCACTGGCGTTGGCGGTTTCAACAACATTCATCGACTTGGAGCCAGTATACTTCTTTCTTTTAGGAGAACCTTTAGACCATAGACTTTTTCACGGTTTCACATTAGCCCTAACAGCCTACCCAATAATAGTGGCTCTCGGAGTCTACATTGTTGAGCGCTTGTTTGAAAATAGCTTGTTAATAGTTTACAAAAGAGTGCGGCTTAATCCAGTCCAAGTAAAGTATCCCATGTTAAACATATACCTGTTAAGCCTTTTCGGAGGCTTCAGCCACGTTTTACTAGACATGTTCACCCACAACGAAATGTTCTGGGTGTTATACCCCTTTGCCTATGGAAACCCCTTCTACATAGGGCCAGCATCAGTAATTGTGGAGATCGCCGTGATCCTATTGGCGCTTTACTCACTAAAATGTTGGCTAAAAGACAAGCCCGTGAAATTAGGCACCGAAAACTAGAGGGGGGCTATCCCTATTGACTTCTCCGGCAACCAAAAACATGTTGTTTGCCGGTTTCAAATTTTCTACGAGTAAAGAGTTAAAGCTTGTTTTAAGGTAGCCTTTATACAAGCATAGTTGCAAACAGTTGCGATTTCTTAGGGTAGAGGTACAGTATTGATATCAGCGGTACAATCAGGCCAATAGCCGCTGTGAATTGAATTGTTAATCCCCATATGTCGAAAGCTATGGTTGTAACACTAACAAATATTGTGCCCCAAAATCCCCATTTTCGCCTTGCCAAGAGACCGAAAGCAGCTATGAGACCGAACACTCCCAAAAGCAGAAACATCATAAACAATACGAAAGAGATTGTATCTGAAATGGGGGCGTCCAAAAATTGTCCCATTCCCGTAGGCGTGCCGACTGCTGCGAAAGAAAGTCTACCGACAGATTGAATGATCCACAGAAAACCAACAAAAACTGTTCCCCAAGCTCTTTTCCCGGAGCCCATTATTTTCTCACACCCCCTTCTTAAGTTGAGCGGCTATGTTCTTCCCAAATTCTTTGCACTTTGGAAGCTCGCCCTCCATAATAGGGCCCTTCATTCCATGAACTTTCACGGATAAGCCGGTCGCTATCTGCTTTAACCCTGCAACTTTTTCGTTTATGCGTTTCTCCATTTTCTTCACAGCTTTTCCGAAATCCTTTCCCATGTATGTGTCAAAAACAGCAAACATTTTCTCTTCCAACCTTAACTCGCTAAGCTTGTCAATGAAGCTCTTGATGCCCTTTGTGGGTCCACCCATATGGTTTGGAGAACCAACCAGAAATGCATCATAATTAGGAATTGTTTTGAAATCTACTTCTTTGAGTTCTTTAAGGGAAACTTCCATCCCGCCAACCTCATTCAATCCTTCAATTATCTTCTCAGCGACACGTTTTGTGTTACCATAATTTGACTCAAAAACCACAAGTATCTTTGCCATCAATAACCCATTCTTATTTCTTCTGTTCAAGTTTTAAGATTTGCGGGCATGACCACCTTATGGGTAAAGGTTATATTTTGCTGGAATGGTATTGTGTGTATTTGCGGGTGTATGGGATGAAAGGTGACCGCCAAATTAGAAGCTAATTCTGCAAAACTGTTAAGCATGGATTATCGCCCGCTTGAAATTGAAAAAGAAATTCGCGAGTTCTGGAAGAAAAACTATATACAAGAGAAGCTCACGGAGTTCCGCCAGAAAAAAAACATAGGCGTAGCGGGTTATGTTGAAGGCCCACCGACGCTGAATGGCATACCCCATGTGGGCCACGCTAGAGGCCGCGTGATTAAGGATTTGCGCTACAGATGGAAAACCATGCAGGGTTATTTTGTACCTTTCTGGGCTGGGTGGGACTGTCAAGGCTTACCCGTGGAGCTTGAAGTTGAAAAACTGTTAGGCGTGAAAAACAAGCGGGAACTCGTGGAAAGGGTTGGCGAAGAACGCTTCATAGAAGAGTGCAAAAAGACGATCATGCGATATCACAAAGAATGGGTTGAAGCAGACAGAAAGCTTGGAATATTCATCGACCAAGAGAGGGCTTACTGGACATATTTGGACAACTACATTGAAAGGGAATGGCAGTATCTTAAACGCGCCTGGGAGCAAGGCTTACTGGAAGAGGGCTATTATGTGGTGGCTTACTGTCCCGGATGCCAAACAAGCCTAAGCAGCGCAGAAGTAGGCTATGAAGGCTCTTACAAAGAGGTGGAAGACCCGTCACTTTACTTCAAGTTTAGGCTGACTGAAAGCCAAAACGAGTACTTCCTTGTATGGACAACCATGCCCTTCACCATAGTCACGGACATGATGCTCGCTGTCCACCCAGAAGCAGAATACGCCAAAGTCAAAGTAGGCGACGAGAAATGGTTGATCGCAATGCAACGTGTAGAACCAGTAATGCAAGAGTTGGGCATAGAAAAATATGAAATAGCTGAAACTGTCACTGGAAAAAGCTTTGAAGGCCTAAAATATGAATATCCACTCAAAGATTTGATTCCAAAACAAGCAGAACTTGATAGGCATCCGCTTGTACATAGGGTTATATGCGAAGAATTTGTGGACGTGAACACTGCTACGGGGGTGGTGCATCTTTCTCCTGGAAACGGTGAAGAAGACTTTTACGCTGCACAAAAAAGAGGTGTTCCAGTTTTTGCACCATTCGATGATGAAGTGAGGTTCACAGAGGAAACCGGCCTTTTCAGTGGAGTTTTTGCAAGAGACGCTGACGCCATGGTTGTTGAGGAACTGCGCAAGAGAAACGCGTTAGTGAAAGTGAAAACCATAAGACACGAGTATCCGACGTGTTGGCGTTCTCACCATAAAATTGTTTGGCTTGCGAGAAGAGAATACTTCCTAAGAACAGACAAAATAAACAGTAAAGTGGTGGAAGCCGCGGAAAAAGTCGAATACTTCTTCGAAGCTCCGAAAAACCGTTTTCTCTCCTTCTTGAAAGAGGGAAAGCCTTGGTGTATTTCAAGGGAACGCGTCTGGGGAGCCCCACTGCCCATATGGGTTTGCAAAAAATGCGGAGCAAAAACGCTTATAGCAAGCAAAAAAGAACTTATCGAAAAAGCCTTGGAAAAACCTCCGCCAAATTTTGAGCTTCACAAGCCTTGGATAGACCACATCACAATAAAGTGCGAAAAATGCGGAGGCACAATGCACAGAGAACCCTTCGTGTTGGACACTTGGCACAACAGTGGAGCTTCACCCTACGCCAGATTCACAGATGAAGAATTTCAGAAATATGTGCCCACAGAATTCCTCACCGAAGGAATAGATCAAACCAGAGGATGGGCAAACTCGCTGCTTTTGGAACATGTAATATTAACTGGCAAAGCAGAAGCTCCGTACAAGGCTTTCCTTTTTCAAGGGTTAACCCAAGACGCTAAAGGTAGAAAGATGAGTAAAAGCCTCGGAAACATTGTAGAAGTGAACAAGCTTTTGGAAAAAGCCTCAGCGGATGTTTGCAGATTCTACCTAATGCGAAAGTGCTCTCCAATAGAGTTTATGAACTTCGACTTGAACGAGCTTAGCCGCCGCCCATACCAAGTGCTCTCCACACTTTACCACTTGAATAGGTTCTTCTTGCAGAACGCAGAATACGACAACTTTAACCCTCAAGAACATACGCTTGAATGGGCAAAAGAGAAAAGCCAGCTTAAAAAGCCAGACCTTTGGCTCCTCTCAAAACTCCAGAAAACAATCGAAGAGTGCACAGTAAGACTGGAAAAATGCGAATTCAACACTGCGCTGGCGGAGCTTGAAGACTTTGTCATTGAAACAGTAAGCCGCTTCTACGTGCCAATGATCAGAAAAGAGCTGTGGACAGACGACCCTGAAACCCTTAACCGTAGACTAGCCATATACGCGTGTCTATGGCATGTTTTGAAAACTGTTACGCTTATGTTTAACCCTGTAACGCCGTTCTTGAGCGAAGCCCTATACCAGAAAATCTATAGAAGGCTTGACCCTGCTCTTTATGAGTCGGTGAACTTTGAAAGCTGGCCAAAGCCAGATGAAAAGCTACGGGACAAGCCCTTAGAAGAACACTTTGAAAACCTTATTCAATGCCTTTCTATGGTTTATTCTGCAAGGCAAGCAGCTAAGCTAAAGCGAAGATGGCCCATAAGAATGGCGGTTGTTGTTGCTCCTGAAAAGGTCTGCGAGTCCATAAAAAACCTTAATGAAGTTTTCCTCGAACTCGCAAATGTTAAAAACGCCGAGTACGCTCAGCAAGTTCCAGAAAACGTTGAGGCTGAAACTGCCGTTGGAAAGTGGTCGTCTACCACCGAGAAAGGCATAACGGTCTTTATTGACGTTTACCGTGATGAGAAGCTCCTCGGCGAAGGGCTTATGCGCGATATAGCCCGAAGAGTTCAATCCCTAAGAAAGGAGTTGGGCTACGTTCCAACAGACATGCTAAACAACGTCCACATAGCTGGACTTGAAGAAGAAAATGCAAGGCTTCTACAACCTTATTTAAGCGACATGGCGGAGCTAGTACGCGCCAAAAAAGTCCACTTGCACACTGGTTTACCCAAAGCTGAAGCAAAATGGCACGAATACCCCTTAGACGAAAAGAAAATCTACATCGCCATAGGTTAACTCAAAAACCAGCCAGTTTTCCACAATTGTGAAAAACATTTATTCAAGCAAACGAAATTTCAGTGCAGGTGTTGAAATATGCCAATCGTCCACGTGAACGTTTGGGAAAACTTCGGAGAGGAAAAAGCCAGAATCCTAATACAAAGAATAACAAAAGTCTTCGAAGACCTAGGAATTCCTAAACACGCCGTAGAAGTAATAGTACATGAAATTCCAAAAACCCATTGGGGAATCGGCGGAGAACCCGCCTCAGAAAAATTCAAAAATCAACAGCCAAAATAACAACACCTCAAAGTTGCAAATCGAAACTGCTAAATCCCTTCGAAGAAGCTTTCTAATCCAGTGAAAAATTTTCACTTGGGCCGGTAGTTCAGCTGGTATGAACGCCCGACT